>JBBSKB010000151.1:0-2783 GCA_038256725.1 Mycobacteriales bacterium | reverse complement strand
TGAAGCCGGGCCCGAAGCCCTCGCTGAGCTGGGCGTAGGCCTGGCGCTGGGACGTGTCGGGCGCCGCGGTGCTCTCGTCGGGCAGGCCGAGTTCGAGGTCCAGCGCTGGGACGGCGACGACGAGCAGCGCGCCGGCGGTGACCAGGAGGGCGACCAGCCGGTGGCGGATCAGGCCGCGGCCCCAGCGCTCGCCGAAGGGCGACGTCGCCGTCTCCTCGGCCTCGAGGCGGGCGCGCCCGCGCTTGCCCAGGATCCGCAGCCCGGCGAAGCCGAGCACCGCCGGCAGCAAGGTCAACGCGATGACGACGGCGACGGCGACGGTGCCGGCGGCGGCCAGGCCCATCGCGGTGAGGAACGGGACGCCGACGACGGAGAGCGCGGAGAGCGCGATGACGACCGTCAGGCCGGCGAAGACGACCGCCGAGCCGGCGGTGCCCACGGCGCGGCCGGCGGCCTCCTCCGGGTCCCGGCCGAGGAACAGCTCGTGGCGGTAGCGGGACACGATGAACAGCGCGTAGTCGATGGCGACCGCGAGGCCGAGCATCAGGGCCAGCGTCGGGGTGCTCGAGCTCAGCTCGACGAAGCCGGTGGCGATCTGCACGCCGGAGACGCCGAGGGCAACGCCGATGACCGCGGTGAGCAGCGGCAGCCCCGCGGCGACCAGGGAGCCGAAGGTCAGCGCGAGGACCAGCGCGGCGACCAGCAGCCCGATGACCTCGGCGGCGCTCTGCTCCGGCACGCCCTGGGTGGCGTCGCCGCCGAACTCGACCTGCAGGCCGGCGCTCTCGGCGCCGCGGCCGGCGTCGAACAGCGCTTCGCGGTCGCTCTCGGTGACGTCGATGGTCTGGATGTCGTAGGCCACCTGGGCGTAGGCGGTCCGCCCGTCCTCGGCGACGCCGTTCTCTCCGAACGGATCGGTCACCGAGGCCACGTGCGGCGCCTGGGCGACCGTCGCGAGCGCCTCCTCGATGGCCGTGCGCTGCGCGGCGTCGACCAGGGTGGCGTCGTCGTCGACGGTGAAGACGACGCGGGCGGTGGCGTTGTCCGCCGCCATGCCCATCTTCTGCTCGAGGGTGTCGAAGGCCTTGATCGACTCGACGCCGGGGATGGTGAACGCGTCCGAGGTCGGGCCGGACAGGGTGGCCGCACCGGCGCCGAAGAGGGCGAGCAGCAGGACCCAGGCGAGGGTCACCACGCCGCGGCGCCGGAAGGAGAACCGGCCGAGCCGGTAGAGCAGGGTTGCCACGGGAGCTCCTGGGTCGGGGTGGCCCGGCACCGCGCCGGAGCGGCGGCATGCGGGCTCGGATGCGTCGACGAGTACGACGTACCGGCGTCCAGAACATTAGCCGGGCGGCTAGGCTGTCCCTAGCCGTTCGGCTAGGTGAGATGGGCCACGTCGACGGATGGAGGAGCAGCGATGAGCGGATCAGCGGGCACGGTGCCGGCGCAGGGGGCGACCGAGCGCGGCGCCGGCGCGGGTCGGGCGCGGGTCGAGAAGGCCGCGCTCCGGCTCTTCGCCGAGGAGGGCGTGAGCGAGACCTCCCTGCAGAAGATCGCCGATGCGCTCGGCGTGACCAAGGCCGCGGTCTACTGGCACTACCGGTCCAAGGACGAGATCGTCCTGGCTGCGCTGCGGCCCGCCCTCGACGAGCTCGGGCGACTGGCCGACGCGGCCTCCGCCGAACGCAGCCGGCGCGGCCGGGTCGAGCTGATCGTCGCCGGTGTCGTGGACCTGCTGATCAGCAACCGCGGGGGCCTGTCGGTGCTCATGGGGGACGTCGCGGTGCGGCACCTGCTCGAGCAGAACCCCGCGCTCATGGAGGTGCTGCACCGGATCGTCGAGCTGCTGGCCGGCCCGGAGCCCGACCGGCGGGTCGCGGCGGCGCTCTTCCTCGCGGGGCTCCCCGGCCCGGCCGCCGACCCGGCGGGCGCCGCGCTCGACGACGCCGTCCTGCGCGAGCACCTCATCGACTGCGGACGCCGGCTGCTGCTCCCGCGTCGCCCCGCGCGCTAGCCTGCCGCCGTCCCCGAGCTCCCGCACCGAGGAGGCCGACGTGACCGGGTCCGCGCCGGGAGATCTCCAAGACGTGTTCGACGCCGCAGTCGCCCGGCTGCTCGCGGCGCACCCGGACGACGAGCGCCGGCGCATGCTCCGGTCCCCGGGGATCGCGGCGGGCGGGCGGTTCTACGGGTTCGCGACGGCGACCGAGCTGACCGTGAAGCTGCCGGCCGACCGGGTGCGCGAGCTGATCGCCGACGGGCGTGGGCTGCCGTGCGCGCCGCGACCCGGCCGGCCGATGCGCGAGTGGGTGCAGTTCCCCGCCCCCGACGAGGCGGCCTGCCTCGGCTGGCTGCGCGAGGCGCGCGCCTTCGTGACGGAGGAGAAGGACCCGGGCTGACCAGGGGCGACTGGCGAGATCTGCTGACACCGAGGCGCGTGTCACGCCGACGACACGCCGCCGCCGATTGTCACGGAACCGTAACGGTGGCTACCGTGGCTGCAGTCCGCACGGCCGAGACGTCCCCAGCCAGGGGCGCACGCCCGGCGCCGTCCTCCCCGACGTGCGCACCCCGAGACGTCCCCCGCACGCCACAGCCGGTGGCCTGCCCGCGCCTCCGGTCGCCACGGAGCCGCAGACCGCACACCCGTCGCAGCCCTCGTCGTCCCTGGTCGGACGCCGCTGCACGCACCCCCCGGAGCACCCGCACCCATGCACCCCCGCACCATCCTCACCGCCCTGCACCTCCGACCCGCCGCTGATCGACGGTCCCCGGCCGCCGGC
>JBBSKB010000150.1:0-2906 GCA_038256725.1 Mycobacteriales bacterium | reverse complement strand
GTCGAGCACGAGGTGGCCGGCGGCGGTCGCCGTACGCTCCCGGCCGACGTGGTCGTCGGTGCCGCGGACCTGCACCACCTCGAGACCGCGCTCCTCCCCGCCGCGCTGCAGACCCATCCCGAGCCGGCGTGGCGGCACCGGTCACCGGGCCCCGGCGCCGTGCTGGCGATGCTCGGCATCGAGGGCCGGCTCCCCGAGCTCGCGCACCACTCGTTGTTCTTCGTGTCCGACTGGGACAGCAACTTCGGCGACATCTTCGGACCGGACGCCAGGGTCCCGGAGCCCGCGTCGATCTACGTCTGCAAGCCGTCGGCGACCGACCGTACCGTGGCGCCGGAGGGGTGCGAGAACCTCTTCGTCCTCGTGCCGGTGCCCGCCGACGTGGAGATCGGCAGCGGGGGCGACGACGGGCGGGGGTCGGAGGCTGTCGAACGCGCCGTGGACGCGGCGATCGACCAGGTGGCGACGTGGGCCGGGGTCAGCGACCTGCGGGGGCGCGTCCTGGTGCGGCACACCGTCGGGCCGGCGGACTTCGAGCGGCGCTACAACGCCTGGCGGGGTGGCGCGCTCGGCCTCGAGCACACGCTGCGTCAGAGCGCGTTCCTCCGCCCCGGCAACGCCTCCGCCAAGGTGGACGGGCTGCTCTACGCCGGAGCGAGCACCGTCCCCGGGGTGGGGCTGCCGATGTGCCTGATCAGCGCCGAGCTCGTCCTCAAGCGGCTGACGGGCGACCGGTCGGCGCTGCCGGTGCCGTCCTGATGGGCCTCGAGCGCTGGTCGTACGTCGCGATGCTGGCGTTCTGCCTGGCCGGCACGCTGCCGCTGGTGCCGGCGTTCCGGCTGCGGGTGCTGCGGCAGCCGGGCCGGCTGCTCCTGACCGTGCTGGCCGCCGGGTCGCCGTTCCTGCTTTGGGACCTCTACGCCACGCACGCCCGTCACTGGCACTTCGACCCGGCCCAGACGCTGCCGTGGCGGGTCGCGGGGCTGCCGCTCGAGGAGGTGGGTTTCTTCGTCGTCATCCCGGTCGTGACGGTGCTGACGTACGAGGCGGTGAAGGTGGTCCGCGGCAACACGCCCCGGAGCGCTCGACGCCGCGAGGGGGTGTGATGACCTACACGGCGCTCACGGTGGTGGCGGTGCTGGCGACGATCGCGCTGGACCGCTGGGTCGCGCGCACCCGGGTGACGAGCACGGCGAACTGGTGGTCCGCGTACGGCATCATCGTGTTCTTCCAGCTGCTGACCAACGGCTGGCTCACCGGCCGCCGCATCGTCCGCTACGACGGCGACGCGATCCTCGGCAGCGGCGACGTGCGGTTCGTGGGTGACGGCCGGCTCGTCTTCGCGCCGGTCGAGGACCTCGGCTTCGGCTTCGCCCTGGTGCTGAGCACTACCGTCGTCTGGGTGTGGCTCGGCAGACGCGACGGCGAGGAGAGCGCGTGACCGCCGCGCTCCGGACCCGCCTGGATGCGATGCAGCCCACCGACATCGGCGTCCCGGGCCCGAGCAGCCTCGACATGGCGCGGGCGTTCCGGTCGGTGCGCGCGGACCCGCTGTCCTTCCTCGTCGAGGTCGCGGAGCGCCACGGCGACCTCGTCTCCTTCCCGGTGCCGGGTCCACCCGCGCTGCTCGTCAACGACCCGGACGCCGCCCGGCACGTGCTCCAGGCGTCGGCGCGGCACTGGGGCAAGCAGACCGTGCAGTACGCCGCGCTGGCCCGGGTCACCGGCCCCGGCCTCCTCGCCTCCGCCGAGCCGAACTGGATCGAGCACCGCCGGCTCGCCGCTCCCGCCTTCCACCACCAGCGGCTGGAAGCGGTGGGGGACCAGGTGCGCGAGGCCGCCGACGACGCGATCGGCGCCGGGCTGTCGGGCCCCGCGCTGCAGGACGGGGCGGTCGTCGACGTGGCGGCGCTGACCCACCGGATCGGGCTCGACGCCGTGGGGCGCGCACTCTTCTCCGCCGACCTGACCGGGCACGCCCAGGACCTACTGGACGCGACCAGTGAGGCGGCCGAGCTGGTCGTCCGCGCCGGCCGGGCCATCCTGCCGATCCCCGACCGGGTGCCGACACCGCTGAAGGTCCGGCTCCGCGCGACGCGGCGCCGGCTCGACGTCATCTCCGCGCAGATCATCGCCGAGCGGCGCGCGCGGGGGCACAGCGGCGACTCGGAGGGCGACTCGTACGGCGACGACCTCCTCGGGCTGCTGCTCGACAGCGGCCTGCGCGACGCCGAGATCCGCGACGAGCTGGTGACCATGGTCATCGCCGGGCACGAGACAGTGGCCGCGGCACTCGCCTGGACGCTGATGCTGCTGGCCGAGGACCAGGCCGCCCAGGACCGGGCGCGCGCCGAGCTCGCCGCCCACCCGGGGCCGGTGCCGCTGGTCGGCCACCGGGACCGGCTGCCGTGGATGCGGGCCGTCGTCGACGAGGCGCTGCGCCTCTACCCGCCGGCCTGGGCCCTCTCGCGCCGCTCGCAGCAGCCCGACGTGGTCGCCGGTCGTGACGTCCCCGCCGGCACGCTCGTGATCATCAGCCCCTGGCTGCTGCACCGGCGCGCCAACACGTGGCCCGACCCGCTGGCCTTCCGGCCGGAGCGGTTCCTCGGCGAGAGCGCCGTCCGCTCTGGCTACCTCCCGTTCGGACAGGGCCCCCGGCTCTGCATCGGACGCGAGTTCGCCCTGGGGGAGATGGTCCTCGTCCTCAGCCGGCTGCTGTCGTCGTACCGCATCGACGTAACGCCGGACTGGTCCCGCCCGCAGCCGGCCGCGCAGGTCGCCGTCCACCCCCGCGGTGGCATGCCGCTCGTCGTCACCCGCCTCCGGGTACCGGCATGACAGACCTCGTGCTCGTCGTCGTGCTCCTGCTCGCGGGCGGTGCCGCAGCGTGGCTCGCCGCCGACCTC
>JBBSKB010000149.1:0-3750 GCA_038256725.1 Mycobacteriales bacterium | reverse complement strand
GGCACCGGCAACGTCGTCGAGGCCACCCGGCACATGCGCTCGATCCGCGCCGGCATCCGCGCGCTGGGCACGATGGACGAGACCGAGCTGTTCGTGGCGGCCAAGGAGCTGCGGGCCCCGATCGAGCTCGTGGCCCTCGTCGCGAGAGAGGGCAAGCTGCCGGTCGTGCTGTTCACCGCCGGCGGCATCGCCACCCCCGCGGACGCGGCCATGATGATGCAGCTCGGCGCCGAGGGCGTCTTCGTGGGTTCGGGCATCTTCAAGTCCGGCGACCCGGCGCTGCGCGCGGCAGCCATCGTGCAGGCGACGACCTTCCACGACGACCCCGACGTGATCGCCAAGGTCTCCCGCGGGCTGGGCGAGGCCATGGTGGGGCTGAACGTCTCCACGCTGCCGGCCGACCAGCGCTTCGCCACCCGCGGCTGGTGACACCGCCCCTCATCGGGGTGCTCGCGCTGCAGGGAGATGTCCGGGAGCACCTGGCCGCCCTGCGGGACCAGGGCGCCGGCGCGGCGGCGGTGCGGCGCCCCGAGGAGCTCGCCGCCGTCGACGGCCTGGTCCTCCCCGGCGGGGAGTCCACGACGATCGCCAAGCTCGCCCGCCGGTTCGGACTGCTCGATCCGCTGCGCGACGCGGTGCGCGCCGGGTTACCCGTCTACGGCAGCTGCGCGGGGATGATCCTGCTCGCCGACCGGCTGCTGGACGCGCCGCCGGACCAGGAGACGGTCGGCGGGTTGGACGTCACCGTCCGCCGCAACGCCTTCGGCCGGCAGGCGGACAGCTTCGAGTCCGAGATCGACCTCGCCGGCCTCGGCGGGGGCTCGCTGCACGCGGTCTTCATCCGGGCGCCGTGGGTGGAGGAGGCCGGCGACGAGGTCGTCGTCCTCGGCCGGATCGTGGGGGGAGCCGCCGACGGTAGGATCGTCGCGGTCCGCCAGGGGAACCTGGTGGCCACGAGCTTCCACCCCGAACTGACCGGGGACCGCCGGGTGCACGCGCTGTTCGTCGACATCGTCCGACGTCGGGTCGCCGCGCTCCCAGCCCAGCAGGCCGGCCGTGCTCCGAACAGGGCCGCCGGAACCGAGGAGGAGATCTCATGAGCGGCCATTCCAAGTGGGCGACGACCAAGCACAAGAAGGCCGGCATCGATGCCAAGCGCGGCAAGCTCTTCGCCAAGCTGATCAAGAACATCGAGGTCGCCGCCCGCACCGGCGGCGGTGACCTGTCCGGCAACCCGACGCTCTACGACGCCGTCCAGAAGGCGAAGAAGAGCTCGGTGCCGAACGACAACATCGACCGCGCGGTCAAGCGCGGTTCCGGCGCCGAGGCCGGCGGTGTCGACTACCAGGGCATCACCTACGAGGGCTACGGCCCCAGCGGCGTCGCCGTGCTCATCGAGTGCCTGACGGACAACAAGAACCGCTCGGCCATGGAGGTCCGCACCGCCATGACCCGCAACGGCGGGACCATGGCCGACCCCGGCTCGGTGTCCTACCTCTTCTCCCGCAAGGGCGTCGTCGTGGTGCCGAAGGCCCAGGGCTCCGGGAGCACCGAGGAGGACTCGGTCCTCCTCGCCGTCCTCGACGCCGGCGCCGAGGAGGTGCGCGACCTCGGCGACACCCTGGAGGTCGTCAGCGAGCCGGGCGACATGGTGGCCGTGCGCACCGCTCTGCAGGACGCCGGCATCGACTACGACTCCGCCGACATGGGCTTCCTGCCCAGCGTGCAGGTCGAGCTCGACGAGGACGGCGCCGGCAAGGTGTTCCGCCTCATCGACGCCCTCGAGGACCTCGACGACGTGCAGAACGTCTACGCGAACTACGACGTGTCCGACGAGGTCATGGAGAAGATCGACGCCTGACGGTGGCGCGCTCCGGCGCGTCGTGTCGGGAGTGCTGCGAGGTGCGGGCTAGCGTTCGGATCGAACAGGTGTTCGTGCGAAGCTAGGAGCGTGGCCATGCGGGTGCTCGGCATCGATCCGGGGCTGACCCGGTGCGGCTGGGGCGTGGTCGACGGCCGCCCCGGCGCCCGGCCGACTGCGGTCGGCGTGGGCGTGATCCGCACGCTCGCGGAGCTGGACCTGGAGCTGCGCCTGCTCGAGCTGCACACCGCGGTGACCGCGCTGCTCCGCGAGTACCGGCCCGACGTGATCGCGATCGAACGGGTCTTCACGCAGAACAACAAGGGCACCGCCACCGGCACCGCGCAGGCCGCGGGGGTGGCGGCGCTGGCCGCCGCGCAGGCCGACCGGCCGGTCGCCTGGCACACGCCGAGCGAGGTCAAGGCGGCGATCTCGGGCAACGGCCGTGCGGACAAGGACCAGGTCACGCTCATGGTCACCCGTGTGCTCGGCCTCGCCGAGGCGCCGAAACCGGCCGACGCCGCCGACGCCCTGGCACTCGCCGTCTGCCACGTGTGGCGCGGTCCGGCCCAGCAGCGGCTGCGCTCGGCGGCCCTCGCCGGCGGCATCGGCGCGCCCGTCGTCCAGCGCACGCTGCCCCGCTGGCAGGGGGTGGCGGCCCGATGATCGCCTCGGTGAACGGCCGGGTGGCCGCGGTGTCGCCGGACGGTGCGGTGGTGGAGGTCGGCGGCATCGGCCTGGCGGTGCAGTGCACCCCGGGCACGATCGCGCGGCTGCAGGTGGGCGAGACCGCCCGGCTGTCGACCAGCCTGATCGTCCGCGAGGACTCGCTGACCCTCTACGGCTTCGCCGACGACGACGAGCGCCAACTGTTCGAGCTGCTGCAGACGGCCAACGGCGTCGGCCCCCGGCTCGCCCAGGCAGTGCTGGCCATCCACCCGCCGCGCGAGGTGCGTCGCGCGGTCTCGCTGGCCGACGTCAAGGCGCTCATGCAGGTGCCCGGGATCGGGAAGAAGGGCGCGGAGCGCCTCATCCTCGAGTTGCGCGACCGGCTGGGCTCGATCAGCACCGACACCTCGCTGGACGGCCCCGCGCCCGCCGGCCTCCCGTCGGTCACCCCCGTCGCGCCGTGGCGCGACCAGCTCACCTCCGCCCTCGTCGGCCTCGGCTGGTCGGGCAGGGAGGCGGAGACCGCCGTCGTCGAGCTCGCCCCCGTCGCCGACGCCCAGATCGTCGAGACCGGCTCGGTGGAGGTCGCCGTCCTGCTGCGCCGGGCGCTCCAGCTGCTGGGCCGGGCATGAGCGCCCCGTTCGACCGGTCGCTGACCGGGGACGTGAGCGGCGACGTCGGCCAGGACTGGGCGGTGTCCTCGCAGGCCGGTGACGAGGAGCGGGTCGTCGAGTCGGCGCTGCGCCCGCACTCGCTGCACGACTTCATCGGCCAGCCGAAGGTGTCCCGGCAGCTGGCCCTGGTGCTGGAGGGCGCCAAGCGGCGCGGCCGCCCGCCGGACCACGTGCTGCTCTCCGGGCCACCCGGACTCGGCAAGACCAGCCTGGCCCTGATCATCGGCTCGGAGCTGGGGACGGCGGTGAAGATCACCAGCGGCCCGGCCATCGAGCGCTCCGGCGACCTCGCGGCGATGCTGTCCAACCTCTCGCCCGGCGACGTGCTGTTCATCGACGAGATCCACCGGATCGCCCGCCCGGCCGAAGAACTGCTGTACATGGCGATGGAGGACTTCCGGGTCGACGTCGTCGTCGGCAAGGGGCCCGGCGCCACGGCGATCCCGCTGGAGATCAACCCGTTCACCCTCGTCGGCGCCACCACCCGCGCCGGCCTGCTCACCGGACCGCTGCGCGACCGCTTCGGCTTCGTGGGCCAGATGGAGT
>JBBSKB010000148.1:0-4035 GCA_038256725.1 Mycobacteriales bacterium | reverse complement strand
GGCAGGGGAGGGACGGCTACAGCAGCCCGCCCAGGGTGCCGGTGACGGTGCCGATCAGCCCCGTCGAGGGCGTGGGCGTCGGGGTCGGGGTCGGCTCGGGAGCCGGCTCGGTGGTCGTGCTGCCGGCGCGCTCGGCCATCTTCCGCTGCGCGCTCTTGATCGCCGTCCGCACCCGGAAGTACGTGCCGCAGCGGCACACGTTCTCGATCGCGTCGATGTCGGCGTCGGTCGGGTTCTTCGTCCGCTTCAGCAGCGCGACGGCGGCCATGATCTGGCCGGGCTGGCAGTAGCCGCACTGCGCGACGTCCTGCTCGAGCCATGCCTCCTGCACCGGGTGCAGCACGTCGCCGTCGGCCAGGCCCTCGATGGTCGTCACCTTGCGCCCGGCCACGTCGGCGACGTTCGTGACGCAGGGGTTGAACTCCTTGCCGTCCAGGTGGCTGGTGCACGCCTTGCAGACGTCGATGCCGCAGCCGTACTTGGGCCCGGTGACGCCGAGCTTGTCGCGCAGGGCCCACAGGACCGAGAGGTCCGCGGGCGCGTCGACGTCCACCGTCTTGCCGTTGAGCTGGAACGAGTACTTGGGCACGTCGGGCTCCTAGCGGGGGTTGACGCGGGTCGACCCGCTGCCGGTCGGGAAGGGCGTGAAGTCGACGGGGAAGATGATCGGGAAGCTGCGCGGCTTGGTGCCGGTGGCCCGCGCGTAGGCGTTGGCGACGGCGCCGACGGCCGCGGGGACACCCAGCTCGCCGGCGCCGCCGGGCTCGCCGGTGGTGTCGGGGAAGATGTGGACGTCGACCCGCGGCGGGCTGTCGGCCTGGCGGGGGAAGTGGAACTGCGAGTAGCTGCCCTCGAGGAAGCCGCCGTCACGCAGGTGCAGCCCGGCGCGCAGCACGGTGCCGATGGCGTCGGTGAGCCCGCCCTGCAGCTGCGCCTCGAGCCCGCGGGGGTTGATGGGCAGGCCGACGTCGCAGGCGATCGAGGCCCGCGTGACCCGCGGGTCCTGGGGGTCGGTCGCGTCGATCTCGACCAGGCACGCGGTCATCGACTTGTACTCCTCGTGGAAGCCGATGCCCTGGGCGGTGCCGGCCGGCGTGCTGCGGCCCCACTCGCCCATCTCCATGACCTTCCGGAGCACGGCGCGCGAGCGCTCGTCGGGGAGGAACTCCAGCCGGAACTCCGCGGGGTCCTTGCCCATGGCCGCCGCGAGCTCGTCGACCATGATCTCCTCGCAGCCGCGGGCGGGCGCCGAGTAGACCGACCGCCAGCTCGCGGTGTTGAAGGGGAGGTTCAGCTCGTTGAGGGCCTGGTTCGTCACGCCGAACGAGTACGGCGACTTGACGGTGGTGAGGAAGACGGTCTGCGCGAAGCTGGCGTTGCCGCCGAGCGAGACGGGCACCGCCGCGGGCGGCAGGTTGAGCTGCGCGCCACCGGCAGCGGTGATGATCTCGCCGAGTCCGTGCCGGAAGTCGGTCTCCACGCTGGCGACCCGCTGCTCCATGCTCAGCACGTGGTCGAGCTCGTAGGTCATCCGGATGTGGTTGACGCTCGCGGCGCGGGCCCGCCCGTGCCGGGTGTCGTCGATGCGGGTCATCATCGTCTTGACCGGGCGGCCGACCGCCTTCGAGATGCGGGCGGCCTCCAGGGCGCCGTCGAAGAACAGCCGGCGGCCGAACGAGCCGCCGCCCTGCACGACGTGCAGCTTCACGGGCACGCCGAGCTCGGCCTCGATCGTCTGCTGGGCGACGACGGGGACCTTGGTGCCGGCCCAGACGTCCGCGCCGTCGGCGCGCACGTCGGCGATGGCGGTGTTGGTCTCCAGCGGGGCGTGGCTGGCGAAGTGCCAGTAGAACTCGCCCTCGACGAACTTGGTCACCAGCGGGACCACCGGCACGCCGAACGGCAGCTGGACGGCCCGCAGCTTGGCCTGGATGGACTCGTCGTCCTCGGCCGGGTCGACCGGGCCGGCCAGCCAGCTGACCTCGAGCGCCTCCTTGGCGTCGAGCGCCTGGCCGAAGGTCTCGGCGACCACGGCCACGCCGGTCGACCGGGGGATGAGGACGGCGTCGTCGCCGGCCCCGCCGACGGACAGGTCGATGACCGCCAGGTCCACGACGCCCGGCAGGGCGCGCACGGCGGCCTCGTTGAGGATCTTGTCCACCCGGCCGCGGATCGTCGGCGGGCGGGTGACCATCGCGCGCAGCGCGCCCGGGACCGGCTCGAGGTCGTTGGTGTACTGGAAGGCCCCGGTGACCATCGCCCGCGCATCGATCCGGTTCTGCGGGGTGCCGACCAGCGTGCGGTCGGCGAGGGCCTTGGGCTGGGCGGTCGCGGCGAACAGGGTCGGCGAGGTCGCCAGCGAGGCCAGCGAGGCGTACGTCGCCGTACGGCCGTCGGGAGCGACGACGGAGCCGTCGGCGGTGGTGATGCCGGCGGTGGAGGTGCCCCACTGCTCAGCGGCGGCGGCGATGAGCGTGCCGCGCATCGCCGCAGCAGCCTGCCGGACCGGCTCGTAGACCGAGCGGATGGTGTTGGAGCCGCCGGTGAGCTGACCGGTGAGCAGCTCGGGCCGGGCGTCGGCCAGGGTGACGCGCACCCGGCTGAGCGGCAGGTCGAGCTCCTCCGCGATGAGCATGGCGACGGCCGTCGTGATGCCCTGGCCGGCCTCCTCGCGCGGGAGGGCGCAGGACACGGTGCCGTCCTGCTCCAGCACCAGCTGGATGAGCAGCGGCTCGGTGGCCTTCGCGCCCAGGATGAGGATGTCGCCGAGGTCCTGGAAGTCGGCCGGCTCCGGTGTCCCGGGGATCGCCGCGAAGGCGTTGTCGGGAGCCAGGCCGTAGCGGACGGCGACGGCCAGCGTGGGGGCCGCCACCAGGTAGGTGAGGAAGCGGCGGCGGTCCAGGGGGTGCTCGAGGACGCGCTCTGCAGCATCGTTCGGCAGGTCGGACGGGGGCACGGGAGCACCCTCTCTCTCGGGGACAGGGAGGCGAGGTCCGCCGGCGGGGGTGGGCCGGGACGGGAGCGCGAGTAGTCACTTCGGGCCAGGTGGAGCCGTCAGGAAGGACGGTAACGGCGTAGCCCCCCACGGGGTAGCGCCACCGTCACCGGATGTGACGTGCCGCACTGTGCAGCCGCACAGCGAGCCGGTCCCGGTAGGCACCCGGTGGCGGCGCCGACCAGCCCGGGCACACTGCGGCGATGACCGCAGCGCACGACTACCAGGTGCAGAGCAGCCAGACCGTCTTCGAGGGGCACGTCATCCGGCTGCGGCGGGACGTCGTCACGATGCCCGGCCGCACGACCTCGCAGCGGGACGTGGTGGAGCACCCGGGCGCCGTCGGCGTCGTGGCCCTCGACGACCAGGACCGGGTGCTGGTCCTCGACCAGTACCGGCACCCGGTGGGCCGGCGGTTGCAGGAGATCCCGGCCGGGCTGCTCGACCACCCCGGCGAGCTCGCGCTCGCCGCCGCGCAGCGGGAGCTGGCCGAGGAGGCGGGCCTGGCCGCCGCCACGTGGCACGTGCTGGTCGACGCGCTCACCACGCCCGGGATGAGCGACGAGGCGATCCGGATCTTCCTCGCCCGGGACGTCAGCGAGGTGCACCGCGACGTCCAGGAGCACGAGGAGGCGGACATGACGGCCAGCTGGCAGCCGCTGGACGACCTCGTCCGGCAGGTGCTGGACGGGGGGCTCGAGAACGCCATGGCGGCCCTGGGCGTGCTCGCCGCGGACCGGGCCCGGCGCGACGGCTACGTGGACCTGCGCCCGGCCGACGCTCCCTGGCCTGCGCAGAAGAAGGACTGAGCGCAGAACGGGCTAGCGCAGGCCGGAGGCCCGTCGTTCGAGCGCGGCCAGCGCCTCGGCCGCCGCGGGCTCGCCGCGCCGCCACCGGCCCACCGGGTCCGGGCCGAGGGTGGCCAGCTCTGCCAGCGGCCGTTGCACGGCTGCGCGCAGCGCGAACAGCTCGACGTCGTCGCGCAGCACCGCGGCGGCAGCTGCCGTACGGCCCCAGGCGAGGCGGACCGGCAGCCAGCG
>JBBSKB010000147.1:0-4067 GCA_038256725.1 Mycobacteriales bacterium | reverse complement strand
TGACCCGCGCCGAACTGGAACGCCTGGTCCGCCGCGGCTGCCCCCACCACCCGGCCACCGGCGGCGCCACCCCGTGCGACTGCCCGCTCCTGGACGCCCCCGCCGACGTCGACCGGTACCGGCCCAGCCACGCCCAACGCCGGTACGTCCGCACCCGCGACCGCACCTGCCGCCACCCCGGCTGCCGCAACAGCGTCGCCCGCACCGACCTGGACCACGTCGCCCCGCACGCCCAGGGCGGCCCGACGAGCTGCGCCAACCTCTGCTGCCTGTGCCGCCGGCACCACCGGCTCAAGACCCACGCCCCCGGCTGGCGGTTCACCATGACCCCCGACGGCACCCTCACCGTCACCACCCCCAGCGGCGTTCCCCGCACCACCCGACCACCGGGCTCCCGCGCCCCGGTCAGCGAGGACGACGACCCGCCGCCCTTCTAGCGCGAGCCGGGGGAGTCAGGCCGGGAGCACCTCGGTCAACCAGGACAGCGCGGCCGCGGCCGCCAGGCCGGGGTTCTTCTTCAGCGCGTGGTCGCCCGGCACGGCGTAGACCGAGGCCAGCCCGTGCCCGGCCAGCGCCGCGGCGACGTGCTCCGGGCGGCCCATCGCGTCGGTCTCGCCCTGCACCACGACGATCGGCACCCCGACGCCGGTCAGCTCCGGGGCGCGGGTCTTCTCCGGCCTGCCCGGCGGGTGCAGCGGGAACGCCAGCGCCAGCACGCCGGACGCTCCCTCGGCCGCCGCCGTCCGGCAGGCCACCCGGGCACCGGCGCTCCGGCCGCCCAGCACGAGCCGGCCGGGCAGCTGGTCGGTCAGCCGCAGCCGGTCCAGCACCGCGCCCCACGCCTCGTCGAGCCGCGGCGGCGCGGGCGCGATCCGCTTGCCGGCCACCCGCCAGGGCTGGTCCACCCGGTGCACCAGCCACCCGGCGTCCGCGGCCTCCTCGGTGAGCGCCACCAGGTCGGGCGCCTCGGAGCTGCCGCCCGCCCCGTGGCCGAGGACCAGCGTGCCCGCGCGGCCGTCGCCGGAGCTGAGCACCCGCGCCGGGCCGTGCGGGGTGTCGATCAGCTCGCTCACGCCGGCAGTGCCAGGAGCGCCTCGACGGCGCCGGCCAGGTCGTCGGCCCGCACGTGCGGGGGCGCGTAGACCGACGGGTACACCCGCTCGCTGCCCGGGAACCAGGCGCCGGTGAGCCCGGCGCGCTGGGCGCCCAGGACGTCCCAGCCGTGCGCGGCGACCAGCGCCAGCCGCTCGGGTGCCACATCGCACCGGCCCGCGGCCCACAGATACGCCTCCCGGGCGGGCTTCCACGCGCGGATCGACTCGCTGGTCATCGTCGCCTCGACCAGGGGCGTGATCCCGCCCCGTGCGAGACCGGCCTCGGCCACGCCGGGCGAGCCGTGCGACAGCGTCACGACGCGGACGCCGGCCTCGGTCAACCGCCGCAGTGCCGGCTCCACGTCCGGGTGCGGCGAGAGCTCGGCGAAACCGTCCAGCACCGTTGCCCGAGCAGCGGGGGAGAGTTCGCTCTCCTGCTCCAGGGCCGCGTCGAACGCCTCCCGGAAGGAGCACCAGTCGCCCACGACGGTCGCGGCGACGCCGGTGAGCAGCGTCCGCGCGAACACCGTGGCCAGCAGCGAACCCGGCTGCCCTGCCTCCACCAGCGCCGCGCGCACCGGCGCCAGGTCCAGCAGCGTCTCGTTGACGTCGAAGGCGACGACGGCGGGGCGCCGGCGGGTCATGCCTGGTCGCGCTCGTCGGCCGGCAGCTGCGCCCCGGCCGACGGCGGGCGGCGCAGGCCGCCGGAGGCCTTCTTGTAGACGAACCAGACGACTGCGACGACGACGACGGCGACCACGGCGTAGTCCAGGTAGTGCAGGTTGTCCCGCACGAAGTCGCCGGCCGCCACGCCCAGCCCGATGAGCAGGCTGTTCCAGATCAGGCTGCCACCGGCGGTGAAGAGCAGGAACTGCCCGATCGGCATCCGGACGACGCCGGCCGGCACGGAGATGAAGCTGCGCACGATCGGCACCATGCGGCCGAAGAAGACCGCCGACCGGCCGTGCCGCTCGAACCAGGCGAAGGTCTTGTCGACGTCCCCCGTCTCCACGAGGGGCAGCCGGTCGAGGAAGGCGTGCGACCGCCGGGGGCCCAGCGCCTGGCCGACGTAGTAGAAGAAGATCGCGCCCAGGATCGACCCGAGCGTGGCGAAGAGGATCACCGGCACGACGTCCATCTCGCCGTCGTTGATGAGCACGCCGGCCAGCCCGAGCACGGCCTCGCTGGGGATCGGTGGGATCACCGTCTCGGCGAGGATGGCCAGCCCCACCCCCACCGGGCCGAGGGAGTTCACGAGATCCAGCAGGAATCCGGTGATCCCACCCTCGTCGGAGGCGGCGGCGGTGAGGAGGTCCATGGCGCCCACGGTATCGGCGGCTCCGGAGCGCTGCTGCGAGGACGACGGTCGGCGCGGCTACCGTCGCGAGCTATGCGTCAGCGCTTCACCGCCCGGGCGGTCGTGGTCGGGGACCGCGCCGGCACCGTCGTCCCCGATGCCGTCGTCGATGTCCGGGACGGGATGATCGAGTGGGTCGGGCCGTCCGCGGAGGCGCCCGAGCAGGGGGACGCCGACGTCGTCGCCGTGCCCGGCGTCCTCACGCCCGGGCTGGTCAACGCCCACTCGCACGCGCCGATGGTGCTGTTCCGCGGCCAGGGCGAGGGGCTGCCGCTGGACCGCTGGCTGCAGGAGGTCATGTGGCCGCGCGAGGCCCGCCTGACCCCCGAGGACGTCGAGGTCGCGATGACCGCGGCGTCGGCGGAGATGCTGGGCAACGGCATCACCACCAGCGTCGAGATGTACTTCCACCCCGAGCGGATCGCCGCCGCCGTCGGCGTCACGGGCGCCCGCGCGCTGATCCTCGCCACGCTGATCCCGATGCCGAGCCTGCCGCCCCTCGAGCAGCAGCTTGCCGACGCGCAGACGCTGTTCGCGAGCGCGCCGGACGACGGCTCCGTCGAGTACGGCATCGGGCCGCACGCCGCCTACACCGTGCCGCTGCCGGTGCTGCGGAAGGCGGCGCAGCTGACCCGTGAGCACGGGATGCTCCTGCACCTGCACGTCGCCGAGACCGCCACCGAGGGCGATGACCTGCTCGCGACCCACGGCCTCTCGGTGCCGGCGCTGCTGGCTGCGCACGACGTGCTCGGTGGGCGCGTCCTCGCCGCGCACTGCGTGCACATGGACGACGGCGACCTCGACCTGTGGCAGGAGTACGACGTCGCCGTCGCGCACTGCCCCGCGAGCAACGCCAAGCTCGCCAGCGGCGTCATCCGCCTCCGGGACATGCTCGACCGCGGCATCCGGGTGGGCCTGGGCACCGACGGCCCGGCGTCGAACGACTCCCTCGACCTGCTCGCCGACCAGCGCCTGGCCGCGGGGATGGCCCGGCTCCGGGAGCGGTCGGCCACCGCGCTCACCGCCGCGGAGTCGTTCTGGCTGGCCACGGGCGCGGCCGCCGACGCGATCGGCCGGCCCGACCTGGGCGTGCTCGAGGCCGGCCGCCGCGCCGACCTGGTCCACGTGGACACCCGCGACCTGGTCTTCGAGCCGGTGGGTGACCCCACCGACCTGCTGGCCCACCTGGTCTGGTCCGCCGACGGGCGGCACGTGCGCGACGTGTGGGTGGGCGGCGCCCAGGTCGTCCAGGACGGCGCCTCGACCCGGGTGGACGCCGACGAGCTCCGGGCCGACGTCGCTACCCGCGCCGCCCGGCTCGCCACCTCCTGAGGTTCGCCGACGCGGGAGTCACCGAGCTCGCCGCGCCCGACGACGTGACCGTCCAGGCCGCCCGGTGCACCTCGAGGCCGAGGTGTTCGACCTGATGACCACCGCGACGCCATGCTCGTCAGGGGCATGGACGTCGGCGTGGACGACGGCTACGCCAAGCTCGACGAGCTCCTCGCCGCAACCACCTGACCGGAGGCCCGTCCGTGGACATGAAGCTCGAGCTGGTGCCGATCCCCGTCACCGACGTCGATCGCGCGAAGGCGTTCTACACCGACCGGCTCGGC
>JBBSKB010000146.1:0-4209 GCA_038256725.1 Mycobacteriales bacterium | reverse complement strand
GTGCCGGGTCGTGTCGTGGACACCTGCGGCACCGGCGGCGACCGCAGCAACACCGTCAACATCTCGACGATGGCCGCCCTGGTCGTGGCGGGTGCGGGCGTGCCGGTCGTCAAGCACGGCAACCGCGCGGCCTCCTCCGCCTGCGGCTCGGCCGACCTGCTCGAGGAGCTCGGCGTCGCGGTCGACCTGCCGCCGGCTCTCGTAGCTCCGTGCCTGGAGCAGGCGGGCATCGCGTTCTGCTTCGCGCCGGTCTTCCACCCCGGGATGCGGCACGCCGCGGTGCCGCGCCGCGATCTGGGCGTGCCGACGGTGTTCAACGTGCTGGGGCCGCTCACCAACCCGGCCCGGCCGGCGGCGCAGGCCGTCGGGGTGTCCGACCCCCGGCTGGCACCGGTGATGGCCGGGGTGCTGGCTGCCCGGGGCGCCTCGGCGCTGGTCTTCCGCGGGGACGACGGCCTGGACGAGCTGACCACCACCGGGCCGTCCACGGTCTGGGTCGTTTCTGACGGCGAGGTGTCCGTGGAGTCCTTCGACCCTTCTGCTCTGGGGATCGCGCGGGCGACCCTGGAGCAGCTGCGCGGGGCGGACGCGGCCCACAACGCCGCCGTCGCAGTGGCGTTGCTGGCGGGGGAGCAGGGGCCGGTGCGGGACGCGGTGCTGCTCAACGCGGCGGCGGCGATCGCGGCCTACGAGGCTGCTCCGGGCTCGCTCGTCACGCGGCTGCAGGCCGGCTGGGACCGGGCAGCGGCGGCGCTGGACGGCGGCGACGCTCAGCGGTTGCTCGCGCGCTGGGTGACCGTCAGCCAGTCCCTGCGCTGAGGGCCGGCGACGATTTACCGCTGATCTTCCCCTCGTGCATCGCTCCACCGCGTGTCGTGCTGCACGAGAGGAAGATCGGCGCGGAAGGGGTCAGACGCCGGCCAGGCTGACGTAGAGGACGTAGCGGCCGGCCTCGACCGGGAACTCGCCGTCGACCGTGGTGCGGGAGGTGAAGTGGTTGCCCTGCCGGACGAGCTCGCCGCTCGTGACCTCGGCGAACTGGCCGGTCAGGGCTCCATCCCCAGGGAGAAGGTCGCCTCGAGATCGTGCTTGCTGTAGGCCTGGAAGGCGATCAGCGTCTGGGTGGACAGCACGCCGTCGACCTTGTTGAGCCGGCCGGCGATCGTCTCGTGCAGGTCCTCGTGCCGGCGGACCCGCACCATCGCGACCAGGTCCACGTCACCGGCGACGGAGTAGACCTCGCTGACCCCCTCGAGGTCCGCGATCAGCTGCGCCACCTCCGGGATCTGGTCGACGGCGGCATGGACCATGACGATGGCGGTGATCACCTCCAGAACGTATCCGCGGCGGACCTGAGCCACACTCCGGAGGTGGACCTGCTCGAGAGCGGTGACGAGCGGGAGCGGCCCGGATGGCAGGACGTCCGCGTGCCGACCTGGGCCGTCGCGCTGCTCGCCGTCCTGGCGCTGGCCGTGGCGGGCAGCGGCACCGCCGTCGTGGCCGGGGACCGCGGCGAGCAGGCGCGCGAGGCGGCCCGGCTCGAGGTGGACGTTCGGCCGGTGGGGCTCTCGTCGACGACCGTCCGGGGTGTCGCGCGCGGGGAGCTGCTGCTGCTCCTGATCAACCGTCGGGAGGCGCGCGTGCGGCTCGGCTCGCTCCGGCTGGCCGTCGAGGGGCTGCGGGTGACCTCGGTGCAGCCGTTGTTCGGCAAGCCGCTCGGGCCGTTCGAGGAGCGGCTGTTCACGATCGGCTTCGAGGTGCCGGACTGCGCCCGGCTGGTGCTGCCCGGCCAGCTGTCCGTGTCGCTGGCCGCGGACGGCCAGCCGGTCGAGCGACGGGAGCTGGCCGTGGTCGATGCGGACCTGCCCGCCGCCGGCCTGGGCGGGGTCGCGCTCGGAGGCTGCCCGCCGAGCGCCCGCGGCGCCGGGACGGCGGGCGATGTCGGGGTGCGTCCGGCCGGCGGTTCGGTCGCCCGCGCGGGTGCCGGGGCGTCGGGGGTGCTGCGGATCGAGGTCCGCAACGCGGGGTCACGGCTGCAGCTGGTGAGCATCACCGGAGACGTCCCGGGCGTGAGCTTCACCGGACGGGAGCTCGACGGCGGGCGGTCGATCGACACCGACGGGCTCGTGATCATGCGGCTGGCCTTCCGGATCGACGACTGCGCCGAGCTGCGAACGGAGGGTCGCCTGCTCCTGGTGGTCGTGCGGGCCGGCGCGCGGCTGGAGCTGGAGCTACCCGTGTCACCCGAGGTCGGCGTGGCCCTGCCGCTGCTGTTCGACGCTTGCGACTGAAGCGGTCTACGCGCTGGCGCGGTGCGGCTGGGCGACCGGACGCAGGCTCCGGCGGTCGTCGAACGGGCGGACCGCCGAGCGAGCGTCCTGCGCCGCCTCCAGCCAGGCCCGCCGCCCGCCGGCGCCGAAGGCGGGGGAGGCCCAGGTGCCGGTCAGGCGCACCAGCCGGGTGCCGGCCGACTCGAGCCAGCGCAGCACGCACTCCACCTCCTCGGCGGTGGCCGCGGGCAGGGGCCCGGGGCCGAGGGCCACCGTCTCGGCGGTGGCCAGCAGCGCGTCGACGTACGGGCCGGGGCGCGCCCCGCGGGGGCCGACGCCGGCCGCGACCAGCCGGCCGGAGCGCACGACCGCGAGCTCCCAGCCGAGGTCGGCGGTCGGCCGGGCTGCCACCAGCTCGGACACTGCCGTGAGAGCGGCCAGCCGCTGGAGCTTGGCCACCGCGCGGACGAAGGCCGTCAGCCGGTCCCGCTGCGCGGCCGCGTCCTCGTACCGCTCGGAGGTGGCCAACGCGTCGATCCGAGCGGTCAGGGCGTCGACGACGCGGGCGGGATCGCCGGTGACAGCTTCGGTGTACTGGTCGGCGTGGTGGGCGTAGGCCTCCACCGACTCGCCCTCCAAGGCGCCGAGGCACGGGGCGCCGCAGCGGCGCATCTCGGCCAGCACGCAGGCGCTGCTGGGGGTACGGATCGACAGCCGCTTGGTGCACTGGCGCAGCGGCAGCGCCTCGTGGACGGCGGCCACCGCGAGCTCGGCGGTCGCCGCGCGGCCGAACGGCCCCAGGTAGAGGGCGCCGTCGTCGAGCACCTTGCGGACCGTTGACAGCCGAGGGAAGGCCTCGACGGTGAGCTTGATCCAGATCGCCTTGTCGGGGCGCTTGCTGCGGCGGTTGTAGCGCGGGCTGTGCTCGGCGATCAGCCGAAGCTCGCGGACCTCGGCCTCCAGCGCGGTGCTGCAGACGACCGGGTCGACCCGCTCGGCCAGCCCGACCATCTCCGCCATCCGGGTGCGCATCTCCGACGCGGTGAAGTAGGTGCGGACCCGGGTTCTCAGGTCACGCGACTTCCCGACGTACAGCACCTTGCCCTTGCCGTCGCGGAAGAGGTAGACGCCCGGGAGGTTCGGCAGCGCGTCCGCGAGGTGGCGCTTGCGGCGCAGCGCTGGGCTGACCTGGCTGGAGAAGGTCCGCAGCTCCTCGAGGCTGTGGACGCCCACCCCGCCCAGCCGCGCGATCAGCCCGTGGAGGACGTCGACGGTGGCCCGCGCGTCGGACAGGGCCCGGTGGTTGGGCGTGGTCGTGGAGCGGAACAGCGGCGCCAGCGTCGAGAGCTTGCAGTTGGGCGCCTCGTCACGGGTGAGCACCCGGCGGGCGAGGCGCGCGGTGTCGACCGAGTCGGGGGCCGGCCAGGTCAGTCCGAGCCGCTCGCAGCCGGCCCGCAGGAAGCCCAGGTCGAACGGGGCGTTGTGGGCCACCAGCACCGCGCCCCGGCTGAACTCCAGGAAGGCCGGCAGCGCCTGGTCCAGCCGCGGCGACCCCGCCACCATGGCGTCGGTGATCCCGGTCAGCACCGCGATGAACGGCGGGATCGCGGCGCCCGGGTTGACCAGCGTCTGGAACTCCCCGAGCACCTCCCCGCCGCGCACCTTGACCGCGCCGATCTCGGTGATGTCGCAGGCCTGCGCCGAACCGCCGGTCGTCTCAAGGTCGACCACGACGAACGTGACCTCCCGCAGCGGGCTGCCCAGCTCGTCGAAGCTCGCCTGCACAG
This sequence comes from Mycobacteriales bacterium, assembly GCA_038256725.1. Classification (GTDB taxonomy): domain Bacteria; phylum Actinomycetota; class Actinomycetes; order Mycobacteriales; family Geodermatophilaceae; genus Blastococcus. The sequence continues at coordinate 152 of JBBSKB010000146.1, read as the reverse complement.
CGATCTGCCGCGGGACCTGGGCGGTGGCGGTGGTGCGGCCGCGGTCGGACGGCGGGAGGGTCGGGAAGGCGAGCGGTGGGGCGGCGGGCATGGCGCGGACGCTAGGTCCCCCCTCGGACAGACCCGCCCCAACGACACGCCGCCATCGACAG
>JBBSKB010000145.1:0-4569 GCA_038256725.1 Mycobacteriales bacterium | reverse complement strand
GAGCGCGAGCAGCCACATCGCCGTGGCGTTGATCGTCATCGACGTGTTCATCTCGTCGAGCGGGATGACGTCGAACAGGGCGCGCATGTCGCCGATGTGGGTGACCGGGACGCCGACCTTGCCGACCTCGCCCACGGCGAGCTCGTCGTCCGGGTCGTACCCGGTCTGCGTCGGCAGGTCGAAGGCCACCGAGAGGCCGGTCTGGCCCTTGGCCAGGTTGCGCCGGTACAGCGCGTTGGACTCGGCCGGCGAGGAGTGGCCGGCGTAGGTGCGCATGACCCAGGGACGGTCACGCTCTTCCGGCGATGACGGGAACGGCATACCGGCGGAGTCTAGGGCGGTCCCGTCACCGCAGCAGCCCCGCCCGGGCAACGGTGCCCGGTGGCACACTCGATCGGGTCGTACCGAAGGGGGACGCCGGTGACCGGAGGGCTCGGACCGATCGTGGTCATCCTGTTCGTCGTGGGCCTGCTGGCACTCGTGACGCGGTGGGCCTTCGGCCCCGGTTACGGCCGGTCGGCTCCTCCCGCGACGTCCACCGAGGTCGGCCTGCTCGTGCTCGTGGCCACGGTGGCCGCGCCGCAGACCGCCCGCGCGCTGCGGGCCGTGCTGTCCGACGCCGGTATCCGGTCCACCCAGCGCTCACCGGCGCCGCACCGCACCGACGTGCTGGTCTTCCCGGACGATGCGGCCCGGGCCCGGATGCTGGCGGCGTCCTTCTCCGGCTGACTCAGCCGGACCGCTGGGTCCGCTCGACCTGGGCGCCCAGACCGCGCAGCTGCTCCACGAAGTGCGGGTAGCCGCGGTCGACGTGGTGCACCTCCTGCACCTCGGTCAGGCCGTCGGAGAGCAGCCCGGCCAGGACCAGCCCGGCGCCGGCCCGGATGTCGGTGGCCACGACCGGTGCGCTGGAGAGCCGCTCCCGCCCGCGGACGACGGCGTGGTGGCCGTCGATCCGCACGTCCGCGCCGAGGCGGACGAGCTCGTTGACGAACATGAACCGGCCCTCGAAGACGTTCTCCGTGATCAGGGCGGTGCCCGTGGAGACCGCGGCCAGCGCCACCGCCATCGGCTGCAGGTCGGTCGGGAAGCCGGGGAAGGGCAGGGTCACGACGTCGACGGCGCGCGGCCGCTCGGCCATCGCGACGCGCAACCCGTCGGGCAGCTCCTCGACCGTGGCGCCGGCGTCGACCAGCTTGTCCAGCGCCACCCGCAGGTGACCGGCCACGGCACCCTCGATGATCACGTCGCCGCGGGTCATGACCGCGCCGATCGCCCACGTGCCGGCGACGATCCGGTCCGGCACGGTCGTGTAGGTGACCGGCGAGAGGTGCTCGACGCCGTCCACGGTGAGCGTGGAGGTGCCGGCGCCGTCGATCCGCGCCCCCATCGCGATGAGCATCGAGCAGAGGTCGACGATCTCCGGCTCGCGGGCCGCGTTGTCGATCACCGTCGTCCCCTCGGCGAGCACCGCGGCCATGACGAGGTTCTCGGTAGCCCCCACCGACGGGAAGTCCAGCCAGATCGAGGTGCCGGTCAGCCGCGGCGCGGTGGCGACGAGGAAGCCGTGCTCGCTGATGATCGTGGCGCCCAGCCGCTCCAGGCCGGCGATGTGCATGTCCAGCCCGCGGGAGCCGATGGCGTCGCCGCCGGGCAGGGCCACCCGCGCGCTACCGCAGCGGGCCACCAGCGGGCCGAGCACGCTGATCGAGGCGCGCATCCGGCGCACGAGGTCGTAGTCGGTCTCCGTCGAGGGCTGTTCGGGCACGTCGACCACGACGCGGCCACCCCCGCCGCTGCCGGGGGTGGGCGTGTAGGTGACGCCGCAGCCCAGTCGGCGCAGCACCTCGCTCATGATCGAGACATCGAGGATGTCGGGCACCTCGTCGATCGCGGTGCGACCCGGCGCCAGCAGCGCGGCGGCCATGAGCTTCAGCGCGCTGTTCTTGGCCCCGGTGACCCGTACCCGGCCGGTCAACGCCGCTCCACCGGACACCTCGAAGCACTCCACCGGAACACCCTACGGCGGCGGCCGGGAACTCTCCGTGCGGCGGCTCTACGCTGCACGGCATGACCGTCCGGCTCACCCGCATCTACACGAAGACCGGCGACGCCGGTCAGACCCACCTGGGCGACATGAGCCGGGTGGCGAAGACCGACCCGCGGTTGGTCGCCTACGCCGACGTGGACGAGACCAACAGCGTGCTGGGGACGGCGGTGGCCCTCGGCTCCCCCGAACCGGCGTTCGCCGATCTGCTGCGCAGCATCCAGAACGACCTGTTCGACGTCGGTGCCGACCTGTGCACGCCGATCACGCCGGATCCGGAGTACCCGCCGCTGCGCATCACCGCGGCGTACACCGAGCGGCTCGAGGCGGCCTGCGACGAGCACAACGAGACGCTGCCCAAGCTGAACAGCTTCATCCTGCCGGGCCGCACACCGCTGGCCGCGCTGCTGCACCAGGCCCGGGTCGTGGCCCGACGGGCCGAGCGCAGCGTCTGGGCGCTGCTCGAGGCGGACGAGGCGAACGGTCGGACCGGGGTCACCAACACCGAGACCGCGCGCTACCTCAACCGGCTCTCGGACCTGCTGTTCATCCTGTCCCGCGTGGCCAACCCGGGCGGCGACATCCTCTGGGTGCCCGGCGGCCCCACGGCCGGCTAGTCCCGGTCAGCGACCTGGTGGGGCCGACTCCAACCAGGACAGGAAGCCGGTCACCGTCGAGGGGTCCATCGCCAGGTCGCGGTGCCCCTCGGCGGTGGCACAGGAGAGGACGACGACGTCCTCGGGCAGGGCGAGGTCGTCCCGGCCGGCCCGCCGCTGCGACTCGACGGCGAAGCCCGACCGGTCCAGCCGGTGCTGCGGGCGCACCGACAGCGACAGCGCCCGGTACCAGAGCAGCTCGTCACCGCCGTACCAGGCGACGCCCACCGACCACCGCGACGACCGCGGCGTGCGCAGCCACATGGTGACCGCGCCGAGCCCGGAGAGCAGGAACCGGCGGCGCAACAGGAAGACCACGGCCACCACGACGAGCGGCAGTCCGATCAGGACCAGCAGGACCGTCGTCACGGGCGGTTCGGGGCCGGGAGGGCTGGTGCCGTGGAAGTCAGACGGTCTCGCCCGCCGCGCGAAGCCGGGACTCCGCCCGGCGCGCGGCGTCGAGCGCCTCGGGGTCGTCCTCGGCGCCTTCGGAGCGACGCAGCGCCTCGCGAGCGCGCTCCACGTCGATCTCGGTGGAGATCTCCGCCGTCTCGGCGAGGATGGAGACGCCCTTCTGGCTCACCGAGAGGAAGCCGCCGTGGGCGGCGACGGTGAGGTCCTCACCGGTCTCGGTGCGGATGGTGACGACACCACCGGGGGCCAGCTGGCCCAGCAGGGGTGCGTGACCGGGCAGGACGCCGAGCTCGCCCTCGGTCGTACGGGCGATGACCATCGTGGCCTCGCCGGACCAGATCTTGCGCTCGACAGCCACCAACTCGACCTGCAGGGTCGCCACGACACTCCTCGGTTGATGTGGACGGGCCTCCACCCTAACGTCGGGGGGACGGCGGTCTGCCGGCCCCCCTGATCGGCGGACGTCAGGCGGCGCGGCGGTGGAGCAGCGTGAAGCGGCCGACCCGCACCCACGGGTACCGGACGGTGGACGCCGGCGCCCACTCCTCGATGCGGAAGCGGGCGATGTCCTCCGGCTCCTCGGGCGCGAACGGCGCCCAGGTCCAGTCGGGGTCGCCGCCGTCGCCGGTGCGCCCGTCCGGTCTGCTGATCTCGTCCACGCCGAACCCCTGGGACGGCGCCCGCCGCTCGGGCGCTCTGCCCTGATGGTCGGCACGTCGGCGACCGAACTGGAAGGGCGCCGGCGAAAGAGCACACGGACGGGTGACCGGACGCCGACGGCCGGGCCCCCCGGAGGGGACCCGGCCGTCGGCCAGGACTGAGCGGGTGCTCAGGCCTTCTTGAGCTTGGCTGCGTTGGCCTCGAGGTCCTCGAGCCCACCACACATGAAGAAGGCCTGCTCCGGGACGTGGTCGTACTCGCCCTCGGTGATCGCCTTGAACGACTGCAGGGTCTCCGACAGCGGCACGAACGAACCGGGCTGACCGGTGAAGGCCTCGGCCACGAACATGTTCTGCGAGAGGAAGCGCTCGACGCGCCGGGCCCGGTTGACGGTGACCTTGTCCTCTTCACCGAGCTCGTCGATGCCGAGGATCGCGATGATGTCCTGCAGCTCCTGGTAGCGCTGCAGCACCTGCTTCACCCGCTGCGCGGTGTCGTAGTGCTCCTGGCCCACGTACTGCGGGTCGAGGATCCGGCTGGTGGAGTCCAGCGGGTCCACGGCCGGGTAGATGCCCTTCTCCGAGATCGGCCGCGAGAGCACGGTCGTCGCGTCGAGGTGGGCGAACGTGGTGTGCGGTGCGGGGTCGGTGATGTCGTCCGCGGGCACGTAGATCGCCTGCAGCGAGGTGATCGAGTGACCACGGGTGGAGGTGATCCGCTCCTGCAGCACGCCCATCTCATCGGCCAGGGTGGGCTGGTAGCCCACCGCGGACGGCATCCGGCCGAGGAGGG
>JBBSKB010000144.1:0-4965 GCA_038256725.1 Mycobacteriales bacterium | reverse complement strand
CGCTTGGCCTCGTCCAACGCCTCGTCGAACAGCTCGCCGTCGATGCCCAGCACGGTCTTGCCGAACATCTGGATCAGCCGGCGGTAGGAGTCCCAGGCGAACCGCTCGCTGCCGGCCTGATCGGCCAGCCCCTGCACCGACTCGTCGTTGAGGCCGACGTTGAGGACGGTCTCCATCATCCCGGGCATCGACGCCGCCGCTCCGGAACGGACCGAGACCAGCAGCGGGTCGGCCGGGTCGCCGAGCGTCTTTCCCATCGCCTGCTCGAGCGCGGCCAGGTGCTCGCCGACCTGCGCGTCGAGCTCGTCCGGGGTGCGGTGGTGCTCGAGGTAGTACCGGCAGGCGTCGGTGGTGATCGTGAACCCCGGCGGGACGGGCAACCCCAGGTTGGTCATCTCGGCGAGGTTCGCGCCCTTGCCCCCGAGCAGGTCCTTCTGGTCCTTGCTGCCCTGGCTGAAGTCGTAGACCCACGTGCCCCCGCTGGACATCGTCCGCACCTCCGCGCTCGTCCGCCGGCTACCGCCTGGCAGCGATCGTGCCGCACCGGAGCCCGCGCGGCCGGATCAGTCGATGCCGCAGATGCGCAGGCCGTCCTCGCCGATGACGGTCAGCTCGGACGTCGTCCCGTCGGACCACCGGACCGGCACCAGGCGCGCGTCGCCGTCCCGGCTCACCTCGCCGAGCTCGGGGGTGCCCTCGCCCAGGTAGGCGCCGGCCACCTCCTCCGGCTCCAGCCGGCCGCGCTCGTCCTCGCAGAGCAGCGCGTGGGCCACCTCGGTGTCGTCCGCGGCGAGCGCGCTCAGGAACACACCGCTCACCTCGGTCGCCTGGTCGCTGCCCGTGCCGCGGAGCGCGATGCTGAGCCCGACGACCAGGAAGGCGACGAGCACGGTGCCGCCGAGGATGAGCACGAGGATCTTGCCCGACCGCTGCGGAGCGCCGGTGTGCAACGGCGCCGGCCCCTCGTCGTAGAGGAACGGTCCTTGCTGCGAGCTCATCCGCCACTCACTTCCAGTTCGGCGCCGGCCGGCGGCCTCGGGTCGTCCCGGTCGGCCAGCCAACCCTCGGGCAGGGAGACCGGGCGTGGCGGCGTGGTCCGCCCCCGGGGAGCCCCGAGGACGGCGGTGGGATAGGGCTGGTCGGGGATCCGCGCCAGCAGCTCGGCCAGCTCGTCGAGGCTGCTCACCATCGCCAGCGCGCGCCGCACGTCCGAGCCCACCGAGAAACCCTTGAGGTACCAGGCGACGTGCTTGCGGAAGTCGCTGCAACCGTGCCGGTCCCCGTGGTCGTGGGTCAGCAGGGTGGCGTGCCGGTGCATGACGGCCGCGACCTCGGCCATCGTGGGCAGCGCCCGCCGGGACCGGCCGGCGAAGGCGGCGGCCAGGTCGCCGAACAGCCACGGTCGGCCCAGGCAGCCGCGGCCGATGACCACGCCCGCGCAACCGGTCTCGGCGACCATCCGCAGCGCGTCGTCGGCCTCCCAGACATCCCCGTTGCCCAGCACCGGGATGTCGACGGTCTCGACCAGCCGCGCGATCGGCGCCCAGTCGGCGGTGCCGCTGTAGAGCTGGTCGGCGGTGCGCCCATGCAGGGTGATCGCTGCGGCGCCCTCGTCCTGGGCGATCCGGCCGGCGTCGAGGTAGGTCACGTGGTCGGCGTCGATGCCGATGCGGGTCTTGATCGTGACCGGGACGTCCTTGGCCGCGCGGACGGCCGCGCGGACGATGTCGGCCAGCAGCACGCGGTGCCACGGCAGCGCGGACCCGCCGCCCTTGCGGGTCACCTTGGGCACCGGGCAGCCGAAGTTCAGGTCGATGTGCGCCGGGCGGGTGCCGGCGACGCCCTCGTCGACCAGCATCTCGACGGCCCGCCCGACGGTCGCCGGGTCGACGCCGTACAGCTGGACGGAATAGGCGTCCTTCTCGTCGGCGGTCGCACGGATCATCCGCAGCGTCTTGGGGTTGCGCTCGACCAGCGCCCGCGTGGTGATCATCTCGCAGACGTAGAGCCCGGCCCCGAACTCGCGGCACAGCGTCCGGAACGCCGGGTTGGTGATGCCGGCCATCGGCGCGAGCACCACGGCCGGGTCGACGGTGAGCGCCCCGAGCCGCAGCGGCGGCAGCGCCGTCGTCGTCGGCTCGAGCGTGGCGGTCACGGCACCCAGGGTAGGCGGCGAGCCAGGTCACCCCGTCGCCGACGTGCAGCCGCGCGGATCGGCGTCCAGCCGGGTTGTGGCGCGGCTGGACGTTGAACGCAGTGGCTGCACCCCGGTGCCGGAGCCCTCCGTCCCCAGCCTGCGGTCGGGTCCACAGATCCGGCCGGCAGCCCGTCGGGCCGACAGGGGCACTGCACCGTCGACCCGTGGCCACCGCCCCTCCCCCGCCCCTGGCCGTCCGCGAACCCGCCCGTCGCCGGCTCGGCCTGTTCACGAGCGCTGACCTCGTCGCCCGGGGCGTGAGCCAGCGGGAGGTCGCGACGGCGGTGCGCGCCGGCGCCTGGGTGCGCCTGCGCCCCGGCGTCTTCGTCCGCGCAGCCGACCTGGCCGAGGTGGAGCGGACCGCCCGACGCCCGGGTCTCGATGCGCTCGCGGTCGCAGCGGGCCTCGACCGCCCGTCGGCTGTCTTCAGCGGCGCGACGGCGGCCTGGGTGTGGGGGCTGCCCCGACCGGCGTCGGAGCCCCGCATCGTCCAGCTCACCGATCCGCACCGGTGGCGCCGCGGGCGCGGCTGGGCGATGGCCCACGCTCGGCTGCCCGGGGACGAGGTGACCGTGCGGGGCGCGTACCGGGTGACGACGGCGGCCCGCACCGTGGTCGACCTGGCGCGCGAGTGGCCCGAGATCGACGCCGTGGCCGCCGTCGACGCCGCGCTGCTGCGCCGGTTGACCACCCGGCCCGAACTCGAGCTCGTGCTGACCCGGCAGGCGAGCGTGCCCGGGATCCCGCGGTCCGTGCGCGCCGTGGCCCTGGCCGACGGCCGAGCGGAGACGTGGCTGGAGACGTGGGGGCGGCTCACCTTCGATGCCCTGGGGCTGCCGCCCTTCGTGCCGCAGGTGGAGCTGTGGGTCGACGGACGGCTCGTCAAGGTCGTCGACGGCTGGTACGCCGAGGCAGCGCTGGCCGTCGAGTTCGACGGGCGGATCAAGTACCGGCGCCCCGGTTTCGGCCGCACCCCGGAGGAGGAGCTCTGGCGGGAGAAGAGGACCGAAGACCTGCTGCGCTCCTTGGGCATCCGGATCGTCCGGGTGGTCGCCGAGGACATGGCGCCCGCCCGGCGGACCGAGCTCGACCGGTTCGTCCGACGTCAGCTGGCGTCGGCGGGCCTGGGCATGCGTGAGTTCCGCGAGGTGCCGCGCGGCGAGGGCCGCTGGCGCGGGGGCGACTCCGGGGATGACGGGTGGCTGGCTCTTACCGACGACCGGCTGGGACCCGTCTGAGCAGGGTCCAGCCGTTCGCATCGAGGTTCAGCCGCGGTGCGGCGCGGCCGGAGGTCACACGGCGCGGCTGGACGTCGGTTGGCGCAGGCGGACGAGGCCCTCTGACAATCTGCCCCCGTGATCACGGACTGGGACCACAACAGCTGGTACCACCGACTGCTGCTGCGGGCGGTGCCCGCGGGCGCCGACCGCGTGCTGGACGTCGGCTGCGGGGCCGGCGCGCTGGCCCACCGCCTGGCGGCCGCGGTGTCGCACGTGGACGGCGTCGACCGGTCACCGGAGATGATCGCCGAGGCCCGCTGCCTGTCCCCCGCGAACTGCTCGTTCGATCTCGGCGACGTCCTGACCCTGGACGTCGCGCCGGGCAGCTACGACGCCGTCATCAGCTCGGCGGTGCTGCACCACCTGCCCCTTGCCGAGGCGCTCCCCCGGATGGCCGGGTGGCTGCGCCCCGGCGGGGTGCTGGCCGCGGTGGCGCTACCCCGCACCGACCTGCCCCGCGACCTGCCGGTGGAGCTGGCGGCCTTCGCCGGGCACCAGGCTCTCGGCCTGGCGTTCGCCGCCGCCCGGCCGCTCACCGGTGCGGACCTGCACCGCCACGAGGCAGCGCACGACGCGATGCCGGTGACCGAGCCCGCGCTGACCACACGCGAGGTGCGGGCGGCCGCCGGGGCGGTGCTGCCCGGCGTCCGGGTGCGGCGGCTGCTGTTCTGGCGCTACCTGCTCGTCTGGGAGAAGCCGGCCTGACGCCCGCCCGCGCGGGGACGGGCGTCGGGCCGGGAGGTCAGCAGCCGACGAGGCGCGCACCCAGGTAGGACTCGACCTGGTCCAGTCCCACGCGCTCCTGGCTCCTCGAGTCGCGCTCGCGGATCGTCACGGCCTGGGCCTCGAGGGTGTCGAAGTCGACCGTGATGCAGAACGGCGTCCCGACCTCGTCCTGGCGGCGGTAGCGGCGGCCGATCGCGCCGGCGTCGTCGAAGTCCACGTTCCAGTTCCGCCGCAGCGCCGTCGCCAGGTCCTTCGCCTTGGGCGAGAGGTCCGCGTTGCGCGACAGCGGCAGGACGGCGGCCTTCACCGGGGCCAGCCGCGGGTCCAGCCGCAGCACCGTGCGCACGTCCACGCCGCCCTTGGCGTTGGGCGCCTCGTCCTCGGTGTAGGCCTCGATGAGGAAGGCCATCAGCGAGCGGGTCAGGCCGGCCGCGGGCTCGATGACGTACGGCGTCCAGCGGGTGTTGGTGGCCTGGTCGAAGTAGGACAGGTCGGTGCCCGAGTGCTCGGTGTGCGTCTTCAGGTCGAAGTCGGTGCGGTTGGCGATGCCCTCGAGCTCGCCCCACTCAGAGCCCTGGAAGCCGAAGCGGTACTCGATGTCGACGGTGCGCTTCGAGTAGTGCGACAGCTTCTCCTTCGCGTGCTCGTAGTGGCGGAGGTTGTCCGGGTCGATGCCGAGGTCGGTGTACCAGGAGGTGCGCTGGTCGATCCAGTACTGGTGCCACTCCTCGTCGGTGCCCGGCTCGACGAAGAACTCCATCT
>JBBSKB010000143.1:0-5119 GCA_038256725.1 Mycobacteriales bacterium | reverse complement strand
CGAAGCCGATCTCGAGGGCGTGGCAGGCACCGAGGCGTCCGCCGAACTGCGGGCTCGGCCAGGCGAAGTCGTAGACGTGCGTGCTGCCCGGGGCGCCCGTGCGGGCCTCGGCCAGCCGCAGCGCCGGAAGCCGGAAGAACCAGTCGGTGGCGACCGCCATGAGCAGCTCACCGGGGCTCGCCGACGGCAGATCGCTGCGGTAGGCCTCGAGCGCCTCGACCGGCAGCCCGTAGCCGGCCAGGAGCATCCCGAGCGTCGTGTCGTCGATGTAGTCGACGAAGCCGTTGGGCACGAGGAACAGCGCGTACTCGTCGCTGTTCGCGCCGATCAGCAGGTCGACGTCGGCGCTGGCGCCGGCCTCGATCCCGCGCACCGGCAGCGCCGGCAGGACATCGCCGTCGACGACGGGCTCCCAGGCCATGAGGTTGAGCGTGAGCTCGCCCCACAGCGCCGGGTTGGGCGTGGTCGAGATGTCCTGCGACAGCGCCCGCTGGGCGGCCACCAGCTCCTGCGGGTCGACAGCCGCGAGGGCCTCGCGGGTCAGCGGCACCCCCAGCCGCTCGGCGAGCGCGGCCGCGACCCGACCTGCGGTGGCGGGAGACAGCGCATGGTGCCCGGCGCCGCTCTGCGCGATCGCCCGGGCGAACAGCCCCTGCGCCCTCGGCATGCTCAGCAGCGAGCTCACGCTCATCGCCCCGGCGGACTCCCCCGCGATCGTCACGCGGTCCGGGTCACCGCCGAAAGCCGCGATGTTGTCGCGCACCCACGTCAGCGCGGCGACCTGGTCGAGCAGCCCCCGGTTGGCCGGGCCGTCGTCGCCGAAGTGCAGGAACCCGTCCACCCCGAGCCGGTAGTTCAGGGTCACCAGCACCACGCCGTCGCGGGCGAAGGCGGTCCCGTCGTACTGCGGGACGGCGCCGGAGCCGTTGACGAACGCCCCGCCATGGATCCACACCAGGACCGGCAGCCCCGCGGCGGAAGGGTCCGGCGTCCAGACGTTGAGGTTCAGCAGGTCCTCACCCGGGACCGACGGCTCGGGCAGCAGGAGGTCGATCGGTGCGGGGTAGGGCGGCTTGAGCGCGGTCGGACCGAACGAGGTGCAGTCCCGTACGCCTTCCCACGCCGCGGGCGCAGCCGGGGCCGCGAAGCGGAGCTCCCCGAAGGGCGGGGCGGCGTACGGGATGCCGAGAAAGGCGACAGTCCCGTCGACGGGCTTGCCGCGGACAACGCCGGAGGTGGTCTTGGTCTCGATCTGCATGTCCGGCAGGGTCGCACGCCCGGCCGGTGAGGTTCGCGACGGCCCGCCCGCCGCGCTAGGTTGACCCGTGATCCTCACCTCGCTGGACCTCACCGCCGAGCAGTTCGCCGCCGGCACGGGCTGGGCCATCAAGCCGGAGGGGGCGTGCAAGGCCGAGGTCTGCGTGCCACTGCCGCGCACCCCCGGCTTCGACCTCGTCGCCACCGCCGAGCGGCTGCGCATGGCCCTGGTGCAGGACGAGCAGACCGGCGTCTGGGCCCTTGGTCCGGCGTCGCTGGGCGACCGGGCGCTGGTGAGCGCGACCGCGCCGGAGCTGGTGCTCGACGATCTCGACGGCCACCCGTTCGCGCTGAGCTCGCTGCATGGGCAGAAGGTCGTGCTGGTCTCCTGGGCCCCCTATTGAGGCTGCGCCTTCGACCTGCCCGGGTGGCAGGCGCTGCGCACGGAGCTGCACCCCCAGGGGCTGGAGGTCGTCACGGTCTCGCTCGAGCTGAGCGGGCCGGAGATCTCCCGGCCCTACGTCGAGGCGGCGCGTGCTGAGCACCCGTCGCTGGTGGACCCGACGCACCAGGTCGGCGCCCTGCTCGGCGTCGTCAACGTCCCGAACGTCGTGTGGATCGACGAGCACGGCACCATCGTGCGGCCGCCGGAGCCGGGTTGGCCTGGGCCGAGGAAGCCCCTGCCGACCGAGATCGGCTCGGCCATCGCCGGCCTCGGCCGCGCGAACAGCGCGCCGGCCACGCCGGAAGACGCCCTGAGCCCGGGCGCGATCCTGACGTCGGGCCAGGACCGCGCGGCGTACGTCGAGGCGCTGAGCGACTGGGTGCGGCGGGGAGCGGTCAGCCCGTACGCACTGGCGCCCGACGAGGTCGTCGCCCGCTCGCAGCCGCGCCCGGTGAGCACGTCGGAGGCCGCCGCCCACTTCGAGCTGGCCCACCACCTGTGGGCGACCGGGCACCGCGAGCCGGCGCTGACGCACTTCCGGGAGAGCCACCGCCTGCAGCCCGACAACTGGACCTATCGGCGGCAGGCGTGGTCGCTGGTGGGCAACGAGCGGGAGGGCGGGACGTACGGCCGCTTCTCGCAGGGCCCCGCGAAGGGGCAGGAGGACGACTGGCCGTTCGACTCCGACTTCTCCTCCGACCTGTCGCTGCTCGGGGAGGGCGAGTACTACCCGAGGACGCTGTAGCGCTCAGCGCAGGTCGCGGAAGAAGGCGCGGACGTCCTGGACGAGCAGCTCCGGCTGCTCGAGGGCGGCGAAGTGGCCACCTCGGGGCATCGCGGTCCACCGCCGCAGGTCGAAGGCCGCCTCCACCCACGCCCTGGGCGGCCGGTAGATCTCGCGGGGGAAGCGCGCCACCGCGGTGGGGACCTCGACGCGCTCGGTCGGCATGACCGGCAGGCCGGAGCGGAACGTCTCGTAGTAGAGCCGCGCAGAGGACCCGGCGGTGCGCGTGACCCAGTAGGTGGTCAGGTTGGCCAGCACGGCGTCGCGGTCGATCGCGACCTCGAGGTCGCCGCCGCAGTCACTCCACGTCCGGAACTTCTCCAGGAGCCAGCCGGCCAGGCCCGCGGGCGAGTCCGTCAGGCCGTACGCCAGGCTCTGCGGCTTGGTGCCCTGAATGGCCTGGTAGCCGGTCTCGAGGGTGCGGAAGGTCCGCATCTCGGCGAGATCCGCCCGCTCGGGCTGGGTCAGCGCCGCGTCGTCGAACCCGGGCGGCCGGGCGGCGTTGGCCATGTTGAGGTGGATCCCAACCAGGTGCTCGGCGTCGAGCGCTCCCAGGTGAGCGGTGGCGATGCCGCCCCAGTCGCCGCCCTGCGCGCCGTAGCGGTCGTAGCCCAGCTCGGCCATCAGGGTGGCCAGGGCCCGGGCGACCCGGCGGATGTCCCACCCCGGCTGACGGGTGGGGCCGGACCAGCCGTAGCCCGGCAGCGAGGGGCACACGACGGTGAAGGCGTCGCGCGCGTCACCGCCCCAGGACGGCGGGTCGACCAGCGGCCCGATCACGTCGAGGAACTCGACGACCGACCCCGGCCAGCCGTGGGTCAGCAGGAGCGGCAGCGCGTCCGGGTGGGGCGAGGGCACGTGCAGGTGGTGCAGCCGCTCGCCGTCGACCCGGGCCACCGCCTGGGGGAAGGCGTTGATCCGGGCCTCGGCCCGGCGCCAGTCGAAGCCGTCGGCCCAGTAGGCGCACAGCTCCTGCAGGTAGCCGCGGTCGGTCCCGAGGTCCCAGCCCGACCCGTCGAGCGCGTCGGGCCAGCGGGTTCGTCGGAGCCGGTCCGCCAGGTCGTCGAGCTCGGACGGGGGCACCGCAACGACGAAGGGCTCGGTCATCATCTCCTCAGCGTTCCACGCCGGGTCAGCCCTCCGCGGCCGGTGGAGAGGGCCGGTGGTGGTCGAGGGCAGCGTGGTGGTCGCGGCCGTCCGGGCTGAGCGGACCGACGTGCACGGTGACGTCGTCGAGCTTGGTGACGTCGTGCAGCAGCTGGTGATGGACCTGGTTGGCGATCTCGTGCGCCTCCACGACCCCCAGCCCGCTGTCCACCAGGACGCCGACCTCCGCGCGGATCCGGTGCCCGATCCAGCGCAGCCGCACGTCCTCCACGTCGAGCACGCCAGGGGTCCGGCGGACGCTGGCCTCAGCGGCGTCCACCAGCTCGGGCTCGACGGCGTCCATCAGCCGCTGGTAGACGTCGGTCGCGGCGCCCCGCAACACGAACAGGATCGCCACGGTGATGCCCAGCCCGACCAGCGGGTCGGCGAGCGGGAACCCGGCGAGCACCCCCAGCGCGCCGAAGACCACCGCCAGGGAGGTGAACCCGTCGGTGCGGGCGTGCAGGCCATCGGCGACCAGGGCCGCGGAGCCGATCGCCCGGCCCACCCGGATCCGGTAGACGGCGACCAGCTCGTTGCCGACGAACCCCACGATCCCGGCGGCGATCACGACGCCGACGTAGTCGATGTCCTGCGGGTCGAGCAGCCGCCGTACCGACTCGACCCCGGCCACCACCGCGGAGACCGCGATCATGACGACGATGAAGACCCCGGCGAGGTCCTCCGCGCGGCCGTAGCCGTAGGTGTAGCGGCGCGAGGGCGGCCGGCGGCCGAGCACGAAGGCGATCCACAGGGGGATCGCGGTCAGGGCATCGCTGAAGTTGTGGATCGTGTCGGCAAGCAGGGCCACCGAGCCGGTGAGCAGCACCACCAGCGCCTGCGCGGTGGCCGTGACGAGGAGCGCGACGAGGCTGATCTTGACCGCCCGGATGCCCTGCGCGCTGGACTCCAGCGCCGGGTCGACCGAGTCCGCCGCGTCGTGGCTGTGCGGCTTGAAGATCGAGGCGATCCAGCCGCGCACGCCGCCGGCGTGGTCGTGGTCGTGGTCATGGGGTGCTGCGTCGTCGGCGCGGGGATCGACGGCAGGGGAGGTCATCGCCGGTCCTGGATCATGGCGCTGTGGTGCCCCGCCGCGAAGCCGTCATGCGGCGGGGCTCGTCCGCCGCCGACGGCGGGAGCGTCGGTCAGTGCACAGCGCCGTCCTGGAAGGCGACGTCGGCGTGGCTGCCGTCGCACAGCGGCTTGCTCTTCGAGGCGCCGCACCGGCACAGCGTCATCCGGTTGCGGGTCTCGAGTGGTTGGCCGTCGGCGCGCTCGACGGTCACGCCGCCGGTGACCCACAGCGGACCGTCGTCGGTGACCGCGACGCCCGGCGCGAGGTCCGGCTCGAGGTCACGAGTCGCCCCGTCGAGCCGGTAGGTCAGCGCGCCGGAGGGGCAGTTGCCCACCATCCCGGCGAGCTGGGTCTTCACGGTCGTGCTGTCGCTGTCCGGGACCATCTTCCAGACGTTGCTGACCTTGTTGCT
>JBBSKB010000142.1:0-5483 GCA_038256725.1 Mycobacteriales bacterium | reverse complement strand
CCGGTGACCCTCGAGCTGCCCGCCGCCCCGTGGGGCGACGGCTACGAGCTCGTCGTCTCCACCGAGTACGCCACCGGCGCCCCGCCCGCGACGGCGATCGTCGCCCCGGGCCCGGTGGAGCTGCCCGGCCGGTGCGTGTGGGTGCTCAAGGTGCTCCGCCGCCCCTGACGAAACCGGCGGGTGAACGCGAGAGGCCCAGAACCGACTCGGTTCTGGGCCTCTCCGGTTCAGCCGGTGCGAACTACTCGGGCTGCTCGAAGGTGATGACGGTCCAGCCGAGGAGCAGGCGGTCGCCGTCGGAGAGCGCGTGCGGCTGGCCGGGCTCGAGCTGGGTCCACTCGGTGGCCTCGGGGCCGGCGACGTGGGTGCCGTTGAGCGAACCGAGGTCGACCAGCGACACCTCGGTGCCGGAGCGGGTCAGCGCGGCGTGCGCCGAGGAGAGCACGTTCTGGGTGTCCGCGATCGGCACCGGCCGGGCGGTACCGGCGGTGACCATCTCGTGGCTGTCGGGACGGCGCCCCAGCACGAGGTCCTCATCCACGGGAACGACCAGGCCGTCGTCGAAGCGCAGCACCGGCACCGAGCCGGCGGCGGGGGCCTCGGAGTCGGAGTCCGGCCGCCAGAACGCGGTCTGCTCGCCGGACTCGGCCGGCGTGGCGGCCCGGCCGGAGCCACTGGTAGCGCCCGAGTCGACGCCGGCGTCGGACCCGGCCAGGAACGACGACGCCGCCGGCGAGGACGGCGCGGCGACGGCGATCGGCACCGCCGCGGGAGCGGTTCCGTGCAGCGTCGCCCCGGAGCCGGGCACGGTGCCCTCGACGAGGTCGAACGCCACACCGGAGGCGGCCTGCGAGGCAGCCGACCCGGGGCCGACGTAGAGCGCGCGGCCGAGGGAGAAGCCGGCCGCGAGGGTGCCGCCGTCGACCGAGGACCCGGAGACCGGGACGCCGTCGACGGACAGCTGCCCCTTGCCGGACCACAGGGCGACGCCGGTGCCCGCACCGGCGTCGGTCAGGACGAGGGCGAAGGAGGCGCTGCCGGAACCGAGCGACCCCGCCTGGGCGGCGACGGCGGTCAGCACCTGCTCGGCGCCGGGGCCGGAGACCCCGAGGCACGCGTGCAGAGCCGCCACGAGGGCGGGGGAACCTGGCGCGTCCACCCACAGCAGACCGCCGTCGCGGCGGGCGACGACGGCGTCTCCGGGCAGGACTTCACAGCGGTCGGGCATGGCGGCCAGCCTAGTGATGCCCGGCCGGGTTCGTCGCCCGGCCGCCCCCGCCACGCCGTACCCGGACCAGGTCACACAGAACGGGTGGGGCGAGCGTGACGGGAGCGTCGCGACATGTCACTGGGGCCGTGGCATCAGGCGGTCGCCACGACCCCGAGCTCGGCCGGATCGGCCAGGTGCTCCGAGTGCGGGAGCACGCGCACCGTGTAGCCGAACGCGCCGGTGCGCTCGAGCGGGACGGTCGCGGTGAACCAGTGCCGGGAGCCTTCGGTCTGCTCGTGGGTCATGGGCACCGAGGTCACCTCGTGCAGCCCGTCGGCGTCGTCGACCCGCCCGTAGGCGGCCTGCACCTCGACGTCGCCCGGCTCCAGCCCGGGCAGCTCCACCTCGGCGCGCAGCGCCAGGGTCGAGCCGATCTCCGGGGTGTCACCGGCGCCCGTCGCCTCGACGTGCGCCACGCGCACGGTCGACCAGTTGTGCAGCAGGTGCGCCCGCCACTGCGACTCGGCGCGCGCCGGGGCGTAGCCGTCGGCCGCCATCACGCGGGCCGACTGCGCCGCCGGGACGTAGAGCGCCTGCACGTAGTCGCGGACCATGCGGGTGGCCAGCACCTTGGGGCCGGTCTCGCGCAGCGTGTGGCGGACCATCTCCACCCACCGCGCCGGCACACCCTCGGCGTCGCGCTCGTAGAACCGCGGCAGCACCTGGGTCGAGAGCAGGTCGTAGATCGCCCGCGCCTCCACCTCGTCGCGCCGGTCGGCGTCCGCGACGCCGTCGGCGGTCGGGATGGCCCAGCCGTTCTGGCCGTCGAACCACTCGTCCCACCAGCCGTCGCGGATGGAGAGGTTCAGCCCACCGTTGAGCGCCGACTTCATCCCCGAGGTGCCGCACGCCTCCAGCGGCCGCAGCGGGTTGTTCAGCCAGACGTCGCAGCCCCAGTACAGGTAGCGCGCCATGCCGATGTCGTAACCGGGCAGGAACGCGATGCGGTGCCGGATCTCGGGGTCGTCGGCGAACTCGACCATCTGCTGGATCAGCTTCTTGCCGCCGTCGTCGGCGGGGTGGCTCTTGCCGGCGATGACCAGCTGCAGCGGGCGCTCCGGGTCCAGCAGCATCGCCTTGAGCTTGGCCGGGTCGCGCAGCATGAGGGTGAGCCGCTTGTAGCTCGGCACGCGGCGGGCGAAACCGATCGTGAGGACGTCGGGGTCGAAGGCGGTGTCGGTCCAGCCGACCTCGGCCTCCGTGGCGCCGCGGGAGAGCGCCGTCTCGCGGATGCGGCGGCGCACCTCCTCGACCAGCCGGCCGCGCAGGGTGCGCCGGATGGCCCACAGGTCACCGGCCGGGATCCGGTCGACACCGTCGAAGTGCACCGGCCCGTCGACCACGACCGGGTCGCCCTGGCTCGAGGTCTGGGTGCCCATCTCGACCAGCTCGCGCGCGGTCCATGTGGGGGCGTGCACGCCGTTGGTGATCGAGCCGATCGGCACGTCGCCCTCGTCGAAGCCCGGCCACAGGTTGCTGAACATGCCCCGGCTCACGTGGCCGTGCAGCTCGCTCACGCCGTTGGCACGCTGACCCAGCCGCAGGCCCATGTGGGCCATGTTGTACTTCGACGGGTCCTCCTCGGCGCCGAGCGCGAGCAGGTCGTGCAACGGGACGCCGAAGCCGGCGAAGTACCGCTCGATGAGCGCCTTCGGGAACCGGTCGATGCCGGCCGGCACGGGCGTGTGCGTGGTGAACACCGTCCCGGCCCGCACCGCCTGCAGCGCCTCGGCGAACGACAGCCCGTGCGACTCCATGAGCTCGCGGATGCGCTCCAGGCCCAGGAAGCCGGCGTGGCCCTCGTTGGCGTGGAAGACCTCGGGCGCGGGGGTGCCGGTGCGCACGCAGTAGGCCCGCAGCGCCCGCACGCCACCGATGCCGAGCAGCATCTCCTGGCGCAGGCGGTGGTCCTCGTCGCCGCCGTAGAGGCGGTCGGTGACGCCGCGCTCGGCCGGCGCGTTCTCCTCGATGTCGCTGTCCAGCAGCAGCAGCGAGACGCGGCCGACCTGTGCCCGCCAGACGTGCGCGAACAGGGTGCGGCCCTCGGGCAGCGGCACGTTGATGACGACGGCGGTGCCGTCGGGCTCGCGCAGCAGCTTGACCGGCAGGCCGTGCGGGTCCAGGGAGGGGTAGTGCTCGAGCTGCCAGCCGTCGGCCGACAGGCCCTGCTCGAAGTAGCCGCCGCGGTAGAGGAGCCCGACGCCGATCAGCGGGACGCCGAGGTCGGAGGCGGCCTTCAGGTGGTCACCGGCCAGGATGCCCAGCCCGCCGGAGTACTGCGGGAGCACCTCGGTGATGCCGAACTCGGCGGAGAAGTAGGCGATGCTCGCCGGCGCCTCGGCACCCAGGGACTGGTACCAGCGCGGGGTGGAGAGGTACTCCTCCAGGTCGTCGACGGCGTCCTGCAGCCGACGCACGAACTTGCGGTCCGCGGCCAGCGCGGCCAGTCGCTCGGCCGAGACCTCCCCGAGGGCCTTGACCGGGTCGCCCCCGCAGCGCTTCCAGAGCGCCGGGTCGAGGGTCTCGAACAGGTCCCGGGTCTCGGGGTGCCACGACCAGCGGAGGTTCATCACCAGCTGGGAGAGCGGGAGCAGCGGCTCCGGGAGGGCGGCGCGGACGGTGAAACGGCGGAGGGCTCTCACCCGTCGAGACTATCCAGCCACAGCGCCACCGCCAGAGGGGACGGACCACTCCGTCACCTCTGCCCCACCCGTACCACGCACGTCCTCTCCCTTTCCCCCACCCGGCGCCGGCTCCCTCCCCCCACGCAGCGCCTTCTCCCTCCCCCCACGCAGCGCCTTCTCCCTCCCCCCACCCGGATGAGTGCCCGCCGAAGTGCCCGCACCCCGGTACCTCGATAGCGTGACGGGGATGAATGGCCGCGCTGACCTCCGCCTCGGCATCACCGATGTCTCCCCCGTCGTCTCCTGCGGGTCCTTCTCGGCCCGTGCGGTGGTCGGTGAACACCTGCCGATCACCGCCACCGTCTTCCGCGAGGGCCACGACGCGGTCGCCGCGAACGTGGTCTGGACCGGCCCCGACGGCACCGACGGTCCGCGCGTCCGCATGGCGCGCTTCGGGGACGAGCCCGACCGCTGGCTGGCGACCGTCGTCCCCGATCGCGAGGGGCCCTGGACGTTCCGCATCGAGGCCTGGAGCGATCCGCTGGCCACCTGGCGGCACGCCGTCGAGGTGAAGATCGAGGCGGGACAGGGCGCCGACGAGCTGGCCAACGACCTCGAGGAGGGCGCCCGGCTGCTCGACCGGGTCTCCGCCGAGGCCGGCGGCGACGCCGAGTGGCGCGAACGGGTCACCGCCGCGGCGACCGCGCTCCGGGACACCACCCAGGAGCTCACCGTCCGGGTCGCCCCGGCGCTGGCCTCGGGCCTGCAGCGTTACCTCCACGAGCACCCGGTGCGCGAGCTCGTCACCAGCACGGAGCCCCACGAGGTGTTCGTCGACCGGCCGCGCGCGCTGTACGGCGCCTGGTACGAGTTCTTCCCGCGGTCGGAGGGCTCCGTCGTCGGCGGCACCCCGACGCACGGAACGTTCACCACTGCCGCCGACCGCCTGCCGGCCGTCGCCGACATGGGCTTCGACGTCGTCTACCTGCCGCCGATCCACCCGATCGGCATGGTCAACCGCAAGGGGCCGAACACCGCGCAGTTCCCCGGTGGCAACCCGCACGAGATCGCGCCGGACGACGTCGGCTCCCCGTGGGCGATCGGCAGCGCCGAGGGCGGCCACGACGCGGTGCACCCGCAGCTGGGCACCCTGGACGACTTCACGGCCTTCGTGGCCCGCACCCGCGAGCTGGGCATGGAGGTCGCGCTCGACCTCGCGCTGCAGGCGGCGCCCGACCACCCGTGGGTGGCCGAGCACCCGGAGTGGTTCACGACGCGCATCGACGGCACGATCGCGTACGCGGAGAACCCGCCCAAGAAGTACCAGGACATCTACCCGCTCAACTTCGACAACGACCCGGAGGGCCTCTACGAGGAGGTCCTGCGCGTGGTCCGGCACTGGACCAGCCACGGCGTCCGCATCTTCCGCGTCGACAACCCGCACACCAAGCCGCTGGCCTTCTGGGAGCGGCTCATCGCCGAGGTGCGGACGACCGACCCCGACGTGCTGTGGCTGGGCGAGGCGTTCACCAGGCCGGCGATGATGCACGAGCTCGGCCGCATCGGCTTCACCCAGTCCTACACGTACT
>JBBSKB010000141.1:0-5499 GCA_038256725.1 Mycobacteriales bacterium | reverse complement strand
CGGGCCGATCACCGTGGTGTGCAGCGACTGGTACATGTTGAACTTCGGCATCGCGACGAAGTCCTTGAAGCGGCCCGGCAGCGGCTGCCAGTGGGCGTGCATGATGCCGAGCGCGGCGTAGCAGTCGCGCACCGAGTCGACCAGGATGCGGATCCCGACGAGGTCCCAGATGTCGGTGAAGTCGCGACCGCGGACGATCATCTTCTGGTAGATCGAGTAGTAGTGCTTCGGCCGGCCGGTGACGACCGCCTCGATCTTCGCCGCCTTGAGCTGGTCCTGGACGGTCGTGGTGACCTCGGCCAGGTAGGTGTCGCGCGAGGGCGCCCGCTCGGCCACCAGCCGCACGATCTCGTCGTAGCGCTTGGGGTACAGCGTCGCGAACGCGAGGTCCTCGAGCTCCCACTTGATCGTGTTCATGCCCAGCCGGTGGGCCAGCGGGGCGAGGATCTCCAGCGTCTCGCGCGCTTTCTTCTCCTGCTTCTCCGGCGGGAGGAAGCGCAGCGTGCGCATGTTGTGCAGCCGGTCGGCGAGTTTGATGACCAGCACCCGGGGGTCGCGGGCCATCGCGACGATCATCTTGCGGATCGTCTCGGCCTGAGCGGCGTCGCCCAGCTTGACCTTGTCGATCTTGGTGACGCCGTCGACGAGGTGGGCCACCTCGGGGCCGAAGTCGGCGGTGATGGAGTCCAGCGTGACGCCGGTGTCCTCCACGGTGTCGTGCAGCAAGGCCGCCACCAGCGTCGTGGTGTCCATGCCGAGCCCGGCGAGGATCGTCGCGACGGCGAGCGGGTGGGTGATGTACGGATCGCCGCTCTTGCGCTTCTGCGCGGCGTGCGCGGACTCGGCGACGTCGTAGGCCCGCTGCAGCAGGACGAGGTCGGCCTTGGGATGGCTCTGACGGTGCAGCGCGGCCAGCGGCTCGAGCACCGGGCGGACCACGGTGCTGCGCTGGCCCGCGACGATCCGGCGGGCCAGCCGGTCGCGGACCCGGCGGCGGGGCGTGCCGGCGTCGGCGTCCCCGGGCTCCGAGCCGACGTCGTCGGGCCGGCGCACGGCCGGTCGCTCCGGGAGCGGAGGGCGGTGCACCGGAGGCGGTGCCGCGACCCCGCCCTGCGG
The DNA here is from genome assembly GCA_038256725.1 of Mycobacteriales bacterium. Taxonomy (GTDB): domain Bacteria; phylum Actinomycetota; class Actinomycetes; order Mycobacteriales; family Geodermatophilaceae; genus Blastococcus. The sequence continues at coordinate 4,383 of JBBSKB010000141.1, read as the reverse complement.
CGCCGGATCCGTCGCGGTGCCGGACGGGCCGGGGCGTGCGGGAGCCGCGTCAGCGGCTACGTCGGAGGCCACGGCGACTCCCACGGGGTTCGAGGAGAGGAGGTCTCGTCCATGCTAGCCGCGCCGGGCGTGGCGGCGCGGCACCCCGGCGGTCCGCCTCCCCCGGTCAGGTGGTCCAGAGGGCATGCACGGTGTGCGGCGCGACGCGCTCGCGGCCGCCGAGCGCCACGAGCTCCACGACCACGGACACCGTGGTGACGACGCCGCCGAGGCGCTCGACGAGCTCGACCGCGGCGGCGAGGGTGCCGCCGGTGGCGAGGACGTCGTCGACGACCAGCACCCGTTGCCCCGGCCGGATGGAGTCGGCGTGCAGCTCCAGCGTCGCGGTGCCGTACTCGAGCACGTAGTCGGCCGAGATCCGCTCGCGGGGCAGCTTGCCGGCCTTGCGGATCGGGACGACGCCCACCCCGGCCGAGAGCGCGACCGCGGCGGCGAGCAGGAAGCCGCGCGCCTCCACGCCGACGACGACGTCGAACGCGGGAGTCGAGTCGTCGGCGCCGGCCATCGCCGCGGCCCGGGGGTCGGAGGCCGCCGGCGCGGCCAGACCCTCGACGACCCGGGCGAAGGCCGGGCCGTCGGCGAACACGGGGGTGAGGTCCCGGAACAGCACTCCGGGTTCGGGATGGTCGGGGACGTCGACGGTCAGCGCGGCGATCAGCTCGTCCAACGGCTGCTGCAGCTGCTCCCCGGCGGGGACCGCGCTCATCGTCACTTCTTCCCCGCCGGCCGCTGCGGACGGGCACCCGGACGCGGGGCGGACGTCCCCCCGGAGCCCTCCGGCCGCACCGAGGACGGCGACTCCACGACGACGTCGGCCTGCACGCTGCCGGGCAGCTCGGCGACGGCGGTCGCCGCACCACCGGCCGGGCGGCGTGCCCGGCGGGCACTGGCCACGGGACCGTCGGGTGCGGCCGCACCGCCCTGGCGTGCCGCCGAGGACCGGCGGGCGAGCACCCGGCGGCGCAGCGCCTGCACCTCGGGCTCGCGCTCCTTGAGATCGGCGACGATCGGCGTCGCGAGGACGATCGAGGAGTAGGTGCCCGCCGCCAGGCCGACGAACAGCACCAGCGCCAGGTCCTTGAGCGTGCCGACACCCAGCAGACCGGCGCCGACGAACAGCAGAGCGGCGACCGGCAGCAGCGCGATGATCGAGGTGTTGATCGAGCGCATCAGGGTCTGGTTGACCGCGAGGTTCGCCGCCTCGCTCCACGTCATGCGGGCCGACTTGTCCAGGTCCTTGACGTTCTCGTCCACCTTGTCGAAGACGACCACGGTGTCGTAGAGCGAGAACCCGAGGATGGTGAGGAAGCCGATGACCGTCGCCGGCGACACCTCGAAACCGACCAGCGCGTAGATGCCGGCGGTCACGACGATGTCGTGCAGCAGGGCGCCCATCGCACCGATGGCCATCTTGAGCTGGAAGCGCAGCGCGAGGAACGCGACGACGGCGACCAGGAACACGACCAGCGCCACCAGCGCCTGATCGGTGATGTTCCGCCCCCAGTCGGCGCTCACCGACTCGGGACTCACCTCGTTCTCGGCCACGCCGGCAGCGTCGGCCACGGCGGCGACGACCGTGCGCTCGAGATCGGGCTCCAGGGCCCCCGTGCGCAGCAGCACGGTGTCACCGCCGACGATCTGCGCGGTGGCCACCTCCGCCCCGGCATCCTCGGCCGCCTCGCGCACGTCGGCGAGCGAGGACTCGCTCCCGGGCAGCCGGAAGCTGTTGCCACCGGCGAAGTCGATGCCGAAGTTGAAGCCGCGGAACACCATCGCCGCTACGGACAGCAGCAGGATCACCGCGGTGATCTTGTAGACCAGCCGGCTGCGGCCGACGACGTCCAGACCGGCCTCGCCGTTGTAGAGCCGGTGCGCCAGGGAGGCGCGCGGCTCCCCGTCCCGCTGGGCCACACCCGCGCGGGGCAGCCCGGCGTCGGCCAGGTCGTCGTCGCCCATCGAGGCGGCGGCCTCGTCCGCGGCGTGGCTGGCGTCCCGCGCCTCGTCGGCCTCGGTACCGACAGGGACGACCTCGTCGTCGTCGCCGACCCGGTCGTTGCGCTCGTCGCGGCTCATGAGGTGCTCCTGTTCTGCGCCGCGGCGCCGGAGGTGGCCAGCTCACGGCGCGCAGTCGGCGCCGTCGACCGTCCGGACCTGTCGACCTGCCCGAGCCCGGAGACCCGGCCGCTGCCGAACCACTTGTAGCGCGACAACACGGACATCAGCGGATGGGTGAAGAGGAAGACGACGACCAGGTCGAGGACCGTGGACATGCCGAGCGTGAACGCGAAGCCCTTCACGTCACCGATGGCGAGCAGGTAGAGGATCGCCGCCGCCAGGAAGCTGACCGCGTCGGCCGAGAGGATCGTCCGCCGGGCGCGGACCCAGGCGCGAGGCACCGCCGACCGCAGGCTGCGCCCCTCCCGGATCTCGTCCTTGAGCCGTTCGAAGTAGACGACGAAGGAGTCCGCGGTGATGCCGAGCGCGACGATGAACCCGGCGATGCCGGCGAGGCTCAACGTGAACCCGATCTCGCGTCCCAGCACCACCAGGAACCCGTAGACCACGACGCCGGAGAGCACGAGGCTGGCGATCATCACCAGGCCGAGCGCCCGGTAGTAGAACAGCGAGTAGAGGAACACCAGCCCGATGCCGAGCGCACCGGCGAGCAGCCCGGCGCGCAGCTGCTCCTCTCCGAGCTCGGTGGAGATCGACTGGGCGGTGGCCTGGGTGAAGCTGAGCGGCAGGGCGCCGTACTTCAGCTGGTTGGCCAGCTCGGTGGCCGACTCCTGGTCGAAGCTCCCGGTGATCTCGGTGCCGCCGCCGAGGATGGCGGAGTTGATCGTCGGCGCGGAGATGACCCGACCGTCGAGGGTGATCGCGACCGAGTTGCCGATGTTGGCCGAGGTGTACTCCCCCCAGGCGCGGGTGCCGTCGCGGTCGAAGTCGAGGTTGACGACCCACTCGCCGGTCCCGGCCCGCGTACCGGCCGAGGCGTCGGTGACCGCCCTGCCCTCGACGACGGCGGGTCCGAGGAGGTACTTGAACTGACCGTCCTCCCCGCAGCCGGCGACGTGGTCGACGGGGCGGGCGACATCGCTCGTGGCCGCACCGCCACAGGTCAGCGCGTCGAAGGCGACCTGCGCCTCCTCCTGCGTGATCGCCGGGGCATCGGGGGCGCGGGTCGGCGCCGCGGGGTCCGCGCCATCCGTCGGCTCGGCGGCGTCGGTCGGCTCGGCGCCGTCCGTGGGTGCGGGCTCGGTCGGCTCGGCGCCGTCCGTGGGTGCGGCGTCCTCGGGAGCCTGCTCGGCCGGCTGGACGTTCAGCACGGGCCGGAACCGCAGTTGCGCGGTCTCGCCGAGCTGGCGAGCCTGGTCGCCGTCGTCCCCGGGGACGGAGATGACGATGTTCGAGTCACCCTCGGTCACGACCTCGGCCTCGGCGACACCGAGGCCGTTCACCCGCTGCTCGATGATCTGGCGGGCCAGCTCGAGGTCCTCGCGGTCGGGCGCACCGCCGTCGGGCGTGCGGGCGGCCAGCGTGACCGTGGTGCCACCACGCAGGTCGAGCCCGAGCTGGGGCGTCCGGTCGGAGCCGGTGAAGAAGACGAGGCCGTAGAGCACGGCAAGGATGAGGACGAACGCCCCGAAGTACCGGCGGGCCGGCAACGAGCGGTTGGCCACGGGAACTCCTGCGATCAGAGGGTGTCGTCGGCCGGGCGTCCCCCGGCCGAACCGGGCGTGTCGTCACCCGGGATCACGGCCGCGGGCTCGCGGATCTCCATGACCGCCTGCCGCGCGAAGGTGACGACGACGCCCGGAGCGAGCTGCAGGTCCACCGTCGTCTCGCCCAGTCCGGCCACCGTCGCGTGCATGCCGCTGGTGGTCATCACCTGCGCGCCCACGGTCAGCGATTCCTGCAGCGCCTGCGCCCGGGCCTGCATGGTCTTGCGCTGCCGTGCGGGCAGCACGAACAGCAGCACCGCCAGCAGGACGAGCATGATCAGAGGGAAGAACTCCACGACAGGTGTGCCTCTCTACCGCGCGTGCTGCTCCGCGGTGGGTGCGGCCCTGGGGCCGCTCGGGTACTCGGGTGCGGGTGCGCATCCGGGAGAGCACAGCACGCGGCGACCCGATGGGACGCGCACGGCCGCGGCCTCTCCGTGTGCGCGCCAGCGTCCCGGAGTCTAGGCGTCGAAGAGCGGCTCTGACGACGAGCCTGCGCCCGGTGGGTCTGCTGTGACCCGGCCGAGCGGAATCCCGCCGCGGGGCACCGCCAGGCCCAGGTGTCGCCAGGCCGCCTCGGTCGCGACCCGCCCGCGCGGGG
>JBBSKB010000140.1:0-5677 GCA_038256725.1 Mycobacteriales bacterium | reverse complement strand
GCCCCGCACGCCGGGACCTCCGCCCCCTCCCGCCGGCCCGCGACGGCACTAGCGTCGTCCTCGGGCGCCGGGTCGCCGACGTCCGGACGCCGGTCTCCGTGGCCGGCCTCCCCCGGGAGTCGTCATGACCGTTCCCGTCGATCGGCCGCCCGCCGCGGTCGAGCAGAACCGTCCCGCCGCCGAGCCCCCGGACCCGCCGGACCGGAGGAGCACCGCCGAGAAGCTCGGCATCGAGGACCACATCGTGCTGCTGGCGGTCATCGTGGCGGCGGCCGTCCTGCTCGCCTTCGCCGCCATGATCGTCCTCACCGCGCTGGGCGGGGGGACCGACTACGTGCCGTGGAACGACTGACCCGCCGGCGGCCCGCTCAGCCGGCGGACTCCGCGATCCGCCGGATCGCCTCCAGCGTCGCCGGGATGCCCTCGTGCGCGGCCTGCGTGCGGTCGGCGATCTCCCGATCAGCCGTCTCGCCGTAGAGCCGCTGGAACAGCGCCAGCCCGTCGGGCAGGAACTCCCACGACTCGGTCAGCCGGGTCCCCTCGTCGACCGGCTCCATGCTGAACGCCCAGCGCACGTACGTTCCGCCGACCACCCAGGCGAACTCCCGGCCGCGGTCGGCGACGACCACCTTGCTGCGGGTCTCCCAGGTGCGGCCCGGCACCTCGTTGCGGCCGCTGAACCAGTCGCCCACCCGCCCGGCGCCGTCGTCCTCCCACCAGCAGGCCCGGCACACCGGGCTCCACTCGCCGGTCCGGGTCACGTCCGAGACGAGGTCGTACACCTCCTCCGGTGCGGAACGGATGACGACGGACGACGAGTACGCGCGGCTCTCCACCGGCGCAGTCTGGCAACCGCCGCGCAGGTGGGCCACGGGAGGTCCCGCTGCGCGTAGCGTCGCCCCACGGAGCCGTCCAGGCTTCCGACGAGCGGAGCGCACGCCATGGGTGACAAGTCCCCCAAGCAGTCCAACACGAAGAAACCCGCCGCGAAGTCCATCAAGGAGAAGCGGCAGGAGAAGCGGTCGGCCGTCGACACGTCGTCCCAGATGGACAACCTGACGCACGGCACCAAGAAGCACTGAGCCACTGGGCCCGGGGCCGCCGCAGCGCCGCCCCGGAGCCCGCTCAGCACCCGCCGCGGACGTCGTAGCCGCGCAGCGGCGGCCAGCTCCCCGGCGGGGTGGTGGTCCAGTCGAACACCGACACCCCCACCGCGCCGACCTCGGCCGCGGCCCGGGCCATGCCGGAGTAGTCGGCCGCGGTCTCCGTCGTCCCGAAGCCGCCGATCGTCGACACCACGGCGCAGATCTCGCCCAGGTTGGCCCGCGTGCGGAGGATGTTCTCCCGCGTGTACCGGTAGGCGTCGCTCCAGGTCGCGTCGGTCCGGTTGGACCAGTAGGCCATCGGCAACCACACCTGGTACAGCCCGCTGAGCTGCGCCCACGGGAAGCGCGGCCAGTACGTCGGGCTGAGCACGTCGGTGACCACGGGCGGCAGCACGATCGCGCCGAGCGTCACCCCGGGCAGCGCCACGTGCAGCCGCTGCGAGAGCTCGACCAGCCGCGCGTTGCGCAGGTCGACGTCGGCCACCGTGCGGTCCTCGATGTCGACGGCCACGGCGTCGAAGGCCTGCCCGCCGGCCCGGAAGTCGGCGATCGCCCGCAGCCGACGGAGATCGGCGTTCACGTCGACGAAGCGCGGCAGGTACCAGCCGACCACCTGCAGGCCCCGCGCGTGCGCGCGGGTGAGGAACGCGCCGAGCAGGTCGGGACTGATCAGGTCCGGGTACCGCGCGTCGTCGGCCGCCGCCTGGAGGTAGACCACCCGCACCCCTGCGTCGGCCATCGAGTCCACGTGCTCGGGCCGGATCGGCGGGTTCGCGCCGGCGTACTCCCGGCTGAAGCGGAAGCGGGTGACCCAGGTGCCGCTGTGCTCGTAGGGCTCGAGGACGGCGGTGCGCACCGCCCCGGTCGCCACCGTGAACCGCAGGAAGCCACCGGTGAAGCTGCTCTGCCGGCCACCGCGGACGGTGAACTCGTCCGAGATCGGATAGCCGAGCGGGCCGCGCTCCCAGCCCTGCGCCGCCCATCGGTCCCGGATCCAGCCGTGCACCTCGTGCGCCCCCGTCCAGGGCGTCCAGTAGATGGACCCACCCTGGAAGTGGCTGAACCGCCCGACCCCGTCCGGCGTGGGCAGCTCATCGGTCAGCGGGAAGCCCAGGAAGCCGCGCTCCCAGGCCAGCGACTCCCACGTCGCGCGGATCGCGCCGTGCACCTCGTGCGCCCCGGTCGAGGGCGACCAGTAGATCGACCCACCCTGGAAGTGGTTGAACCGACCGACCCGGTCCGGCGTCGGCAGCTCGTCGGTGAGCGGGAAGCCCAGGAAGCCACCCGGTCCGCCCGCCTCGCGGTACCGGACCCCGATCGAGCCGTGCACCTCGTGCACCCCCGTCGCCGGGGACCAGGCGATCACGCCACGGGTGTGGTCCTGCACCCGGCCGGCACCGACGGCGGACGGGGCACCCACCGGTGTGCCGACGACGGAGGACGCCTCCCCCAGCTCGCAGTACTTCCGCGCGAGCGGATCGGTCTGGACGCACGGGGCGGCCTGCGCGGGCAGCGCTGTGCCGGTGCCCACGAGCAGGGCCACCGCCAGCAGCACGAGGACCGACCGCAGCCGACCTCCCCCGGAGCTCCGCAGCACCATGGCCGACACCTCCCGCGGGGCGCCCGCCGGCGCCCGACAGCGACAGGATCCACCGGCGGGACGGCGCTCCGCAGGAGTCGATCGGCCCTGTTCCCCGCGGCTACCGCAGGGTGGCGACGACGACGTGCGGCCCCGGCTCGGCGAGCGCGGCGCGCACCTGCTCGGCCAGCTCTTCGGCGGTGGTGGCCCGCGTAGCCGGCACACCCATGCCCTGCGCGATAGACACGAAGTCCAGCGCCGGACCGCTCAGGTCGAGCAGCTGGCGGGCCCGCTTCCCGTCCGTGGCCGCGCCGACGTTCACCAGCTCGTGCTGCAGGATCGCGTACGAGCTGTTGTCGCAGATGATCGTGGTGATGTCCGCCTGCTCGCGGGCGAAGCTCCACAGCGCCGAGATCGTGTACATCGCACTGCCGTCACCCTGGATGCCGATGACCGGGCGGTCCGGGCACGCCACGGCAGCGCCCAGTGACGTCGGCAGACCGTCGCCGATCGCCCCACCGGTCAGTGACAGCCAGTCGTGCCGCGGCCCGGCGGACGTCAGCTCGGTGAGGCCCACGCCCGAGGTGAGCGCCTCGTCGACGACGATCGCGTTCTCCGGGAGCAGGGCGCCGATGACCGCCGACATGGCGCGCGGGTTCAGCGCTCCGCTGGGCAGCTCCGGGCGCTCCAGCTCCTGCAGCGCGGGCTCCGCACCGGGGGCGGCCAGCTCGGCCAGCGCCTCCAGCGCCGCGACGCCGTCCTCGCCCGGAGTGCTGAGCACGTGCACCGTGCAGTCCTCGGGCACCGGGTGGCCGGGCAACCCGGGGTAGCCGAAGAAGTGCACCGGCGAGGTCGCGCCGGCCAGCACGAGGTGCTTCGTCCCGGCCAGGGCGGGGATGGCCAGCTGCGGCGGATACGGCAACCGGTTCAGATGGGGCAGGCCGCCGCCGCGCGCGGTCCGCGCCGAGAAGGTCTCGGCCAGGAGCCGGACACCGGTGCCGGCAGCCACCTGCGCGGCCGCCAACTGCCCCTCGGCGCTCATGACGTCGCCGCCCAGGAAGACCACCGTCGGCTCTCCCGACGCCACCACCTTCGCGATCTCCTCGACGACCGAGGGCGCGACCTGCGGCCTCGGCCGCGCGGCGAGCGGTGCAGCCGGCTCAGCGCCGTCCTCCCACGACACGTCGGCGGGGAGGACCAGCGTGGCGATGCCGCCCTTCTCCGCGGCGGCGACGGCCTCCGCGGCGTCGGCGGCGACGTCGGCCGGTGACAGCGACCGGCGGACCCACGTCGAGACGGTGCCGGCGATCGCGTCGATGTCGGACTCCAGCGGGGCGTCCAGGCGCTTGTGCGAGCGCGCGTGGTCACCCACGACGTTCACCAGCGGCGTCCGCGCGCGGCGGGCGTTGTGCAGGTTGGCCAGCCCGTTGCCCAGGCCCGGGCCCAGGTGCAGCAGGGTGGCGGCTGGGCGGCCGGCCATCCGCGCGTAGCCGTCGGCGGCACCGGTGGCGACGCCCTCGAAGAGGGTCAGCACCGCGCGCATCTCCGGCACGTCGTCCAGCGCCGCGACGAAGTGCATCTCGGAGGTGCCCGGGTTCGAGAAGCAGACGTCCACGCCCGCGTCGACCAGGGTCCGGATCAGTGCCTGTGCGCCGTTCACGCCCCGACCATGGCACGCGTCACATCCGCGGGCCACACCGGGGGCAGGTCAGCCCGCCCGGTCCCCGGAACGCCGACGCGCCACCACCAGGCTCCCCACCGCGACGGCGGCCAGGACGACCGCGGCGACGACCAGGGCGACGCGCGAGGAGTCCCCGACCTTGATGAGCAGGTAGATCATCAGCGGCAGGACGACCGGCAGCAGCATCAGCGCCCGCTGCCGCAGGCCGGGCGCGGGCCGCGCGCCGGAGGTCGGGGAGTCGGGCACGGCGGTCATCCTCGCACCGGCAGACGTCTCCTGACGTCCGGTTGCCGACCGCCACCCGGCGGCCCTGACCTAGAAGGTCAGCACCAGCCGACCACGGACCCCGCCGGCCTCGAGCACGCGGTGCGCCTCGGCGGCCTCCTCGGCGGGGAACGCGCGCGCCACCCGCAGGGTCACCGCGCCGTCCTCCACCAGCTGCCGCAGGCCGTCCAGCACCGCGCGGTCCTCGGCGACCTTGCGCACCAGGGTCGGGAAGACGCGCACGCCGCGCTGCCCGTCGCCCTTGTAGCCGCGGACGGTGGCGACCGCGCCGCCGTCCTTGACGGCGGGCAGCACCAGCTCGTCCTGCACCGAGCCGTCGGCCAGGCCGTCGACGCCCTCGGGGTGGTGCTCGCGGATGCGGTCGGCGACGTCGTCGCCCCGGCGGACGACGACGTCGGCGCCGAGCTCGCGCACCAGCTGCTCGTCGGCCTCGGAGGCGTCGGCGATGACGGTGAGCCCCTCGGCCTTGGCCAGCTGGATCACGTAGCCGCCGTACGAGCCGGCGGCCCCGGTCACCGCGAGCACCTGGCCGCGCTCCAGGCCCATGAGATCCAGCGACAGCCGGGCGGTGAGCCCGTTCATCGGCAGCGTCGCCGCGGCCACGGCGTCGACACCCTTCGGCGCGCGGACGACGGAGTCGCCGGGCAGCACGATGTCCTCGCGGTATCCGCCGTGCTGGCCGAACGGCACGACGACGCCCATCGCGAGGTCACCGACCTCGAGGTGGTCGACGCCGTCGGCCACCTCGGAGACGACGCCCGCGACGTCCATCCCGGGCACCCACGGCGGGGTCTTCACCGGGTCGCGGCCGGCGTAGGCCCCGGACCGCCCGTAGGTGTCGGTCGGGTTCACCGTGGCGGCCTGGACCTGCAGCCGTACCTGGCCCGGGCCCAGGGGTTCGGCCTCGACGCCGACGATGTGGAGGGCCTCGGGCCCGCCGAACTCGGTCACTCCAGCTGCGCGCATGCCTCCTGACTACACCACCCCCGGACGCACCGCGGCCCCCGTCCCGGAGATCGGGACGGG
>JBBSKB010000139.1:0-5685 GCA_038256725.1 Mycobacteriales bacterium | reverse complement strand
GCTGTTGCGCCGCCCAGTTCGCCGGGAAGAGGTCGCGCCGCGAGCGCAGCGCTACCCACCACAGCGCCGGGCCGACGGCGAGCGCGACGAGGGTCAGCAGCGGCGAGAGCCAGGCCATGACGCACAGCGAGACGACGAAGAGCAGCGCGTTGCCGGTCAGGTTGGGCAGGAACGCCAGCAGCCCCTGGACGAGGGTGACGTCGCTGATCGCCCGGCTGACCGTCTGGCCGGTCTGCAACCGGTCCTGGCCCGGCCCGTCGACCCGGGCCAGTGCGGCGTGGACGTCGTTGCGCAGGTCCATCTGGACGTCGAGGGACAGCCGGCCGGCGAGGTAGCGGCGGACGAACCCGGCGGCGAACCGCAGCACCCCGGCCGCGACCAGCGCGACGACGAACGGCGTGACGTCGACCGACCGGCCCGACTCCACCCCGTCGACCACCCGGTCGACGACAGCCCGGACGAGCAGCGGTGCGAGCCCGGCGACCACGGAGGCGACCAGGGCGGCCGCGAAGGCGCCGTACAGGTCGCCGCGGTGCCGCAGGCAGTAGCCCAGGAGCCGCTTGAGCCAGCCGCCCTCCGGCGGCGGAGCCGCGGGCCGGCCGCGGGTGCCGGGAGGGTGGAGTTCGGTCGCCGTCACGGGGTGACCGCCGCCCCGGGCGGGACGACGGAGGGGTGCGGCACACCGTCAGTGTGCGACGACCCTCCGACATCCCGCAGCCGGGGGCGGGCTACTCGAAGTAGCGCCGCGGCGCGTCCACCAGCATCTGCCGGATCTGCTCGTCGGTGACGCCCCGCTCCTTCAGCTGCGGCAGCACGTCCCTGCTGATGTGCGTGAAGTTCCAGTTCGGCGCGATCTGCTCCTTGGCGGCCTGGGCCTCGACGCCGGGGAAGTAGTCGATGTAGCAGCTCGCGTCGTGCGCCAACACCATCTGGCCCGCGTACCCGCGGGACGCGAGCTCGACGATCGTGTCCACCCGCGAGGACGTCGGGTTGTAGATGTCGAGGCCGAAGCGGTCCATGCCGAGCAGGCAGCCGGCCTCGGCCAGCTCGCTCAGGTAGTCCAGGTCGTTGCTGTCACCGGCGTGCCCGATGACGACCTTCGTGAGGTCGACGCCCTCGTCGCGGAACACCTGCAGCGCCATCGACCCCGCCTGGTTGCCCACCGACGTGTGCACGGTGATGGGCGCACCGGTCGCCCGGTGCGTGGCCGCGCAGGCCCGCAGGGTGCGCTCCACCCCGGGGGTCAGCCCCTTCGCCTCGACCACGCACTTCAGGAACGCCGCCTTCACCCCGGTCCGGGCGATGCCGTCGGTGAGATCGGTGGTGAAGTCGGTGACCATCGGATCGGTCGGCAGGTCGAGCAGCAGGCCCGGCCCGCGGTGCTCGTACTGGTGCGGCAGCTCGTCGTAGGTGTAGAGCCCGGTGGCCACGATGATGTTGAGGTCGGTCTGCTCGGCCACCCGCTGGACGCGCGGGATGTAGCGGCCGAGCCCCCACACCGTGGGATCGAGGATCGTGTCGATGCCGAGCGCCTTCAGCTCATCCAGCTTCGTGACGGCGTCCGCCACGCGCTCGTCCTCGTCCCACCAGTCGCCGCCGTAGTTCTGGATGTGCTCGGTGGAGAGCACGAAGACGTGCTCGTGCATGAGGGTCGCGCCCATGTCGGCGGTGTCGATCGGGCCACGGACGGTCTCGACGGTGGGCATGGTTCCCCTTCGGTGGATGGTCGATCAGGTCAGCGCACGGGTTGCCAGTCGGTGCCCTCGCGCAGCGTGGGCTTGAGAACCTTGCCGCCGGGGTTGCGGGGCAGCGGTGCGGTGCGGATGTCGACGAACTGGGGCACCTTGAAGTCGGCCAGGTGCTCCCGGGCGAAGGCGATCAGCTCCGCGGCGTCGAGGGTGCGGCCGGGCAGCGGCACCACCACGGCTCCGACCTTCTCGCCCATCATCGAGTCGGCGACCCCGATGACGGCCACCTCGCCCACGGCCGGGTGCGCGGCCAGGGCGTTCTCCACCTCGACGCAGTACACGTTCTCGCCGCCGCGGTTGATCATGTCCTTCTTGCGGTCGACGATGTGGACGCGCCCGTCGTCGTCGATGCGGGCCAGGTCGCCGCTGTGCAGCCAGCCGTCGACGAAGGTCTCCGCCGTCTGCTCGGGCTTGCGCCAGTAGCCGGCGACGACGTGCGGGCCGCGGATGAGCAGCTCCCCCACCCCGGTGTCCGGGTCCGCGGAGTCGAGCCGGACGTCGACCACCGGGGCCGGGTAGCCGACGGAGTCGGCGTGCTCGGCGGCGTCCTCGTGCGGGAGGTAGGTCGAGACCGACGAGGTCTCGGTCAGCCCGAACCCGTTGCCCACGCGGGCCGTCGGGAACGCCTGCTGGATGCGGTGCACCAGGTCGGGGGCGATCGGCGCACCGCCGTAGCTGAGCGAGATGACCGAGGAGGTGTCGACGTCGGCGAAGCCCGGCTGCTGGAGCGCCAGCCAGTAGATGGCCGGCACGGTGGTGAGGACGTCGACCCGCTCGTCGGCGATGGCCCGCAGGAAAGCGTCCACCTCGAACGCCGGCATGATCACCGACGTGCCGGCCAGCGCGGTGACCACGAGCAGCTGCGAGTTGCAGCCGGTGACGTGGAACAGCGGCACCGAGATCAGCGTGGTGCGCGGCTCGCGGCCCAGTCCGAGGCAGCGCACGCAGGTCTCGATGTTGGCCAGGAAGTTCTCGTGGGTGGTCATCGCACCCTTGGGGAAGCCCGTCGTGCCGCTCGTGTAGAAGATCCCGGCCAGATCGGTGTGCTGCTGGTCGGTGGTCTCCAGCGGCTCGCCGTCCGGCAGGGGCACGCCCGGCTCGACCACGAACGCGGCGCCGGAGTCCTCGACGACGTAGCGGACCTCGGGCTCGGCGAAGCGGGTGTTCACCGGGACGACGACGGCGCCGGCGAGCAGCGTGCCCCAGAACGCGTAGACCCACTCGTTGCCGTTGGGCAGCCGGTTCGCGACCCGGTCGCCCGGCTGCACCCCCGCCGCGCGGAGGCCGCCGGCGATCCGGGCGGCGCGGTCCCACAGCTGACGGTAGGTCACCCGCTCGCCGCCGAGCTCGACCAGCGCCTCGCTGTCGGGCCGGCGATCGACCGCAGAGCGGAGCAGCTCCGGCAGGTTGCGGGGCAGGTCGCGGTAGCGGCGGATGCCGTCGGTGCCCACCTCGATGCCGTCGCGATCGAAGGGGTACGGCATGCCGACCTCCGGAACGTCGTCGTCAGGCGCTGGTTCCCGGAGTCTGTCGTGGCGGGGGCCGTGCGTCCAGACCAACCCGACCGGCCGCGACGTCCTCTGCCCGGGGTTCGGCACCGCCCTTCTGCCCCGGAAGGGTTCCACCGACGACGGCCGCGTCGCCGGCTGCTCAAGCGCCCGGTGCCGGGTGCCGACTGACCCGGTGTGTCGACTCAGCTGACCTCCGACCGGCGCGGCCGTGGGCGCGCCCTCCGGTTGGGCACGGCGGCCCTGGGCACGACGCTGCTGTTCGCGGCGGTCGGCAGCACGGTGGCCGCCAGCCATGCCGCCGAGCTCGAGGACCTCGACGGCAAGATCTCCGCGGTCGCGTCGCTCACGGCCGCCGACCTCGGCGAGTACTACGACCGGGCGCGCAGCATCGACCTGCTCCTGTCCAGGAGCACCACGTTCCGCCGGTTCGCACCGGGCAACGACGTGCAGCGGCCGACGGCACCGGGGTCGCTGGAACTGGACCCCGCGGCCGCGGAGGCGGCTGCGTCCCTGGCCTACCTCGAGGAGCTCTACCCCGGGCAGATCAGCGAGGCCTGCCTGATCGACTCCGCGGGACACGAGCTGGCCCGGGTGGTCCGCGGCGTCGTCGCGCCGCCGGAGGAGCTGTCGCACGAGGAGGCCGAGGCGCCCTTCTTCGCGCCCACCCTCGCACTCCCCGAGGGCCGGGTGTACCAGGCCGCGCCCTACCTCTCCCCGGACACCGGCGAGTGGGTGATCTCCAACTCCACCCCCATGGCCGACGCGGCCGGCCGGCCGTGGGGGCTCGTGCACTTCGAGGTCACGCTGGAGAGCTTCCGCCGCACCGGCGACGCGGCCGACGGCTTCGACATCTCCATCGTCGACACGCGCACGGGCCGCGTCGTGCTGGAGGGCGACCGGCCACTCGGCACCCGCGAGCTCGGGCGTCCCGCCGACCGCGCACTCCTGCAGCTCCTGGCCGATGCGCCCGCGCCCGCGCCCGCGTCCATCGGCGACCGGCGGCTGGCCATGGCCCGGGTACCCGTCGCCGAGGACAACGCCACCGCGTGGGTGGTCGTGGTGTCCACGCCGACCTCGGCCGGCGCCTGGTGGGAGTCGGTGGGCCCGGCGCCGGTGGCCACGGCGCTGGCCGCCGTCCTGCTGCTGACCTTCGCCGGTCTGAACCTGCGGAACAGCCACCGGCGACTGCGCGACGCGAGCCTCTCCGACGAACTGACCGGCCTGCCCAACCGCCGGCTCCTCACCGACCGGTTGGACCAGGCGCTGGCCCTGGCCCGCCGCGGAGGGCACACCAGCGCGATCCTGCTCATCGACCTCGACCGGTTCAAGGAGGTCAACGACACGCTCGGGCACCAGTACGGCGACGAGCTGTTGCGCGCCGTCGCCGCCCGGCTGGGCGACGCCTTCCGCGAATCCGACACCGTCGCCCGGCTCGGTGGTGACGAGTTCGCCATCCTGCTGCCGGAGGTGACCGACCTCGCAGCCGCGGTGCACCAGGCCGAGCGGTGCGTCACCGCCATGCAGGCACCGTTCGTCGTCCGCGGCTTCACCCTGTCGGTGGAGGCCAGCGTGGGGCTCTCCCTGGCTCCGCACCACGGGGACACCGCCGATGCCCTGATGCGCGCCGCTGACGTGGCGATGTACGAGGCGAAGGCCGGCAAGGGCCGGGTCGTCGTCTACGACCCCGCGCTCGACGGCAACAGCCTCAGCCGGCTGTCCCTGCTCGGCGAGCTGCGCCACGCCCTGCAGTCGGGCGAGCTGGTCATGCACTACCAGCCGAAGGTCGACGTGGCGGACGGGCGGGTGACCGGCGCCGAGGCACTGATCCGCTGGCAGCACCCGGACCGCGGCATGGTGCCGCCCGCGGACTTCATTCCGCTCGCCGAAGGCACCAGCCTGATCCTGCCGCTGACGATGCACACGCTGGAGTTGGCGCTCGTGCGGGCGCGGACCTGGCTCGACGGCGGAACGCCGATCCAGGTCGCGGTCAACCTCTCACCCCGCTGCCTGCTGGAACCGGACTTCCCCCGCCAGGTGGCCGACGCGCTCGACCGGTGCCGGCTGCCGGCGCACCTCCTCCGGCTGGAGCTCACCGAGAGCACGATCATGGCCGACCCGGGGCGGGCCCTGGTCTCGCTCACCCAGTTGCGCGCGCTGGGTCTCTCGCTGTCCATCGACGACTTCGGGACCGGCTACTCCTCCATGTCCTACCTCAAGCGGCTGCCGGTCGACGAGCTCAAGATCGACCGCTCGTTCGTCATGGAGATGCTGTCGAACAACAACGACGCGGTGCTGGTGCGCTCCTCGATCGACCTGGGGCACAACCTCGGCCTGGCCGTGGTGGCCGAGGGCGTCGAGGACGAGGAGACCCTGGCGGCGCTGTCGGCCCTCGGCTGCGACGTCGCGCAGGGCTACCACCTGGCCCG
>JBBSKB010000138.1:0-5864 GCA_038256725.1 Mycobacteriales bacterium | reverse complement strand
TCGATGGCGGTGCTGGCGTCCATGAGCGTGAAGCGCACCGACCGCGGCGACGAGATGTTCCTGGCCATGGCCGACCGGCATGCCCGGCACGCGCTCGACCTCGACGCCGCCGACGTCCTGTCCTGATCCTTCCCCGCCCCCGATCCGAGGAGAACCCGCACGTGACCGAGCACCTGATGACCATCAACGGGGAGCAGCACGCCTCCCCCGGCTCCTTCGACGTGATCAACCCGTCGACCGGCGAGCCGTTCGCCCGCGCACCCGAGGCGACCGCCGAGCAGCTGGACGACGCCATGGCCGGCGCCGCGCAGGCGTTCCGCTCCTGGAAGCGCGACGACGACGCCCGCCGCGATGCCCTGCGGCTGGCCGCCACGGCGGTCAACGAAGCCGTGCCGCAGATCGCCACCCTGCTCACCCAGGAGCAGGGCAAGCCGCTGAACGAGGCCATGTTCGAGGTCATGGGCGTCGGCATGTGGCTGCAGTACTACGCCGACCTCGAGGTGGAGCGCGAGATCCTCCAGGACGACGACGCCGCCTTCGTCGAGGTCGTCCGCCGGCCGATCGGCGTCGTGGCCGCGATCGCGCCCTGGAACTTCCCGCTGCTGCTGTCGTCCTGGAAGATCGCCCCGGCACTGCGCGCCGGCAACACCGTCGTCCTCAAGCCCTCCCCGTACACGCCGCTGTCGTCCCTGGCGATGGTCGAGGTGCTCAACCGGGCGCTGCCGCCGGGCGTGCTCAACATCGTCACCGGCGGGGACGCCCTGGGTGCGGCGATGACCGCGCACCCGACGCCGCGCAAGGTCAGCTTCACCGGCTCGATCAGCGCCGGCAAGAAGGTCGCGATGGCGTCGGCGGCGGACCTGAAGCGGGTCACCCTCGAGCTCGGCGGCAACGACCCGGCGATCGTGCTGGACGACGCCGACCCCGCCGTCGTCGGCAAGCAGCTGTTCGACGCGGCGTTCACGAACAACGGCCAGACCTGCGTCGCGGTCAAGCGCGTCTACGTGCCCGAGAGCCTGCACGACGCCGTCGTCGAGGCGCTCGTCGCGCAGGCGAACAGCGTCGTCGTGGGCGACGGCATGGACGAGGCCACGAAGCTCGGCCCGATCCAGAACCGGCCCCAGTTCGACCGGGTCACGCGTCTGGTCGACGGCGCGCTCTCCTCCGGCGCGCGGGCCGCGGCCGGCGGGGCGGCCCTCGACCGGCCGGGCTACTTCTTCGCCCCGACCATCCTCACCGACGCCGCGGACGGCACCGCGATCGTCGACGAGGAGCAGTTCGGCCCCGCGCTCCCGGTGATCGCCTACCGCGACCTGGACGACGCGATCGAGCGCGCCAACGCCACCACCTTCGGCCTCGGCGCCTCGGTGTGGGCCACCGACACCGAGCGCGGCGAGACCGTCGCCCGGCAGCTCGACGCCGGCTCCACCTGGGTGAACACCCACGCGGCGCTCGCCCCGGACCTGCCGTTCGGCGGGCTGAAGTGGAGCGGCGTCGGGGTGGAGAACGGGCCGTGGGGCTACAAGGGCTTCACGGACATGCAGCTGCTGAACCGCCGCAAGAAGTAGCGGCCCCCGCCGTGCGCCTCGACCCCCGACTGCTGCTGCCGCGGCAGGTCGACGAGTACCGAGGCGCACGGTGGGCGCTCGTCGTCCTGGTGGTCTACGCCGTGCTGTCCACCGCCCGCAGCCTCGTGCACGTGCTCGCCCCCGACAGCGGGGCGGAGTCGATCGCGACCCTGGACGTCGACGTCGAGGGCGGGAGCAACGTCGTCGCGCTGCTCGGCCAGTGGGGCGGCGCCCAGCTGCTGATGGCCGTGCTCGTCTGGGTGGTCCTCGCCCGCTACCGCGGGTTGGTGCCGCTGATGCTGGCCGGGGCGGTGGGCGAGGCGCTGCTCCGGCTGCTCGTCGGGCAGCTGAAGCCGCTGGAGAGCGTCGGCACCCCGCCCGGTGCGCCCGGGACCTACGTGACGCTCGTGGTCTGCGGCGCGGCGTTGCTCGGCTCGCTCACGCCGCGGAGTGCCGGTCGCGGATCAGCAGGGCGAACGGAACGGCGATGAAGACGCACGTCGCGGTCAGCAGGTAGACGACGGCGAAGGGCGCCGCGGTCGTGGCGTCGCCCGCGAGGGCGGTGAACAGCCCGATTCCGACGACGGCGCCGATCTGGTTCGAGGTCTGCTGCAGCGAGGTCGCCAGCCCGAAGTCCTGCTCGTCGACGGCGTGCCCCATGGCCGAGACCAGCCCCGGCTGCGCGTGCCCGAAGGCCCAGCCGGACAGGGGCAGCGCGATCGCGATGGCGACCACCGAGGTGGTGAGCGCCCCGATCGTCATCGACGCCATCACCAGGCCCAGCGCGGCGGCGGCGACCACCACCATCCGCCGCTCCCCGAAGCGTTGACCCCAGCGCGAGGCCGTCGGTGCCGCACCCACGATGAAGACCGCCCGCGGCACGCTCAGCAGCGAGGTCAGGCCCGCCGACAGGCCCATCACCGACTGCATGAGCAGCGGGGTGAGCACGAAGTTGCCCATCCACCCGGCGCCGAGGAAGAAGCTGGCGGCGGTCACGACGCGGGTGTTCCGCGTCGACAGCACCCGGAGGGGGAGCAGCGGGTGGGACGCCCGGCGTTCGATGCGCACCAGCGCCCACACGGCGAACGGGACGACGACCAGGCAGCCGATCGGCACCGGCGACAGCCCCCACACGCCCAGCCGGTTGACCCCGAACGTCAGCGCCAGGGTGGCCAGGGCCAGGGCGAGGGCGCCGGGGAGGTCCAGCGGCACCCGGGCCTGCCCGCGCGGATCGGCCGGGAGCACCGGCACCGCCGCCGCCAGAGCCGCGACGCAGATGACCGCCTGGACGGCGAAGATGATCCGCCAGCCGACCAGGTCCACCAGCGGGCCGCCGATGACGACGCCCACGACGGCCGCGCCGGCCAGGACCGCCGAGGCGAGCGAGGAGACCCGCACCCGCTGCTCGGGCGGGTGCGCGCGGAAGAGCATCGCGAACGAGCTCGGGATCGTCGCGGCCGAACCGAGCTGGGAGATGGTGCGCGCGGTGATCAGGCTGCCGGCGTTCCAGGCCAGCGCCGTCCCGATCGCGAACAGCGCGGCGACGACCATGCCGGTGAGGAACAGCTTCCGGTGCCCGCGCAGGTCGCCGAGGCGGCCCAGCACCGGTGTGCTGACGGCAGCGGCCAGCAGCGGCGCCGTCGTCACCCACAGGACCGTCGAGGGCGTCGAGTCCAGGTCGAGCGCGATCGGCTGGACGGCGATGGTGAGGATCGTCGCCGGAAAGGTGGTGGCGAACATCCCGGCCAGGCAGGCCACCAGGATCCACCGTCGGCGCTCGGGGTCGGGGACCTCGGCCGGCTCGGTCACGCGCCCTCCTCGCTGGCGCTCGTCGGCCGCGTGCCCAGGGGTGCTGCGTCCCTGCGTGACCTCGCGAGCTCGGTCACGTGGTCAGCACCGCCCAGCCCTGCGGCGGCAGGTGGACGCGCCCGCCGACCAGCCCCCCGGTCCCGCAGGCGAGGGCGACCGCGTCGGCCGCCGGCAGGTCGGCGGGCACCGCCGCGAGGTTGAGGGCGACGACGACCGCCGCGCCGGCGGTGCCCGACCGGAGGACGACCTGGCTGTTGGCGAGGTGCACGACGTCGGTGTGCGCCGTTCCCAGCCACGGGGAACGACGGCGCAGCGCGACGAGCTCCCGGTGCACGCCCAGGAGGTCGCGGGCGGTCGGGTCCAGCTCGTCCGGGCGAGGGGGCCGCGGCGGGAACTCCGGCCGCACGGCGTCGTCACCGCCCACCCGCTGCTCCTTCACGCCCGTCCAGCCGTACTCGTCGCCGGCGTAGACGCTCGGCACCCCGGCCACCGTGAACAACACGGCCAGCGCGTGCGGCACCAGCGCCGGCCCGACCGCCGAGGCGATGCGGGTGACGTCGTGGTTGCCGACGAAGGTGGACGGCACGAAGGCATCCAGCAGAGCGTTGTGCCGCTCCAGCGCGTGCGTCAACTCGAAGAAGTTCCGCTCGGCGAGGCCGTGCCAGACCGCCTGCCACAGCTCGTACTGGGTCAGGGAGTCCATCGTCGAGGCGGCGACGATCGCGGCCGCGTCCCCGTGGATCACCTCGCCGGTGAACCACGCGTCGGGATGGGTGCGGCGCACCTCCGGCAGCACCCTTGCCCAGAACTCCGGGGGGACGGCGTACGCAGCGTCCAGCCGCCAGCCGTCGGCGCCGCGGTCGAGCCAGTGCCGCATCACACCGACCACCAGCTCCGCCACCGCCGGGGAGGAGTGGTCGAGCGCGACGAGGTGCTCGTGGCCCTCGAAGACGTCCGCCCGAACCGGGTCGCCCGGGCGCCAGCCGGTCCAGTCGATGCGGAACAACGCCGCCGTCGCCGCCTCGGGGCCCTCGGCCTCCACCTGCGCGAAGGCCGGGTGCCCGCGACCGACGTGGTTGAAGACGCCGTCCAGGCAGATCCGGATGCCGCGCTCGCGGCAGGCCGCGAACAGCTGCTCGAGGTCGCCGGCGTCCCCCAGCCGCGGGTCCACCCGGAGGTGGTCGACGGTGTCGTAGCCGTGGGTCTGCGAAGCGAAGACGGGCCCGAGGGCGAGCCCGTTCAGCCCGAGCTCGACGACGTGGTCCAGCCAGGCCTGCAACCGGTCCAGCCGGTGCACCGTGGGCTCGGCGGCGCCCCCGCCGGACGTCGTCGGCCGGATGGGCGCGCCGGTGAACCCCAGCGGGTAGACGTGCCACCACAGGACGGTGTCGGGCCACGCCATGCCGGTCACGACGCGTCTGCGACGAAGCCCCGCCAGTTGCGCATGTACTCGACGAACACCGGCGAGAGGCCCTCGGCGGTGAGGTGGTCGGGGCTGACCGGGGTCGGCACCGGCTCGAAGGCACCGTCGCGGCGGACGTTCTCCGGGAAGTCGTGGTGCAGGATCGACGCCCGCCCGACCATCACGAAGTCCGCCCCCCGCTCGAGGGTCTCGGCCGCCTGCCGGCCGCTGCGCACCTTGCCCGCGACGCCGAGGCGGGTGGTGCCGCGGTCCAGGTCGGTGAACCAGTCCATCAGCGGCCGCGCCGAGAACTCCTCCTCGACGGGCTGCTTGGCGACATCCCACAGGGAAAGGTCGAGGTAGTCGACGGCGTCGGAGAGCAGCAGGTCGGCCGCGACCTCCCGCACCTCGCCCAGCCGCAACCCGAAGCGCTCCGGGGAGATGCGGACGCCGACCTGGAAGTCCGCGCCGCAGCGTTCCCGCACGGCCGCGACGACGTCGAACAGCAGGCGGGCGCGGTTCTCCAGCGAGCCGCCGTAGCCGTCGGTGCGCTGGTTGACCTCCGGGGAGAGGAACTGGGCCAGCACGTAGCCGTGCGCGCCGTGCACCTCGATGCCGTCGAAGCCCGCGCGCTGGGCACGGAGGGCGCCGGTCGCGAAGTCCTCGACCAGCTGCGCGATCTCGTCACCGGTCATGGCCCGCGCGCCGGTCTCGGCGTCGTCCGAGGGCCCGACCGGCCGGCCGACCAGCTCCTGCGGGGAGCGGTTGCCGGCGTGGTGCAGCTGCAGCGAGGCCAGCGAGCCGTGGTCCTTCAGCGCGGCGGCGAGCCGGGTCAGCC
This sequence comes from Mycobacteriales bacterium, assembly GCA_038256725.1. Taxonomy (GTDB): domain Bacteria; phylum Actinomycetota; class Actinomycetes; order Mycobacteriales; family Geodermatophilaceae; genus Blastococcus. The sequence continues at coordinate 247 of JBBSKB010000138.1, read as the reverse complement.
CGGGCAGGTGGTCGTCGGAGAAGACGCCGAGCTGCCCGGGGAACCCCTGCCCGCCGGCCTGCACGTGCGCGGCTGCGGTCATCGTCAGGCCGTGCCCGCCGCGGGCCCGCAGCGCCAGCCAGTTCAGCTCCTCGTCGGAGAGCCGGCCGTCGGGGTGGCTCTGGGTGTTGGTCAGCGGGGCCAGCCACACCCGGTTCGGGGCGGCGGGGCCGGAGGCCAGCGTCAGGGGCGTGAAGAGGTCGGACAC
>JBBSKB010000137.1:0-5903 GCA_038256725.1 Mycobacteriales bacterium | reverse complement strand
GGCCGAGGTCACCACGACCGTCCAGGACCAGCTCAAGGCGGCGAAGATCGAGGCGGTCGTCACCGGCCGGCCCAAGCACTACTACTCGATCTACCAGAAGATGATCGTCCGCGGTCGCGACTTCACCGACATCTGGGACCTGGTCGGGATCCGGATCCTCGTCGACTCGGTGCGCGACTGCTACGCGGCGCTCGGCATCATGCACGCCCACTGGCAGCCGCTGCCCGGCCGCTTCAAGGACTTCGTCGCGATGCCGAAGTTCAACATGTACCAGTCGCTGCACACGACGGTGATCGGCCCGCACGGCAAGCCGGTGGAGCTGCAGATCCGCACGCACGACATGCACCGCACCGCCGACTACGGCATCGCGGCGCACTGGAAGTACAAGGAGAGCGCCCGCGCCGGCGGCCGGCCCAGCGCCGGCGAGTTCGGTGCGCCGCCGAAGGTCGGCTCGCCCGACGACATGCTGTGGCTCCGCCAGCTGCTGGACTGGCAGCGCGAGGCGCAGGAGCCCGGCGAGTTCCTGGAGACCCTGCGCTACGACCTCGGTCCGCAGGAGGTCTTCGTCTTCACGCCCAAGGGCGACGTGGTCAGCCTGCCGGGGGAGTCCACGCCGGTCGACTTCGCCTTCGCGGTGCACACCGAGGTCGGCTACCGCACGATCGGCGCCCGGGTGAACGGCGCGCTCGTCTCGTTGGACAGCAAGCTCTCCAACGGCGACGTCGTCGAGATCTTCACGTCCAAGTCGCCCACCGCCGGCCCCTCCCAGGACTGGCTGAGCTTCGTGGGGTCCTCGCGGGCGCGCACCAAGATCCGTCAGTGGTTCACCAAGGAACGCCGCGAGGACGCGGTCGAGGCCGGCAAGGAGGCGCTCACCCGCGCCATGCGCAAGGCCGGGCTCCCGCTGCAGCGGTTGATGGGTGGCGAGGCGCTGAGCACGCTGGCCAAGGACCTCCGCCACGTCGACGTCACCGCCCTGTACGCCGCGGTGGGGGAGAACCAGATCTCCGCGGCCTCGGTCGTCGAGAAGCTGATGATCGCGTTGGGCGGGACCGAGGGCGCCGTCGAGGACATCGCCGAGACGGCGATCCCGACGAACCGACCCACCCCGCGCCGCTCGGCCACCGGCGACCCGGGCATCGTCGTGCACGGCATGACCGACGTGTGGGCCAAGCTCGCGAAGTGCTGCACGCCGGTGCCGGGCGACAAGATCCTGGGCTTCGTCACCCGCGGCGGCGGGGTGAGCGTGCACCGCACGGACTGCACCAACGCCGGCGACCTGCAGCGCAAGCCCGAACGGCTGGTCGAGGTCGAGTGGGCCAGCGCGCCGGGCTCGGTGTTCCTCGTCGCGATCCAGGTGGAGGCGCTGGACCGGCACCGGCTGCTCTCCGACGTCACCAAGGCGCTGGCCGACGAGCGGGTCAACATCCTGTCCGCCTCGGTGCAGACCAGCCGCGACCGCGTCGCGATCAGCCGGTTCACCTTCGAGCTCGCCGACCCCGCGCACCTGGGTGCGGTGCTGCAGACGGTGCGCAACGTGGACGGCGTCTTCGACGTGGAGCGCGTCACCGCCTAGGTCGACCCCCGCTGGGCATGGTGAGGAGGACGTCGTCCGGGGCTACCCTGCGACGGTCATCGCCGTGATGGTCACCGGCTCGGCCGGGGCGCCGTCCTGGCTGCCGTTGGCGACGCCCTTCGCCGCGATGGCGTCGAGGACGCCGAGCCCGGCCTCGTCGATCGTGCCCACGACGGTGTAGTTCGGGTTGCCCTCGAGGCTGTCGCCGTAGACCAGGAAGAACTGGCTGCCGTCGAAGCCCTGGCCGGAGTTGGCCATCGCGATCGTGCCGCGCGGGTAGGTCTCGTCGCCGGTCGCCGCCGTCGGGTAGTCGAACGCCGCGCCGCCGCGGCCGGTGCCGCTCGGGTCACCGCACTGCAGCACCTGCAGGCCGGGGCTCGTGGTCAGCCGGTGGCAGTCGGTGCCGTCGAAGAAGCCCTGCCCGGCGAGGTAGCTGATCGCCTCGGCGGCGCAGGGGGCGGCCGCCCGGTCGAGCGTGAGGCCCAGGTCACCGGCGCCGGTGGACATGGTGAGCGCCTGGGTGCCACTGGTGGGCGCGTCGCCGTCCGGCAGTCCGACGTCGGTCAGGTTCGGGTTCGCCGAGGGGTCGGTGGCGACGAAGTCGCAGGTGCCCGGGGCGGCCGGCGCGGCGGCCTCGGTGTCGTCGTCGTCGCTGGAGAACACGCCGCTGATCAGCAGTGCGGCGGCGACCACCACGACGGCGGCCAGGGCGGCGAGGGCGATGCCCAGAGTGCGGCGGCGCTTCTGGGTCTGCTCGGCGCGGCGCTCCAACTGGCGCTGGAGGTGGCGCTGGGCGGCCTCGCGGCGCTGCTTGTTCGTGGGCACGGTGGGAACTCCTCGGACGGACGGCTGCTCTGCGGGGCGGCGGCCCGGGAGAAGGGGCGCCGCGCGACGCGGTCGACGACGGAGTCTAGGTGGGGGAGCTGTCACGTCCCTAGATGCGCGCTGCCCTGGATGCGCGCTGTCCTGGCACGCCCGCTCATGAGCGGGCGCCCGCGTAACCTGCACGGGTGCTCATCCGCTCGTTCCCCGCCGGCGCCTTCGGGACCAACTGCTATGCCGTCGCGTCCGGCCCCGGTCAGGAGTGCGTCGTCGTCGACCCGGGCATGGAGGCGGTCGAGCCGCTGGCCCGCATGCTGGCCGACGACGGGCTCAAGCCGGTGGCCGTCGTGCTCACCCACGGGCACCTCGACCACACCTTCTCCGTGCTCCCGGTGTGCAAGGGGTACGACATCCCGGCCTACCTGCACCCGGACGACTTCGGGATGCTGTCGGACCCGATGCGCTGGCACGGTCCGCAGCTGGCCCCGCTGCTCGGCGGGCTGGAGCTGCCCGACCCCGGCGACGTGAAGCGGCTGGACGACGGCGCGGTGCTCTCGCTGGCCGGCGTCGACCTCACCGTCCGGCACGCGCCCGGGCACACCCAGGGGTCGGTGATGTTCTCCCTGGACCTCGGCGAGGCGCCGGGGCTGCTGGCCGGCGACGTGCTGTTCGCGGGGTCGGTGGGCCGGGTGGACCTGCCCGGCGGGTCGTGGGACGCGATGCTCACCTCGCTGCGCGACGTCGTCCTCCCGCTGGACGACGAGACGATCGTGCTGCCCGGCCACGGCCCGGCGACGACGATCGGCCGCGAGCGGGCCACCAACCCGTACCTGGCCGAGGCCGCGGCCGAGCCCAGGGGGCGCGGGCTCTGATGGCGGACCTGACTGCGCCGAAGGGCACCTTCGACACGCTGCCGCCGGATTCGGTGCGCTTCCTGGCCGTCCGGGACACCCTCACCGCGCCGCTGCGGCGGGCCGGCTACGGCTACGTCGAGACGCCGGTGTTCGAGGAGACGGCCGTCTTCTCCCGCGGGGTCGGCGAGTCCACCGACGTCGTCACGAAGGAGATGTACACCTTCGACGACCGCGGGGGCCGCTCGCTGACGCTGCGGCCCGAGCTCACCGCCGGGCTCATGCGCGCCTTCATCGAGCACCGCCTGCACATGGGCGCGCTGCCGGTGAAGCTGTGGAGCGTCGGCTCGGCGTTCCGCTACGAGCGGCCGCAGGCCGGCCGGTACCGGCACTTCACCCAGGTGGACATGGAGGCGCTCGGCGTCGACGACCCGGCGCTGGACGCCGAGGTCGTGGCGCTCGGCGTGCAGGGCTTCCGCGACCTGGGGCTCACAGACTTCCAGCTGCTGCTGACCTCGCTGGGCGACGCCACCTGCCGCCCGCAGTACCGCGAGCTGCTCGTGGAGTTCCTGGCGAAGCTGGACCTGGACGAGGAGACGCGGCGGCGCGCGGCGATCAACCCGCTCCGGGTGCTCGACGACAAGCGCCCGGAGGTGCAGGCGCAGCTCGGGGACGCGCCCCTGATGGTCGACCACCTCTCGGACTCCACCAGGGCGCACTACGACGCCGTCCGCCAGCACCTGACCGACCTCGGCGTGACCTGGACCGAGGCGCCCCGGCTGGTCCGCGGGCTGGACTACTACACGAAGACGACGTTCGAGTTCGTGCACGCCGGCCTCGGTGCGCAGTCGGCGATCGGCGGCGGCGGCCGCTACGACGGGCTGTCGGCGGCGCTCGGCGGTCCGGACCTGTCCGGCATCGGCTACGCGGTCGGCGTGGACCGCACCCTGCTGGCGGTCCAGGCCGAGGGCCTCGACCTCGGCGCCACCGCCGGCGTGCAGGCGTTCGTCGTGCCGCTGGGCGCGGAGGCCAAGCGGCTGGCCGTGCGGCTCGTCGGGCAGCTGCGCCAGGCCGGGGTCGCGGCCGACACCGTCTACGGCGGTCGCGGGCTCAAGGGCGCGATGAAGGCGGCCGACCGGTCGGGCGCCTCGCACGTCCTGGTCATCGGCGAGCGCGACCTTGCCGAGGGCGTCGGCCAGCTCAAGGACATGAGCACCGGCGAGCAGACCGCCGTCCCCGTTGCCGGGCTGTTCGACGCGCTGAAGCGTGCGACGGTGGGGGAGTGACCAGCCCGATGGAGCAGCGGCCGCTCGGGCGGACCGGCGCCGAGGTCGGCGTCGTCGGCATGGGCACCTGGCAGCTGGGCGGCGACTGGGGCGACGTCTCCGAGGACGCCGCCGGAGCGGTCCTGGACACCGCGCTGGATCTGGGTGTCACCCTGCTCGACACCGCCGACGTCTACGGCGACGGGCGCTCGGAGGAGCGGATCCGGAAGGCGCTGGCCCCGCGGTCGGCCCGGCCGTTCGTCGCGACCAAGGCCGGCCGCCGCGCCGACCCGTTCGAGGCGGAGCAGTACACGCCCGAGAACCTGCGGGCCTGGATCGACCGGTCCCGCCGGAACCTCGGTGTCGAGACCCTCGACCTCGTGCAGCTGCACTGCCCGCCGGCCGCCGTCCACTCCGACCAGCGGGTGTACGACGCGCTCGACGCCTTCGTCGAGGACGGCGCGATCGCCGCGTACGGCGTCTCGGTCGAGACCGTCGCCGAGGGCCTGACCGCGCTGCAGCACCCCGGGGTGGCCACCCTGCAGGTGATCCTCAACGTCTTCCGCCGCAAGCCGTTGGAGGAGCTCCTGCCCGCCGCCGCGCGGGCCGGCGTGGGCGTGCTCGCCCGCGTGCCCCTGGCCAGCGGGCTGCTGACCGGGAAGTACGACGAGTCGACGACGTTCGCCGCCGACGACCACCGGAACTTCAACCGCGACGGCTCGGCCTTCGACGTCGGCGAGACGTTCGCCGGAGTGCCCTTCGAGGTCGGCGTCGCCGCTGCCCGCGAGGTCGCCGCCATCGCCGGTGACGTCGACACCGCCGCGTTCGCGCTGCGCTGGGCGATCGACCAGCCCGGCGTCACCGCCGTCATCCCCGGCGCGCGCAGCGTCGAGCAGGTCCGCGGCAACGTCGCCGCGGCCGCGCTGCCGCCTCTCACCGACGCCCAGCTCTCCGACCTCGAGCGGCTGTACGACGAGCGCATCCGCGCCTCCGTGCACGACCGCTGGTAACCCGCCCGCCCTCCTTTCGAAAGGCACCCCCTTGCTGCGCACCCACGACGCCGGCGCCCTCCGCGCCGCCGACGCCGGCACCACCGTCACCCTCGCCGGCTGGGTCGCCCGTCGCCGCGACCACGGTGGCGTGGTCTTCCTCGACCTGCGCGACGCGTCCGGCTACGTGCAGGTCGTCGTCCGCGAGGAGGAGGCGCACCACCTGCGCAACGAGTACTGCGTGCTCGTCACCGGCGAGGTGCGCCGTCGCCCGGAGGGCAACGAGAACCCGGAGCTGCCCACCGGCGAGATCGAGGTGGCGGCTGCCGGCGTCGAGGTGCTCAGCACGTCCGACCCGCTGCCCTTCCCCATCGACGACCACGTCGAGGTCGGCGAGGAG
>JBBSKB010000136.1:0-6126 GCA_038256725.1 Mycobacteriales bacterium | reverse complement strand
GCTCGAGAACCCGGGAGGCACGATCGGCACCGGTCGTCCCGGCGACGGCCTCGTCGGCTCGATCGTGGGTCAGGTCGTGCCGACCGACCCGACCGCGCCGACCGCCGACAGCGCTGCGAACGACGACGACATGTTCTGCTCGGACCTGTCGCAGCTGCCGGACGGCACGATCCTCATCGCTGGCGGCACCGACTTCTACGGCACCGGCGCGATCGTGCCGGAGGACGTGGCCGGGGTGGGCGGCCTCGGCGTCGGCGAGCTCGAGGGGCTCCGCACCACTCGCATCTTCGACCCCGAGACCGGTGCCTTCCGCACCGTGGACCCGATGAAGTACGGACGGTGGTACCCCACGCTGACGACGCTGCCGGACGGTGACGTCCTCACCGCGTCCGGCGTGACGCGGCTGGTCGCCAACACCCAGCTCAGCCAGGTGCGTCGCACGGAGACCTTCGACGTGCAGACCAAGACGTGGGAGGAGAACTACACCGGGCCGGCGTCGGAGAACAGCCTGCCGATGTACCCGCGCATGCACCTCGCTCCCAGCGGCAAGGTCTTCTACGCCGCGAGCGGGCAGCTCAACGGCTTCGGACCGACGGGCTACGCCGCCGACGAGGCCCTCTGGGGCCTCTACCAGCTGTTCGACCCGAAGACCGACCAGTGGCAGGTGGCCGGGGCAACCCAGTGGGCCGGGATGCCGCGCGGCGGCACCTTCTCCACGCCGCTGACCCTCACCGCCCCGTACGACCGCATGGACGTTCTCGTGGGCGGCGGCACCCTCGGACCCACGCCCGGGACGGTGGTCGCGACGGGCCTGTCGGAGGTCGTGACCGTCGGCAAGGACGACTCGGTCACCCCGCGTGCGACCGAGCCGATGAACAACCCGCGCTGGTTCGGCTCCGGCACGCTGCTGCCGGACGGCCAGGTGCTGGCCTCTGGCGGCGGTAGCGTCGACCACGTCGTCGCCTCGGGGCTCGAGGAGGCTGTTCGACCGATGGAGCTGTTCGACCCGAAGACCGGGGCGTGGACGGAGGTCGCGGGCCTGCAGCGCGACCGCACCTACCACAACACGGCCACGCTGCTGCCCGACGGCCGCGTCCTGCTCGGCGGCCACTCCCCCATCATGACCGGCACGGTGCTGTCCCACCAGGACGTCGGCGGCGCGATGGCCAACAACGAGAAGGACCCGTCCTTCGAGGTGTACAGCCCGCCGTACCTGTTCCGCGGCGACCGCCCGGAGATCCGCAAGGCGCCCGCGGGCATCGGCTACGCGGGCAGCTTCCGGGTCGAGACCCCGGACGCTGCGGACATCGAGTCCGTGCGCCTGATGCGCACCCCGACGGTGTCCCACACGGTGGACGCCGACCAGCGCGGCGTGGACCTGCCGTTCACCGTCAAGGACGGCGCACTGCAGGTGCAGGCGCCGACCGACGGTGCCGTCGCGCCTCCCGGCCACTACTACCTGTTCCTCAACAAGAAGACCAAGGACGGCCCCGTGCCGTCGGTGGCCGCCATGGTCCAGGTCGGGTCCGAGGCAGCCAACGGCGCCGCAGTCGTGCCCGGCTACGACTCGGAGCAGGTCGCCGCTCGCGGTGCCGCGAGCCCCACGGAGGACTCCAACATCCTCACCGGCGTCCTGACGCGGAACTTCCCGGCGCCCGGCCTGGAGGAGATCCTGCTGGACATCCTCACCTCCGCCACGCCCGAGCAGGTCGATGCCATGCTCGGCGAGCTCAGCCCCGAGGCGCAGGCGAACCTCATCACCACGCTGAGCCCGGCCGGCCTCGGAAACCTCCTATTGGAGAACCTCGGCGCCGATCTCACCGCCGAAGAGCTCAGCGACCAGCTCTGGGAGGCGGGCGGCACGCCCACGACGCAGGCCGTCCAAGAGGTGATCAGGACCGGGGGCGTCTCCACGACGCTGCTCCTGACCGAGCTCGTCATCCTGCTCGGTGAGGAGTACGCGCCACCGCCGGGCTCGGGCGGCTAGTCCGACAGCACCCTCGGTCGGCGGTCGGCGCTCTCGCCGACCGTCGGCCGCGTCGCGTCCGCCTCTGGCACGCCGGTCCCGCACCCGGCCGTTCCCGCCCCCGTCTGGAGCCCGCTGTGCCCCGCCTTCCGCTGCTCGCCCCCAGAGCGCACCCCCGGTCGTCCGTTGCGGTTCTCGCACTGGTTCTGGGGCTGGCGATCGTTGTCGGAGCCGCGCCACCCGCAGGTGCCCACGGGGGCGCCGCGACCGTCCCGGTGCTCGCGGGCGTCACGCCTGAGCTGCCCGCCGGTGTGGAGCTGTCCGTCGCCGGGACGGCGGTGGCCGCGCTGCTCGAGCTGCAGGTGTCGGGCGACACGACGGTCGAGGTCCCGGACCCCTCGGGTACGTCGTGGTTGCGGATCGGACCGGCCGGGGTCGAGGTGGATGCGGGCCTGGCGGAGACCTACCGGTCGACCAACCCCGAGGGTGGCGGTGTGCCGTCCGAGGTCGCCGGCGGCGTGCGCCCACGGCGCTGGGTGCCGGTGTCGACAACCCCTCGCTGGGCGTGGTTCGAGCACCGGCTGCACCCGGGCGGCGAGCAGGGCCCCACACGCTGGGAGGTGCCGCTGCGCGTGGACGGGACGACGCACGTGGCGCGCGGCACGGTCGAGCAGACTCCGCCGGCGACCGGGCGCGTCACGGCGGCGCTGCGCAGCCCCGCTCCGGAAGGTGTCGCGGTGGACGTGCTGCCGGGCCAGGTGCCCGCCGTGCTGGTGCGGCTGGACGGCGCCAAGGAGGTGGTGGTACGCGGGACGGCCGGCGAGCCGTACCTGCGCTTCACCCCGGACGGGGTTGCGGTCAACGTCCGCAGCCAGACCTATCGCGACACCGAGCTGGCCCGCGGCAGCACCGGTCTCGACGCGCTCCCCCCGGCGGGAGGCGTGGACTGGCAGCCGGCGTCGTCGACGCCCAGCTACGCGTGGCCGGAGCCGCGCGCCCGGGCTCCCCTCGACCTGCCCGAGGACGTGCGCACGTCCGACCGGGTCCGGGACCTGCTGACGTGGGAGGTACCGCTCGAGGTGGACGGTCGCGCGCTGGTGCTCGCCGGGGTCACCCGCTGGACACCGGGCACAGGGGTGCCGCGGCCGGTCGGGGACGGCGGTCCGCCCTGGGTGGTGCTGGCGATAGCCAGCGCGGGGTTGGCCGGGGTCGTGGGCGTGCTTGCCCTGCGGAGCCGCCGCCAGACCTGATCTGCTGCAGAGCATCAGCGGTGAGCTCCAGGGCCTCGATGGGGTCGTGGCGGTCACGCCACCGATGCCCAACGCTGCCGGTGACACCAACCTCATCACCGTCATCCCGGCCAGCGGCCCGTCCGACATCGACACCCAGCATCTGGTCGACCGGCTCCGGCAGGCCGCCCCGGACCTGGAGCAGCAGACGGGCGCAGCGCTGACCGTCACCGGCGCGACGGCCCTGACGGTCGACGTGGACGAGCGGCTCAGTGAGGCTCTGCCGACTACCTGCTGGTCGTCGTTTGCCGTCGACGCCTTCGTCGTCCGCATGACGCTGGTGCCCGCCGTCCTGGCGCTGCTCGGGGAGCGGGCCTGGTGGCTGCCGCGTGGATGGAACGGGTCGTCCCGAACGTCGACATCGAGGGCAGCAACCTGCGACTCGAGGACGAAGCCTGCGCCGGAGCCGGTCCGCGTCTGACGGTTCCCGGCCTGGGCCGCACCGTGTGGTGCGGCCCGGGTCAGGGCGCGGAGGCGACCACCGCCGGCTCGCGCCGCTCGTCCGGGTAGGGGTCCGCGAGCTCGGCTTCCTTGCGGGCGCGTCCGGGCGCGGCCAACGCCGCCACCACGGCCCCCAGCACCAGGGCGCCGGCGGCGGCCAGCACCGCCACCTGGTAGCCGGTTGTGAAGGCGTCGCGGGCGCTCTCGGCGAGCGCCGCGCCCTGCGGTCCCAGCCGCTCAGCGACCCCCAGCGCTACGGCCACGCCTTCACCGGCCTGCTCCGCGGCCTCGGGCGGAAGCCCGGTCGTCACGAGATCGCGTCCGTAGACGGCGACCAGGACGCTCGCGGCCACGGCGCCGCCCAGAGCCCCGCCGACCTCGCGGGTGACGTCGTTGACCGCGGCCGACAGCGTGCGGCGGTCAGCCGGCAGGCCGTCGATGATCAGCTGGGTGCCCGGCGTGATGGCGGTCCCGAAGCCGAGGCCGAGCAGGACCAGGGCGGCCGCGAACTGCCAGTACGGGCCGTCCCCCACGATCCCGAACAGCACGAACGAGCCGGCCATGACCAGCATGCCGGCGCAACCGACCCACCGGCTGCCGAACCGGTCGAGCAGGCGCGGGCCCAGGATGCTGGCCGGGGCGATGCCCCCGACCAGAGGCAGCAGCCGCAGAGCCGCGCCGAGCGCGTCGTGGCCCTGCACGAACTGCAGGAACTGCGGGGCGAGGAAGAAGAAGCCGAACGCGGCGAAGAACTGCAGGAAGACCAGGGCGCTGCCGGCCGACAGGCCGCGGCTGCGGAACAGCCGGACGTCCAGCATCGGGTCGGCGGTCTGCAGCTCGTGCCCGACGAACGCCGCCAGGCCCGCCGCCCCCAGGGCCAGCGCGGCGAGGGTGATCGGTGCTGTCCAGCCGCGCTCGGGCCCCTCGAGCAGGCTCAGCACCAGGCCGGACAGCCCGACCAGGGCCAGCAGGCCGCCGCGCAGGTCGACGGCCAGGCCGGGGTTCCGGCTGGCCGGCACGACGCGCACGGCGGCGGCGGCCACCGCCACGGCAGCCAGTCCGTACGCGACCTGCACGCTCCCCCACCAGAACGCCTCCAGCAGCAGCCCTGAGAGCAGGATCCCCAGCATCGCCCCCGCGCCGGAGACACCCGCCCAGATGGACACGGCGAACGCGCGCCGCTCCGGCGGAAAGGCGTCGACCAGCACCGACAGCGTCGCCGGCATGACCGCCGCGGCGCCCATGCCGGCCAGGCCGCGCAGGGCGATCAGCGTCACGGGGTCAGCCGAGAAGGCGCTGGCCAGGCTGGCACCGCCGAACACCAGCAGGCCGGCAACCAGGAACGGGCGGCGCCCGTACCGGTCCGCGGCCAGGCCCACCGGCAGCAGCAGCGCCGCGAACACCAGCGCGTAGCTGTTCACGACGTACGACAGCTCGGTCTGGGTGGCGCCCAGGTCGGCGGCGATGTCGGGCAGCGCGACGGACAGGGAGCTGTTCGCCCCGATGACGAGCGCGAGCGCCGTGCACATGAGCACGAGCAGGGCGAGCAGGGACGGGCGGCGCGAGGTCATGGCGCGCTTCCTTCGTGGCTGGGCACGGTCGTGTCCCGCGCATCGTTCCCCGCACCGCCCTCGCGCACCGGCGCAGGGCGTGCGCCGTTGCTCACGCCGGCAGGCGGCTCAGGTCACGTGAGGGCGGCCCGCAGCGTCCCGGCCGCGACGGCCCGCTCGCGCAGCAGCGCCGGCGGGCGGAACCGGTCGCCGTAGGCATCGGCCAGCTCGTCGGCCCGGCGTACGAAGCCGGCCACGCCGCCGTAGTACTGATCGACGTACTGCAGCACTCCGCCGTACAGCGGCGGGAAGCCGATGCCCATGATGGAGCCGATGTTGGCGTCGGCGACCGAGGCGAGCACGCCCTCCTCGACGCAGCGGGCGGTCTCGACCGCCATCGCGAACAGCAGCCGCTCCTGCGCGTCAGCGAACGGGACGGCGTCGGGCCGCAGGCCGAACTCGTCGGCGAGCCCCGGCCAGACCCGCTTGTCCGGCTCCCAGTCGAAGAAGCCCTGCCCGGCAGCCTTGCCGGTCCGCCCGCGCTCGACCAGCCGGCGCAGCACGGCCAGGCCCGGGTGCTCCGGGGGCAGGGACGCACCGGCCGCCTGCGCGTCCGCGCGCGCCTGCTCCTCGATCTTCAGCGGCAGGGTGAGCGTCACCTCGTCCAGCAGGGTGAGCGGCCCGGCGGGGAACCCGGCCTGGAGCGCGGCCCGCTCCACCGACATCGGTGCCAGGCCCTCGGCCAGCAGCGCCGCCCCCTCCAGCACCAGCGTGCCGAAGACGCGGGAGGTGAAGAAGCCGCGGCTGTCCTGGACGACGATCGGCGTCTTGCCGATCTGCCGCACGGCGTCGTAGGCCCGGGCCAGCGCGGCGGGAGAGG
>JBBSKB010000135.1:0-6547 GCA_038256725.1 Mycobacteriales bacterium | reverse complement strand
GAGCTCGGGGATGAAGCCCTCGTCGATGTTCCGCAGGCCGTAGACGAGCTCGCCGTAACGCGGCTCGGCGGCGATCACCTGGACACCGGGCTTGTGCTCGCGGAAGTAGCGCGAGCAGCCCATGAGCGTCCCCGTCGTCCCGAGGCCGGCGACGAAGTGGGTGATCGAGGGCAGGTCGGCGAGGATCTCCGGCGCGGTCCCGTCGTAGTGCGCCTGGGCGTTCGCCGGGTTGCCGTACTGGTAGAGCATCACCCAGTCCGGGTGCTCGGCGGCGAGCTGCTTGGCCATGGCCACGGCCTGGTTCGAGCCGCCGGCCGCCGGCGAGGGGATGATCTGCGCCCCGTACATCTCCAGCAGCTGGCGGCGCTCCACCGAGGTGTTCTCCGGCATCACGCAGATCAGCTCGTAGCCGCGCTGGCGGGCGACCATGGCCAGCGAGATACCGGTGTTGCCGCTGGTCGGCTCGAGGATGATGCAGCCCGGCTGCAGCCGCCCCTCCTTCTCGGCCGCCTCGATCATCTTGATCGCGGCGCGGTCCTTGATGGAGCCGGTCGGGTTGTGGTCCTCGAGCTTGGCCCACAGCCGGACGTCAGCGGTCGGCGACAGGTTGGGCAACCCCACGAGCGGGGTGCCCCCGAGCGAGTCGACGAGGGAGGCGAAGCGGGCCATGAGGAGTTCTTCCGTGTCCGGGGAGCGGGCGGTCAGCCGCCGGCGACGGCCGGGAGGATGGTGACCGAATCGCCGTCCTTGACCTGGGTGTCCAGGGCGCCGGTGAAGCGCACGTCCTCGTCGTTGACGTAGACGTTGACGAAGCGGTGCAACTTGCCCTCCTCGGTGACGAGGCGGTTCTTCAGGCCCGAGTGCTGCGCGTCGAGGTCGTCGATCAGCGCCGAGAGGGTGGCGCCGCTGCCCTGGACGGTCTTGTTGCCGCCGGTGTGGGTGCGCAGGATGGTGGGGATCCGGACCTCGATGGCCATGGCGTGCGTTCTCCTCGGGATGTCAGCTGATCGGGGGCACGCTGCGCGGAGGCAGCGAACTGGTGCTTCTAGCGGGCCAACGCCCGGCCGCCGCGCGGGATTCCGCGCCGGCAGAGAGGTCCACCGGTCAGTCGTAGACGACGGTGGTCGGCGAGTGGCCGAAGAGGTAGGACTCGACGATCTCCACCTCCTCCTCGTTCACCTCGCCGTCGACGACCCGGAAGCTGCGGAACTCGACGTCGTCGCCGGCCAGCCCCGTCTGCTTCTCGTGTTGCCGGGTGGAGACCAGCACGTAGTGGGTGCGCGGATCGGCGGCCGGACCGGAGGCGTAGCCGACGTCGGTGCGCGACGGGTAGGCCTCGGTGGCGGTGTGCGAGTGGTAGACGACGACCGGCCACTCGTCGCGGTCGTCCATGTCCCGGTACAGCCGCAGCAGGTCGGCGGAGTCGAACTCGTAGAACGTCGGCGACCGCGCGGCGTTCAGCATCGGGACGAAGCGCTCCGGGCGCTCGGTGCCCTCGGGCCCGGCGACGACGCCACAGGCCTCGTCCGGGTGGTCTTCCCGGGCGTGGGCCACGATGGCGTCGTAGGTCGCGCGGTCGATGCGCAGCACGCTCGGAGTCTAGGCGGCGCGGTTCCGTCGTCCCCCGGAGGGCCGGACGCGGAGCCCCGGCGACGGGCCCCGGGTGGACCGATACGGTTCGGACCCGTGTGGGATGACGCTCTGCTGATCGCCGGTGTGCTTGTCGCACCGCTGCCCGCACTCGTGCTCGGTGCCCGGGGGATGTTCCGGCACCGCGGCTACGTGACCGGTGACCCGAACGACCGCGCCTCCGTGGTGATCATGGTGACGCTGCGGGCCGTGGTCCTGCTGTTCCTGCTGGCACTGTCCGCGATCACGCTGGTCTCCTGCGTCGGCGCCTGGATCAAGGACGTCGAGCTGCACGACATGGTCTACACGTTCTTCGTGCTCGCCCTGCTGCTGGCGGCGCTCGTCCTGCTCACGTTCGGCCGGAGCGAGAAGCGACCAGCGCGTCGACGAGCGACCCCTGCAGCGCGGTGAGCCAGTAGTAGACGGCCAGCTGCTGGCCGGTCTCGTCGGCGACGTCGTCCGGCGGTTCGGTGTCGTCGTCGATGCCCAGCCGGGTGCCGAGGGCCAGTCGCAGGTCGTTGCTGGTGCGCAGCCAGGCCCCGGCCTGGTCGGCGTCCAGCCGCACGTCGCCACCCTCGGCCGGGAGCGACGCGCGGACCATGGCGAGGTCGTCGGCCTTGCCACTGCGCAGCGAGGCCTCGGTCAGGTCGCGGTAGTCGGCGGCCATCTCCGGGTCGGAGCGGTGCCCGTCGGGGAACAGCCGCTCCACCACCGGGTCGTCGCCGACGTCGTCCGGGTCCGCGGTGAGCAGCTGCTCGAGCTGGTCGATGAGCAGGCCGAGGATGCCCGCCTCGGCGGGTTCGAGCCGGGCGACCAGGTCACCGCCCCGGGCGGCCAGGAACGGCTTCATGTGTCCTTCTGGTAGCTGGCCCACAGGCCGTAGGCGTGCAGCCGGCTGGTGTCGTGCTCCATGCGCTCGCGCGGACCGGAGCTGACGACCGCCCGGCCGTCGTGGTGCACCTGCAGCATCAGCGACATCGCCGTCGCCTCGTCGTACCCGAAGAGCTCCTGCAGCACGAACGTCACGTAGGTCATGAGGTTGACCGGGTCGTTCCAGACGATGGTCACCCAGGGGCGGTCGAGGTCGCTGCGTTCCTCGTTGCTGGTCTCCGGCGTCCACGTCGGAGCGAGAGGTCCGGCCACGGCTCCACCTTAGGACGCCGCTCTGCCCCGGTCCCGGTGCCCGCCTAGGCTTCGACGATCATGGCTGTGGACACCGGGCTGACTCCCCCATCGTCTCCTGCTCTCTTCACCGACCGCTACGAGCTGACGATGGTCGCCGCGGCGCTGGCCGACGGCACCGCCGACCGGCAGTGCGTCTTCGAGGTCTTCGCCCGCCGGTTGCCGCACGGCCGCCGGTACGGGGTGCTCGCCGGCACCGGCCGGCTCCTGGAGGCGCTGCCGCACTTCCGGTTCGGCGACGACGAGCTCTCCGCCCTGCGCGAGCAGGGGCTCACCGACGCCCGGCTGCTGGACCGGCTGGCGGACTTCCGCTTCTCCGGCGACATCGACGGCTACGCCGAGGGCGAGCTCTACTTCCCAGGCTCCCCCGTGCTCACCGTTCGGGCGTCCTTCGCCGAGGGCGTCCTGCTGGAGACCCTCGCGCTGTCGGTCCTCAACCACGACAGCGCGATCGCCTCGGCCGCCGCGCGGATGATCTCCGCCGCCTGCGAGCGGCCGTGCATCGAGATGGGTTCCCGGCGCACGCACGAGGAGGCGGCCGTCGCCGCCGCCCGTGCGGCGCACCTGGTCGGCTTCGCCACCAGCTCCAACCTCGAGGCCGGGCGCCGCTACGGCGTCCCCACCACCGGCACCAGCGCGCACGCCTTCACGCTGCTGCACGACGACGAGCGCTCCGCCTTCGAGGCCCAGGTCGCGGCCCTCGGCAAGGACACCACGCTGCTGGTCGACACCTACGACGTCGAGGAGGGCATCCGGACGGCGGTCGAGGTGGCCGGCCCCGAGCTCGGCGGGATCCGCCTCGACTCCGGCGACCTCCCGACGCTCGCCACCCGCGCCCGCGAGCTGCTCGACGAGCTCGGCGCGACCGGCACGAGGATCGTCGTCACCAGCGACCTGGACGAGTACGCGATCGCCGGCCTGGCCGCCGCCCCGGTGGACGGCTACGGCGTCGGCACCTCGCTGGTCACCGGCTCGGGCGCCCCCACGGCCGGGATGGTCTACAAGCTCGTCGAGCGCGACGGCGTGCCGGTGGCCAAGCGGTCGGAGGGCAAGGCCTCGGTGGGCGGCCGCAAGTCCGCCGTCCGCCGGCACCGGGACGGCGTGGCCACCGCCGAGCTGGTCACCGCCGGACCGGTCGACGCCCGCTCGGGGGACCGCGACCTGCTCGTGCCCCTGGTGCGTGGTGGCGAGATCGCCGACCCGGTCTCCCCCGCCGACGCGCTGCGCCGGGCCAGGGCCCACCACGAGCAGGTGCGCGTCGCCCTGCCACCGGAGGCGTTCGCG
The DNA here is from genome assembly GCA_038256725.1 of Mycobacteriales bacterium. Taxonomy (GTDB): domain Bacteria; phylum Actinomycetota; class Actinomycetes; order Mycobacteriales; family Geodermatophilaceae; genus Blastococcus. The sequence continues at coordinate 2,452 of JBBSKB010000135.1, read as the reverse complement.
CTCTCCCGCGGCGAGCCCGTGCTCGACACCGTCACCGCCTGAGGGAGCTCCGATGACCCGCGCACTGATCGTCGTCGACGTGCAGAACGACTTCTGCGAGGGCGGCAGCCTGGCCGTCGCCGGGGGCGCCGCCGTCGCCGCGGCCGTCACCGCGCACGTGGCGGCCGGTGGCTACGACCACGTCGTCGCCACCCGGGACCACCACATCGACCCGGGCGCGCACTTCGCCGACGCCCCGGACTACGTCGACTCCTGGCCGCGGCACTGCGTCGTCGGTACCGACGGGGTGGAGCTGCACCCGGCGCTGGACCGCGGGCCGATCGAGGCGGTGTTCGACAAGGGCGAGTACGCCGCCGCCTACTCGGGCTTCGAGGGGACCTCCGACGGCGTGCCCCTGGCCGGGTGGCTCCGGGCGCACGGTGTGGACGCGGTCGACGTCGTCGGCATCGCCACCGACCACTGCGTGCGCGCCACCGCCCTGGACGCGGTCGCGGACGGGCTGGCCACCCGCGTCCTGCTGCACCTCACCGCCGGCGTCGCCGCCGCGACCACCGAAGCCGCGCTGGACCAGCTCCGCGCCGCCGGAGTCACCCTGGACGGCCAGGTCCACCGGAACTGAGCCGAGGGTTCGCGCCGAGTGGGGCCCGGAGGGTCCCGCGCAGGCGTGACGGAGACGCTCCACGCAACCGGGGAACGGCACGTGGCCGCGGTGTCGTCCGGAGGACGACAGGTCAGGTGGCGTCGAGGACCTCATCGCGGGTGAAGCCGAGGACCTGCAGGACGGCGTCCAGGTAGGGCTGGTTGAGCGCGGTGTGCGCCTGCTCGCGGACGAAGGGCTTGGCGTTGAAGGCGATGCCCAGGCCCGCGGTGTTGAGCATGTCGAGATCGTTGGCGCCGTCCCCGACCGCGACCGTCTGGTCCAGCGGGATCCCGTGCAGGGCGGCGAAGCGGGCGAGGGCACGCGCCTTGCCGGGGCGGTCGACGATCTCCCCCACCAGGCCACCGGTCAACTTGCCGTCGACGACCTCGAGGGTGTTGGCGGCGGCGAAGTCCAGCCCGAGGCTCGCGGCGAGCGGGTCGGTGATCTGGGTGAACCCGCCGCTGACGATCCCGCAGCGGAAGCCGAGCCGCTGCAGCGTGCGGATGAGCGTCCGCGCGCCAGGCGTGAGCACGAGCGCCTCGCGCACTTCGTCGAGCACCTCCACCGGCAGCCCGGCGAGGACGGCGACCCGCTTGCGCAGCGACTCGGCGAAGTCCAGCTCTCCGTTCATGGCGGCGGCGGTGATGCGGGCGACCTCGGCGGCGCGGCCGGCGCGGGCGGCCAGCTCGTCGATGACCTCCCCGCGCACCAGGGTCGAGTCGACGTCGAGCACGATCAGCCGCTTGCTCCGGCGGGCCAGCCCGACCCGCTCGACGGCGATGTCGGTGCCGGTCGCGGCGGCGACCGACGCCAGCTCGGTGCGCAGCGCGGTGGCCGCAGCACCTGAGACGGTCAGCTCGAAGCTGGTGACCGGGTAGTCGGAGAGCCGCCGGATGGCGTCGATGTTCCCGCCGACGGCGGCGATGCCCCGCGCTGCACCGGCGACCGCCTCGGGCGTGACCGGCCGGCCGAGCAGGATCACGTGGTGCGGGCGGCCGGCCGAGACCGACGCCGGTCCGACCGTGGCCGGTTCGACGTCGACCCGCAGGCCCACGTCGGCCGCGACCGCGGTGGCCAGCCGCCCCAGGTGCTCCAGCAGCGCGCCCTCGTCCGCCGTGGGGGCGCCATCGGTGGGCAGCACACCGACGACCACGCCCAGCACCAGCTGGCCGTGCACGACCACCTGCTCGACGTCGAGGACCTCGACCGCCGGCACCGCCTCGGTCAGCGCGGCGAACAGCCGGGCGGTGACGCCGGGACGGTCGGCCCCGCTCACCGTCAGCAGGGCTCGGGCGGAAACGGCCTCGGGGACCTCGGAGATTCGGAGCGCGGGTTCTGACGACATCGGGTCCAGCGGCACCCCGCCATGGTGCCGTACCGGGAGGTGGCGAACGGGAGAGGCCCAGGACCGGTGCGGTCCTGGGCCTCTGCCGTTCAGCTCGGAGAGCCGGTCAGGTGGGGTCGGGGTCGTTCGGACCCTGACGCGAGCCGGTGCCGGCGAGCAGTTCGCTGGCGTAGGGCTCGTGCCGCTTGCCGGCGTGGGCCTCGGCCTGCAGGCGCTCGACCAGGTGCGGGTAGTGCGCCTCGAAGGCGGGGCGCTCGGACCGGATGCGGGGGATCTCCACGAAGTTGTGCCGCGGCGGCGGGGACGAGGTCGCCCACTCCAGGGAGTTGCCGTGACCCCACGGGTCGTCGCGCAGGGCGAGCTTGCCGTACTTCCAGGACTTCACCACGTTGTAGATGAACGGGATCACCGAGGCGCCCAGCACGAAGCTGAAGATCGTGGAGATCATGTTCAGCGTGGTGAAGGTG
>JBBSKB010000134.1:0-6736 GCA_038256725.1 Mycobacteriales bacterium | reverse complement strand
TGCGCCGGGACCTCGGCGAAGTCGAGGACGACGGCGGACCAGAACTCGACGTTGGTGCGCAGCGCGCGGTCGGGGTAGCGGGCGGTGAGCTCCTCGATCGCCGCCTTCTCGAGCGCGTCCGCCACCTCGTAGCGGTGCGAGCCGAGCTCCTGGGCCGTACGACGGAGCACGCGGGCCCGCGGGTCCTCGGCGCGGTAGACGCGGTGCCCGAAGCCCATCAGGCGCTCCTTGCGGTCGAGCAGCCCCTTGACGTACTTCACCGGGTCGCCGCTCTTCTCGACGTCGTCGAGCATCGTGAGCACGCGGCTGGGGGCACCGCCGTGCAGGGGGCCGGACAGCGCGCCGATGGCGCCCGAGACGGCGGCGGCGGCGTCGGCGCCGGTCGAGGCGATGACGCGGGAGGTGAACGTCGAGGCGTTCATGCCGTGCTCGGCGGCGGAGACGAAGTAGGCGTCGACGGCCTTGGTGTGGGCCGGGTCCGGCTCGCCCTTCCAGCGGGTCATGAACCGCTCCACGACCGTCGTGGCCTTGTCGATCTCGCTCTGCGGCACCATCGGCTTGCCGAGGCCGCGGGCGGACTGCGCGACGTAGGACATCGTCATGACCGAGATGCGGGCGAGGTCATCGCGGATCTCCTCCGGCCCGATGTCGAGCATCTGGTGCAGGCCCCAGGACGGCGCGAGCATCGCGATGGCCGACTGCACGTCGACGCGGATGTCGCCGGAGTGCACCGGCAGCGGGAACGGCTCCGCCGGGGGCAGGCCGGGGTTGAACTTGCCGTCGACCAGCAGGCCCCAGACGTTGCCGAAGCTGACGTTGCCGACGAGGTCCTCGATGTCCACGCCGCGGTAGCGGAGCGCGCTGCCCTCCTTGTCGGGCTCGGCGATCTCCGACTCGAAGGCGATGACGCCCTCGAGGCCGGGCTTGAACAGCGTCTCGTCAGCCATGTAGCGGCTCCTCGTCTGCGAGCGGGGGGAGTCTGCGGGCCGTTCGGGCCCGCGGTCCATCTTGCCGGACGGGGCGCTCGGCGGGTCGGCCCGCCCCGGGCCGTAGCCTCTCGTCGGTGACGAGCGAGCGCCCGCTGGCGGAGCTGCGCCGCGAGTATGCGCTGGCTGGGCTGGCCGAGGAGGACCTGGCGCCCACGTGGTGGGCGCAGCTGGGTCGCTGGTTCGCGGAGGCGGAGTCGCTGCGCGAGCCCAACGCGGTGGTGCTGGTGACGGCCACGGCCGATGCGGCGCCGAGCGCCCGGACCGTGCTGCTCAAGGGCTTCGACGAGGACGGGCTGGTGGTCTTCACCAACCTCACCTCGCGGAAGGCGCGCGAGCTCGCCGAGAACCCCCGGGCCACCCTGCTCTTCCCCTGGGTCGACCTGGAGCGGCAGGTCGTGGTCGAGGGCTCGGTCGCGCAGGTGCCGCGGGCGCAGACCGAGGCCTACTTCCGCACCCGCCCCCGGGGCGCCCAGATCGGCGCCTGGACCTCGCACCAGTCCTCGGTCATCCCCTCGCGCCAGGTCCTGGAGGAGCGCCGCGCCGAGCTGGAGGAGCTCTTCGCCGGTCAGGACGTCCCGGCGCCCGACTTCTGGGGAGGGCTGCGCCTCACGCCCTCCGCCGTGGAGTTCTGGCAGGGCCGGCCGGACCGGCTGCACGACCGGCTGCGCTTCCGCTCCACCGGCGACGGCTGGGTCGTCGAGCGCCTGGCTCCGTGACCCGGCCCTCCTCGGAGTCCCGGCCCGGGCTCACCGCGCGGCTGCGCGGCGCGGCGCTCGACCTCACCCCGCTGCGGGAGTCGCGCCCGTACCGACGGCTGCTCTTCGGCGAGGCCGTCTCGATCGTGGGCACCCAGGTCACCACCGTCGCCGTGCCGCTGCAGGTGTACGCGCAGACGCGCTCCGCCGCCGCGGTCGGGCTGGTCGGCGTCGCCGGGCTGGTGCCGCTGATCGTCTTCGGGCTGTACGGCGGCGCGATCGCCGACGCGGTCGACCGCCGCAAGCTGGTGCTCCTCACCGTGTCGGGGCAGCTGGTGCTGGCTTGCGTCCTGATGGCGCAGGCCGTCGCGGGAGTCGGCTCGACGCTGCTGCTCTACGGCGTCGTCGCCTGCCAAGCGGCGCTGTTCGCGATCGACTCACCCGCGCGGCAGGCGTTCGTGCCACGGCTGCTGCGCAAGGAGCTGCTCCCGGCGGCCAACGCGCTCAAGCAGGTCGAGTTCAACCTGGCCGTGACCGTCGGGCCGCTGCTGGCCGGTGTGCTGGTGGCGCAGTTCGGCTACGGCGCGGCCTACGGACTCGACGCCGTCACGTTCCTCGCCGCCCTGGTCGCGGTGCGGGGACTGCCGCCGATGCCGCCGGCCGGTGGCGGGCGGCGCGCGGGGACGGCGAGCGTGCTCGAGGGGCTGCGCTTCCTGCGCAGCCGGCAGGTGCTGCTGATGACCTTCGTCGTCGACCTGGTGGCCATGGTCTTCGCGATGCCGCGCGCGCTGTTCCCCGCGCTGGCCGAGGAGGTCTTCGGCGGCGGCGAGCAGACGGCCGGGCTGCTCTACTCCTCGATCGCCTTCGGTGCGCTGCTCGGGGCGCTCTTCTCCGGCTGGCTCGGCCGCATCCACCGGCACGGCGTCGCGGTGCTCGTCGCGATCGTCTGCTGGGGGCTGTCGATCACGCTGTTCGGGATCACCGACGTGCTGCCGCTGGCGGTGCTCTGCCTGGCCGCGGCCGGCCTTGCGGACATGGTGTCCGCGGTGTTCCGGACCGCGATCCTGCAGGCGGCGGCGCCGGACGAGATGCGCGGCCGGCTGGGTGGGGTCTTCATCGTGGTCGTCGCCGGCGGGCCGCGGCTGGGTGACGCCCGCGCCGGTGGTGGCGCCGAGCTGGTCGGGCTGCAGGGGTCGTCGATCGCCGGCGGGCTGGCCGTGGTCGGGGTCACCGCCGCGATCGCGGTGGGTGCCAGGAACTTCCGCTCCTACGACGCGCGGGAACCCGCGCCCTGGGTCCGCGAGCAGCCCCGCCCGAGCTGACCCAGGCGCACGTGGGTCCGCGGACTTCCACCGTCCACCTCGCCAGTCTCGGGTGGCTCTCACGCGTGACCGCACCCCGGACCACCCCGAGGTGGACGGTGAAAGTCCGGGCTACCTCCCGAAGGTCGCCGGGTCGACCTCGAACCACGTGGCCCGGGCGACCGCGACCACCGAGCCGTCCGGCCCGCGCAGCACGGACCCGGTGTGCACCTTGCGGCCGTCCTCGCCGGTGATCCACCCCTGGATGACGTGCACCTCACCGGGGACGACCCGCCCCTGAGCGGTCAGCGCCATGCGGCCGAGCACCAGTGGCCGCCCGGGCGCCAGGACCGTCCACCCGCCGGGGCAGTCCAGCGCGGCCCAGACCATGACCGGGTCGTCCGACGACGGCACCCAGGTGCACGCCGTCCCACCGGCAGCAGGCCCCGGGCGCAGCCCGAGTCCGTCGGAACGACCCGTGCCGCAGACGAAGCAGGTGGGGAAGGGGTGGTCGGCCAGACCGCCGTACGACTCCTCGGCCGTGCGCGCGTCCTCGACCGTCATCGCTCCCGGCAGCTCCAGCTCCACGGAGGCGGGCGCTGCCTCGGCGACGAGCAGGTCCCCGTGGAGCAGCCGGGCTGACCCCTCCGAAGCGTCGACCCGCAGGTCGGTGTCGAGCGGCGGGGGGCGGCGGAGGGTCACCTCGACGGCAGGCGCCCCGACGTAGGAAGCGAGCTTCCCGCACGTCACCCCGCCGTTGCCCGATCCGGGTGGCCCGTTGAAGCGTCCAGCGATGCGCATGCCGACAGTCCAGCACGCAGCGCCTCCCCGTCGTAGCCTCCGCGCGTGAAGCGCCTCGTCCTCCCGCTCGCCGCCGTCCTGCTGCTCGCCGGCCTGTCGGCCCCCGCCGCGGCTGAGGACCTGAAGCCCGGCCAGTCGACGTTCACCGCGCTCGAGCCGCAGCGGCTGCTCGACACACGCACCACGAGCACGCCTGTCGGCCCGGGCGGGACGGTCGACGTGCTGGTCGCCGACGGCCTGCGCGTCCCGCAGGGCGCGACCGCGGTCGTCCTCAACGTGACGGCGACCAGCGCGAGCGCGTCGACGGACGTGCGCGCCTACCCGACGCCGATCGGCGACGAGCCGCCCCCGACCGTGAGCAACCTCAACGTCGTCGCCGGCAGCACCGTCGCGAACCTCGTGCACGTCAAGGTCGGCGCGGGCGGGGCCGTCCGGCTGCGCAACCAGTCCGGCAGCGTGCACCTGGTCGTCGACCTGTCCGGCTACTTCGCCGAGCAGGCCGGCTCGACCCACGTCGGCGTCGACCCGCGCCGGCTGCTCGACACCCGCGACGAGGGGGCTCCGCTGGCAGCCGGCGAGGTCCGCCACCTGCCGGTCGCGGGTGTCGCCGACGGCGCGCCCGCCGACGCGACCGCGGTCGTCCTCACCGTCACCGCGGTCGGCGCGACCCGGTCCACGGACATCCGGGTGTGGCCGCGACGGGACGCCGAGCCGCCGCTGGTCAGCAACCTCAACCCGCCGCCCGGCCGCCCGGTCGCCGCGTCCGCCGTCGTCGGAGTCGGCGACGGAGGTGAGGTCAGCCTGCGCAGCAGCGCCGGCACCGTGCACGTCGTGGTGGACCTCGCCGGCTGGTACGTCCCGACGACCACCGGCTCGGCCTTCCACCCGGTGACCCCGACCCGGCTGGCCGACACCCGGACCACGAGCGCGCCGGTCGGGCCGGGCGAGGTGCTCGACGTGCAGGTCGCCGGCACCGGCGCGATCCCGTTCCCCGCCACGGCCGTCGTCCTCAACGTCACCGCCGTCGGTGCGAGCGCGACCACCGACGTCCGGGCCTACCCGACCCCCGTGGGCAGCGCCGTCCCGCTCGCCAGCAGCCTCAACGTGGTCCGTGGTGAGACCCGGCCGAACGCCGTGGTCGCGACGGTCGGCCGCGACGGCTCGGTCCGGCTCCGCAACGGCGCGGGCACCGTGCACCTGGTCGTCGACCTGGCCGGCTGGTTCGCCCCGACCGGCGACGGCTGGGACATCAGCTGGCCCCAGTGCACGGCCAAGGACTCGCCCGACAGCAACCTGCCTACCGGCGGGGCGTTCGCCGTCGTGGGCCTCACCCGCGGCGTGCCCTTCACCGACAACGAGTGCTTCGCCGCGCAGTGGGAGTGGGCGAGCAGCCTGCCCGGTGAGCCCGCCGTCTACGTCAACGTCAACGCCCCCGGGCCCCGCGACTCCGCCGACGGCCGCATCTGGGCGGAGGTCTGCGGCACCGGCACGCCGACCAGCACCTGCGGGCACGAGTACGGCGAGCGCATCGCGGCGTACGTCCTGCCGAACCTCCCCACCACGCCGAAGGGCGGGCGGCCGATGGTGTGGATGGACGTCGAGGGGCCGTACACGAACGGGCCGTTCTGGCAGGACAGCGAGGTGTACGCCGGCGCCGTCGCGGTCAACAGGGCCGTCATCCAGGGGCTCGTCGACGTGCTGCGCGCCGCCGGCTACCGGATCGGGACCTACTCCGATCGCGGCAGCGTCGCCGACCCCAACAACGACTGGCGGGCGATCGTCGGCCAGTGGCAGCTGCTGAAGATGCAGAACTGGGTCTTCCGCTCACCCGACGCCGAGCCGCGCAGCATCTGCGGACCGGAGCACTCCTTCAGCGGCGGTCCGGTCGTGATGGCCCAGGTGCAGCCGGCCACAAACCCCGGGGTCTCCTACGACGTCAACGGGCTGTGCCCCTGACCGCCTGGTAGCGCCGCAGCGTCTCGGCCCGCTCCTCGGCGTGGTCGACGACCGGCAGCGGGTAGCCGTTCGGGGGACCGGCCGGCAGCAGCCACGGCTCGTGGATCTGCTTGCCCGTCAGCGATCTCAGCTCCGGCACCCACCGCCGGATGTAGTCGCCGGACGGGTCGTGGTCGCGCCCCTGCTTGACCGGGTTGAAGACCCGGAAGTACGGCGACGCGTCCGTCCCGGTGCCGGCGACCCACTGCCAGCCGTGGCTGTTGCTGGCCAGGTCTCCGTCGCGCAGGTGCTTCATGAAGTGCTGCGCGCCGCGGGTCCAGTAGAGGTGCAGGTCCTTGGTGAGGAAGGACGCCACGATCATCCGGACCCGGTTGTGCATCCACGCCTCGCCGAGCAGCTGGCGCATCCCGGCGTCGACGATCGGGTAGCCCGTCGTCCCGGTCGCCCAGCGCTCGAAGCGGCGGTCCGCCTCTGCACCGGTGTCGTACTCGAGGTCGGCCAGCTGCGGCTGCAGGTCCTCGCGGGCCGTCTCCGGCCGGTGCCACAGCACGTCGGCGTAGAAGTCGCGCCAGATCAGCTCGTCGCCGAAGACCCGCTCGCCGGCGCTGCGCCCGAGTGCCGCGTGCATCGTCCGCGGGTGGATGCAGCCGTACTTCAGGTAGGCCGACATCCGGCTGGTGCCGTCGACGCCCGGCAGGTTCCGCCGCTCGGCGTAGCCCGACACGTCGTCGGCGAGGAACTGCTTCCATCGCTCCAGCGCGGCCTTCTCGCCCGCCGGCGGCAGCGCGACGTCACCGAGATCCGGGTCGCGCGGCACGCCGTCGGTGCGCACGCCGCCGTCGGTCCAGTGCACGACGCGTGGGGTCGTCGCGGGGGAGTGCAGCCCGCGCGCCCGCCAGGCCCGGGCGTACGGCGTGTAGACCCGGTACGGCGTGCCGTCGTCCTTGCGCAGCACGCCCGGGGCCACCGCGTAGGGCGACCCGGTGGTCACCAT
>JBBSKB010000133.1:0-6822 GCA_038256725.1 Mycobacteriales bacterium | reverse complement strand
TGATCGTGCGGCGCGGGGTCGACGGCGCGGTCACCGACGTGCTGCCCGCGCCCTGGAACGCCCGCACCCGGGTGCACGAGTACGGCGGCGGCGCGTGGACCGTCGCCGACGGCACGCTGTGGTTCACCGAGTTCTCCGACCAGCGGCTGTACCGGCTCGATCCGGGCAGCGCGACCCCCGTGCCCGTGTCGCCCGAGCCCGCGGTCCGGGCCGGCGTCCGGCACGCCGACCTGCAGGTCGACGACGGCAGCGTGCTCGCCGTCCGGGAGACCCATCCGGCCGAGCACGCGCCGGCCGCCGACGTCGTCAACGAGGTCGTGCGGGTGCGCGCCGAAGGCGTGGAGGTGCTGGTCTCCGGGCCGGACTTCGTGTCCGACCCGCGTCCCTCCCCCGGGGGCGACGCGCTCGCCTGGCTGCAGTGGGACCACCCGCACATGCCCTGGGACGCAGCAAGGCTGGTCGTCCGGGGTGCCGACGGACAGGAGCACGCGATCGCCGGTGGCCCGGGTGAGTCGGTGGTCCAGCCGTCCTGGGGTGCCGACGGCACGCTGTGGTTCCTCTGCGACCGCACGAACTTCTGGTCGCTGTACCGGAAGCGACCGCACGGCGAGATGGAGCTGGTCCTCGACGTCGGCAGCGACATCGGTGGGCCGCAGTGGGTGTTCGGGCAGAGCCGTTACGCGCTACTGGCCGACGGCCGGATCGCCGTCGCCTACGGCCGGAACGGGGCCGACCGCCTGGCGGTCCTCTCCCCCACCGGCGAGCTGCGGGAGGTCGACCTGCCCTACGCGGCGCTGCGGGACCTGCAGGCGTGCGGCGACGGCGTCGTCTGCGTGGCCGGCGGCCCGGACAGCGAGCCGGTGGTGCTGCAGGTGCCGCTGGACGGCAGGGCGCCCCGCGTCCTGCGTCCGGCGCGCGAGCTCGGGCTCGACCCCGCGTGGTTCTCCCGGCCCGAGCACGTCACCTTCCCCACCGAGGACGCCGGCACCGGCATCGCCGAGGCGCACGCGCTGGTCTACCCGCCGACCAACCCGGAGGAATCCGCCGTCGACGGGGACCTGCCGCCGCTGCTCGTCCTCGTGCACGGCGGGCCCACCTCCTCGGCCAGCCCGGTGCTGAACCTCGCCGTCCAGTACTGGACCTCGCGCGGCTTCTGCGTCGCGGACGTCGACTACCGCGGGTCGACCGGCTACGGCCGCCGCTACCGCGACGCGCTGCAGGGCCGGTGGGGCGTGGTCGACCTGGACGACGTCGTGGCCTGCGCCCGGTTCCTCGCCGACGCCGGCCGGGTGGACCCGGCGCGGCTGGCGATCCGCGGCGGCTCGGCCGGCGGGTACACCACGCTGGCCGCGCTCTCCATGCGCCCGGGCGTCTTCACCGCCGGAGCCAGCCACTACGGCGTCGCCGACCTCGCCGCGCTCGCCGCGGAGACGCACAAGTTCGAGTCCCGCTACCTCGACGGGCTGGTCGCGCCCTACGACCCGGATGCAGGGCCCTCGGGCAACCCCGTCCACGCGGCGCGCTCGCCGATCAACCACGTCGACGCGCTGGACACCCCGCTGGCGGTCTTCCAGGGCGACGAGGACGCGATCGTGCCGCCCGACCAGGCCGAGGCGATCGTCGCCGCGTTGCGGGAGAAGGGCGTGCCGCACGCCTACCTGCTCTTCGCCGGCGAGCAGCACGGGTTCCGCAAGGCGGAGAACATTCGGGCCGCGCTCGACGGCGAGCTGTCCTTCTACGCCCAGGTCTGGGGCTTCGAGCTGCCGGCCGACGAGGGCCTGACCCCGATCGACGTCGTCGGCCTATGACGGCCATCCGGCCGGCCCGCGAGGACGACCTGTCGCTGCTCCGCGAGATCGAGCGCGCCGCCGGTCGGCCGTTCGCCGCGCTCGGCCGAGATCGTCGACGGGTGCGCCCACCTCCGCCGGATCGGGTTCACGCCCGTGGCGCCGGAGGGCCTCGGCCCGGGGCTCTGCGGGCTCCGCCGCGCCGAGGCCGCCCGCGGCCTGGACCGCTGGCCCCGCGAGGTGCTGCGGCGGGACACCGGAGTGCCCATCCCCCTCTGACCGGCCCGGACACCCCGGCCCGCGACTCCCGAGGTCAGACCTCCAGCACGGTCGGGATGATCATCGGACGACGACGGTGCTTGTCCGACACCCACTTGCCGACGGTGCGGCGGATGATCTGCGACATCCGGTGGGCGTCGACGTTCTCGTCCTGCAGTGCCCGCCGCAGGTTGTCCTCGACCAGGCGCAGCACCTCGTCGAAGGTCGACGGGTCGTCGGAGAAGCCCTTGGTGGACAGGTGCACCGGCCGCACGATGGTGCGGGTCGAGGGCTCGACCACGACGGTCAGCGCCACGAAGCCCTCGTCGCCCAGTATCCGCCGCGCCTGCAGGGACTCCTCGCCGACGTCGCCGACGTTGAGCCCGTCGACGTAGACGTTGCCGATGGGCACGCTGCCGACGATCCTGGCCTTGCCGTCGACCAGGTCGATGACGACGCCGTCCTCGGCGAGGAGCACGCGGTCGGCCGGCATGCCGGTCTCCTCGGCGAGCTTCGCGTGCGCACGCAGGTGCCGCCACTCCCCGTGCACGGGCATCAGGTAGCGCGGCTTGGCCACGTTGAGCAGGGTGCGCAGCTCACCGGCGGGCGCGTGCCCGGAGACGTGCACCTTCGCGGTCTCCTTGTGCACGACGGTGGCGCCGAGCCGGGACAGCCCGTTGATCACCTTGTAGACGGCCGTCTCGTTCCCCGGCACCAGCGACGAGGCGAGCACGACGGTGTCGCCGGGCTCGATGGTGACCTGGTGGTGGTCGCCCCGCGCCATGCGGCCGAGTGCGGAGAGCGGCTCGCCCTGGGAACCGGTGCTCACCAGCACGACCTGCCCGGGCGGCATCTTGGCCGCGTCGTCGAGCGACACCATGAGGCCCGGCGCCATGTGCAGCAGGCCGAGGTCGCGGGCGACGCCCATGTTGCGGACCATCGACCGGCCGACCAGCGCCACCTTGCGGTTGTGCCGGTGCGCGCAGTCGAGCACCTGCTGGATGCGGTGCACGTGGCTGGCGAAGCTGGAGACGATCAGCCGCTGGGTGGCGCGGGCGAAGACGTCGTCCAGGACCGGGCCGATGCTGCGCTCGGGGGTGACGAAGCCGGGCACCTCGGCGTTGGTGGAGTCCGACAGCAGCAGGTCGATGCCCGAGACGCCGAGCCGGGCGAAGGCCCCGAGGTCAGTGAGCACGCCGTCGAGCGGCAGCTGGTCCATCTTGAAGTCACCGGTGTGCACCAGCAGCCCCGCCGGGGTGTGCACGGCGACGGCGAGCGCGTCGGGGATCGAGTGGTTCACCGAGATGAACTCGCAGTGGACCGGCCCGGCGAGGTGGTCGTCGCCGGCCGCGACCTCGACCAGCACCGGGTCGATGCGGTGCTCGCGGAGCTTGGCCTTGACCAGCGCGAGGGTGAACCGGGAGCCGACCAGCGGGATGTCCTCGCGCAGCCGCAGCAGGTACGGGATCGCCCCGATGTGGTCCTCGTGGCCGTGCGTCAGGATGACGGCGGCGATGTCGTCGAGGCGGTGCTCGATGACGCCGAAGTCCGGCAGGATCAGGTCGATGCCGGGCTGGTCGGCCTCCGGGAAGAGGACGCCGCAGTCGATCACGAGCAGTTGCCCGTCGAACTCGAGGACCGCCATGTTGCGGCCGATCTCGCCCAGGCCGCCCAGCGCCATCACGCGCAGACCACCCTCGGGGAGCGGCGGCGGGGCCTTGAGGCCCAGGTGCGGTTGGGTGGCTACGCCACTCATCGGGTGCCACTCACAGTTGAATGCCTCCGTCGGCGAGGTCGATGCGCAGTTGCGCGAGCTGTTCGTCGGTCGCGTCGACCAGCGGCGGCCGCAGCGGGCCGGCCGGCAGGCCGAGAGCGTTGAGCGCCGCCTTGACCAGGATCGCGCCCTGGGTGCGGAAGATGCCGGTGTAGACCGGCAGCAGACTGTCGTTCACGGCGCGCGCACGCGCCAGGTCGCCGGCCTCGACGGCGGCGATCAGCTCGGCGAGCCGGGGGCCCACGAGGTGGCCGACCACGCTGACCACGCCGACACCGCCCATCGCGAGGATCGGCAGGTTGAGCATGTCGTCACCGCTGTAGAAAGCCAGGTCGGTGCGCGCCCTGGTCCAGGCCATGGCGCCGAAGTCGCCCTTGGCGTCCTTCACCGCGACGATCCCCGGGTGCTCGGCGAGGCGCACGAGGGTCTCGACCTCGATCGGCACCGCCGAGCGGTGCGGGATGTCGTAGAGCATCACCGGCAGGTCGGTGCTGTCGGCGACGGCGGTGAAGTGCCGGAGCAGGCCCGCCTGCGGGGGCTTGTTGTAGTACGGGGTGACGACCAGGAGTCCGTCGGCGCCCAGCCGCTCCGCGGACTGCGCACGCTCGATGGTGTGCGCGGTGTCGTTGGTGCCGACCCCGGCGAGCACGGTGGCGCGGTCGCCGACCGCGTCGATGACCGCCTCGAGGACGGCGTGCGACTCCCCGTCGCTCATGGTCGGGGACTCGCCGGTCGTGCCCAGGACGGCGAGACCGTCGTGCGCCTGCCGGTCGACGAGGTGCGCGGCCAGCTCCTGCGCGCCGGCGAGGTCGATGGAACCGTCCTCGGCCAGCGGCGTGACCATCGCCGTCAGCACGCGCCCGAACGGTCGGGCCGGGTCGGTGGTCATGGGCTGAATCTACCGAGCCGCACGTTCAGGCACCGGGCCGCCCACGACGGCGCGCTCGTACTCCGTCACCGCGTAGCGCAACCCGGCCGATGAGGACTCCGACCAGCCCAGCTCCGGGGTCCGCGCGGTCGGCCGCCAGGTGCCGTCCAGCACCGGCGCCCAGGTGTCCCCGTCGACCTGGACGTCGACGTCGGTGACCACCAGCCGGTGGGCGTACGGCAGGAAGGCTGCGTACACCGCCTCCCCGCCGATCACCCAGAAGTCCCGTTGCTGCGCCAGGACCTCGGCCACGGACGCCGCCGTCACCGCCCCGTCCGCCGACCACCGGCGGTCGGAGGTCAGGACGACGTTGACCCGGCCCGGCAGCGGGCGGAAACGCTCCGGGAGGGACTCCCACGTGCGCCGTCCCATGACCACCGTCGAGCCCATGGTCACCCGGCGGAAGAGCGCGGAGTCCTCCGGCAGGTGCCACGGGAGCGCGCCGTTCACCCCGATCACCCCGCCGCGGGCCTGCGCCCACACCATTCCGATGGTCACCGGTGCGCCCCCGGTCAGACGGCCACGGCGCCGCGGATCGCGGCGTGCGAGCGGTAGTCGTGCACGGTGAAGTGCTCGTAGCTGTAGTCGAACAGCGAGGGCGCCGGCGCCAGCTCGAGGGTCGGGAACGCCAGCGGCTCACGGGAGAGCTGCTCGGTCACCTGCGCGACGTGGTTGCTGTAGATGTGGCAGTCCCCGCCGACCCAGACGAAATCGCCGGGCTCGAGGCCGACCTGGGCGGCGACCATGCGGGTCAGCAGCGCGTAGCTGGCGATGTTGAACGGGACGCCCAGGAACATGTCCGCGCTGCGCTGGTACAGCTGGCAGGAGAGCCTGCCCTCGGCGACGTAGAACTGGAACAGGGCGTGGCAGGGCGCCAGGGCCATCTCCGGCAGCGCGCCGACGTTCCAGGCGGAGACGATCATGCGCCGGGAGTCGGGGTCCGAGCGCAGCGTGTCGAGCACGGCGGAGATCTGGTCGATCTGCTGCCCGTCCGGCGCCGGCCAGGACCGCCACTGCACGCCGTAGACCGGCCCGAGCTCGCCCTCGGGTGAGGCCCACTCGTCCCAGATCGTCACGCCCTGATCGCGCAGCCAGCCCACGTTGCTGTCGCCACGCAGGAACCACAGCAACTCGACGGCGATCGACTTGAAGTGCACCTTCTTCGTCGTCACCAGCGGGAACGTCTCGGACAGGTCGTACCGGAGCCGCTCCCCGAACAGGCTCAGGGTGCCGGTGCCGGTGCGGTCCTGCTTGGGCGTGCCCTGCTCCAGGATCCGCCGCAGGAGGTCCTCGTACTGGGTGTCGATCGGCGCTGCCACGCACCCGAGACTACGGCGACCGGACGACAGTCCGTGAGTCCGGAGCGCACCCGCCCCAGGGGACTCAGCCCTCGCCCACCAGCGGGCTGGCGGCGACCTGGCTGCCATCGGGGAGCGTGCTGATGCGGAAGTCGCCGAAGACGTTGCCGGCCACCCGCTGCAGCTCGCGCAGGCAGGCGATGGCCAGCTCGCGGATCTCCACGTCGGCGTGCTCGCTGGCCCGCATGGCGACGAAGTGGCGCCATGCGCGGTAGTTGCCGGTGACGACGATGCGCGTCTCCGTGGCGTTGGGCAGGACCGCCCTGGCCGCCTGGCGCGCCTGCTTGCGCCGCAGCGTGGCGTTGGGCTGGTCGGCGAAGCGCTGCTCCAGGCCGGCGAGGAGTGCGTCGTAGGCCTCGGTCGCGGCGCCCGTGGCGGCCTCGAACAGCGCGTGCAGCTCCGGGTCCCCGGCGATGACGGCCGGCTCCACCATCTCGGCGTCCCGCTCCGGGACGTACCGCTGGGACAGCTGGCTGTAGGAGAAGTGCCGGTGCCGGACCAGCTCGTGGGTGAGCGACCGGGAGACGCCGGTCAGGTACATGCTCACGCTGCCGTGCTCGAGCACCGAGAGGTGCCCGACCTCGAGCAGGTGCCGCAGGTAGGCGGCGTTCGTCGCCATCGCCGGGTTGGGCTTGTCCCATGACTGATAGCACGCCCGCCCGGCGAACTCAGCCAGGGCCTGACCCCCGTCTGCGTCGGTCGTCCAGGGCACGTCCG
>JBBSKB010000132.1:0-6833 GCA_038256725.1 Mycobacteriales bacterium | reverse complement strand
GTCGACCACCAGGTCGGCGGGGTCGACCTCCAGCTCCTCGGCGGCCCGCTGCCGGGCCAGCTCGATCAGCTCGCCCGCGGCCTGGCGCACCGCCGCGCCGCCCTGCTGGAGGCTGCGCGAGCCCCCGGTGCCGCCGCCCTGGGGCACCAGATCGGTGTCGCCCCACTTGAGCGTGATCCGCTCGACCGGGATGCCGAGCTCCTCGCTGGCCAGCATCGCCCAGGCCGTCGCGTGCCCCTGACCGTGCGGCGACGTGCCGGTGAGGATGGTCGCCGACCCGTCGGGGTGCACCTCGACCACCGCGTTCTCGTTGGGGTCGCCGGCCTCGGAGCCGGCGCCGGTGATCTCCACGTAGACGGAGAGCCCGAGCCCCATTTGCCGGACGTCGCCGCGCTCGCGGCGGGCCGCCTGCTCCGCCCGGAGCCCGGCGTAGTCCGCCGCCTCGAGCACGGTGTCCAGCGCGGCCGGGTAGTCGCCGGAGTCGTAGAGGGCGCCGCCCTTGCTCAGCCACGGCTCCGTGAAGGGGGCGACCAGGTTCTTCCGCCGGACGTCGGCGGGGTCCATGCCGATCTCGGTCGCGAAGAGGTCCACGGCCCGCTCGATCGCCGCGGTCGCCTCCGGCCGGCCCGCGCCGCGGTAGGCACCGTTCGGCGTCGTGTTGGTGACCACGCTCTGGAAGGAGGTCTCGAGCACGGGGATGTCGTAGACGCCCGGCGCCATGAGCACGGTGAGCGAGGGCAGCAGGGCGCCGATCTTCGGATAGGCGCCGGCGTCCTGGAGCACGTGCAGCCGGTAGGCGCGGATCCGGCCGTCCCGGTCGCCGCCGATCGTGACCGTCTGCACCTGCCCGCGGCCGTGCGTCATCGCCAGCATGTTCTCGGAGCGGGTCTCCACCCAGGTCGTGGGCCGGCCCACGTGCTTCGCGGCCAGGGCGACGACGACGTGCTCGACGTCGGCGCCGAACTTGCCCCCGAAGGCGCCGCCGACGTCCGGGGTGATGACGCGCACCTGGTCGGCGGGCAGGCCCAGCATGCCGCGGGCCGCCCGCTTGCTGCCCTGGGCGCCCTGGTTGGGCAGCCACAGGGTCAGCCGGCCGTCCTCGCCCCATGCCGCGGCGGCCGCGCGCACCTCGAGGGGTGCCACGGCGACGCGCTGGTTCACGATCTCCTGGGTGACGACGACCGCGCAGTCGGCGAAGGCGTCGGTGGTGGCGGCTGCGCCGTCGTCGGTGGCGCCCTCGGCGGCCGCCAGGTCGTCGCCGGGCGCGGCGGTCGCCGCCGTCGCGGGCCCGGCGAAGCAGACGTTCGTGCCCGCCTCGGGGTACAGCAGCACCTCGCCGGCCAGCGCATCCCGCGGGTCGACGACCACCGGCAGCGGCTCGTAGTCGACGCTGACCAGCTCCGCGGCGTCCTCGCCCTGGTAGAGCTCCTCGGTGAGCACCACGGCGACGGGCTCGCCGACGAACCGGACGACGTCGCGGGCCAGCAGCGGCTGGACCATGGGCTTCGGGTACATCGGCATCGCCGGCCGCTGGGCCGGTGCGTCGAGGTCGTCGGCGGTCAGGACGGCGACCACCCCGGGCATGCCGGCGGCGGTCGAGGTGTCGATCGCGGTGATCCGCGCGTGCGCCGCGGGCGAGCGCACGAAGGTCACGTGCAGGGCGCCGGCCAGCCGCTCGTCGACCAGGTCGTCGGTGTAGACCGCGCCCGTGGTCAGGAAGCCGGGATCCTCGGTGCGCAGCACCCGGGTGCCGAGGATGCTGCCCCCGGGCAGCAGCCCGCTGGTCGTGTCCGAGATCGCCATGACCGGAACCTCGCACCCATCCCGCCCGCGTGCAAGGCAGGACACGCGCAACCCGCTGACAGGGTGTCCCGTGGTGTGCGGAGCGCCCGCACGGTGTAGACCTCGAACAACACCGTCAGCAGAGGGGCACTCGATGCAGGTCACCATCACCGTGAACGGCGAACAGCGCACCGATGACGTCGAGCCGCGGCTCCTGCTCGCGCACTACCTGCGCGAGGAGCGCGGGCTGAAGGCGACCAACATCGGTTGCGACACGACGTCCTGCGGCGCGTGCACGGTCATCGTCGACGGGCTCAGCGTGAAGTCCTGCACCGTGCTGGCCGTGCAGGCCGCCGGCGCGCAGGTCACCACGCTGGAGGGCCTGGCCGCCGCCGACGGTGAGCTGCACCCGGTGCAGGCGGCCTTCCGCGAGGAGCACGGCCTGCAGTGCGGGTTCTGCACGCCGGGGATGGTCATGGCCTCGATCGGTCTGCTGGCCGACAACCCGGATCCGTCCGACCGCGAGGTCCGCGAGGGCCTGGAGGGAAACCTCTGCCGGTGCACGGGCTACCACAACATCGTGCGGGCCGTCCGCACCGCGGCACAGGCGGGGCCGGCAGCCGGCCGGGTCCCGGGTGCACAGGAGGTCGAGGCATGATCCCCTCACCCTTCGACTACGTCCGCGTCGGCTCCGTGGACGAGGCGTTGACCGCGCTGGCCGAGCACGGCGAGGACGCCAAGCTGCTGGCCGGCGGGCACTCGCTGCTGCCGCTGATGAAGCTGCGCCTGGCCGTCCCGACGGTGCTGATCGACATCAGCGGCATCTCCGAGCTGTCCTACGTCCGGGTCGAGGGCGACGGCGCGGACGCGGTGGTCGCGATCGGTGCGGGAACCCGGCACCACGAGTTGGAGCGGGACGAGGTCGCCCGCACCGAGGTGCCGCTGCTGCCGCACGTCGCCGGGCTGGTCGGGGACCCGCAGGTGCGGCACCGCGGCACGATCGGCGGGACGACGGCGCACAGCGACCCGGCCTCGGACCTGCCCACCGCGCTCCTGGCGCTGGGCGGGACCGTCGTCCTGCAGGGCCCCGGCGGGCGCCGGGAGGTGCCGGTGACCGAGTTCTGGACCGGGTTCTTCGAGACGGCGATGTCGCCCGACGAGCTCGTCGTCGAGGTCCGGGTGCCGCGCACCGGCGCCCTCGGGTGGGGGTACGAGAAGTTCACCCGGCGGGCGAACGACTGGCCGATCGTCGCGGCGGCGGCCGTGGACGGCCGGGTGGCGCTGGCCAACATGGGCGGCGCGGTCCTGCGGGCGACCGCGACCGAGGAGGCCCTGGCCGCCGGCGCCTCGATCGCCGACGCCGCCGCGCTGGCCGACCGGGGCACCTCGCCGATGGCCGACATGCACGCCGACGCCGACTACCGCCGGCACCTCGCCCGGCTGCTCACCCGCCGGGCGCTCGAGACGGCCGCCGCGCGGACGTGAGCCTGCGGGTCAGCCTGTTTTGCGGAAGTCCCAGCTGACGAGCTTCTCCGGGACGATCCGCAGCCAGGCGTGCCGGCTGTCGGCGGGAAGGCGGCCACCGGCGTACTTCTCGCCGAACAGCCGCACCGGCTCGTCCAGCGCGGGGTCCGGCCCACCTGCCCACGGCACGTCGCCGACTCCGACGGCGCGGCCCGACAGCTCGACTCCCCGGAGTTCGGTGTACTCCACGCCGGCATCCACGAGCACCGTCACCCGCGGGTCCCGCTGCAGGTCCGTCCAGCGCTGCGCGCGGACCAGGGAGTGCAGCCACAGCGCCGTCCCGTCCCAGACGAACCACAGCGGTGAGACGTGCGCGGCGCCGTCGGGGCCGATCGTGCCGACCCGGCAGGTCCGCTCCTCGCGGAGGAAGACATCCACCTCCGCGGGGGACATGGCGATGCGGCGCCCGCGGCGTTGCCCGGCCGAGGACTCGTCGAGGGATGAGGTCATGCGGATCTCCGGCTCGCACGTGGCCGACCCGGAGCGGGTCCGCCGAGGGCAGCACGTTATCGGCGCGCCGGCCTCCGGGTCGCCCCGACGGCCCGGCCGGGCGAGGCTGTGCCCATGAGGATCCTGGTGACCGGTGCGTCGGGGTTCGTGGGCAGCCGGCTGGCCACGGCGCTCGAGGAAGCGGGCTCCGAGGTCCGGGCGATGACCCGGCGGCCCGAGCGGTACCGGGGAGCCGGGAGCCCGGTGGCCGGTGACGTCGGCGACGAGGCCTCGCTGCGGACGGCGCTCGAGGGGTGCGCGGCCGCCTGCTACCTCGTGCACTCCCTGGACGATCCCGACTTCGAGCGCAAGGACGCCGACGCCGCCCGCGCGTTCGCCCGCGCCGCCGCCGCGGCCGGGGTGGGCCGGATCGTCTACCTGGGCGGCCTCGGCCAGGACGGCGACCAGCTCTCCCGGCACCTGCGCAGCCGCCGCGAGGTCGAGACGCTCCTCGGCGCGACGGGCGTTCCGGTGACCGTGCTCCGCGCGGGCATCGTGGTCGGCCACGGCGGGGTGTCCTGGGAGATGACCCGCCAGCTGGTGGCCCACCTGCCCGCCATGGTCACGCCCCGGTGGGTCAGCACCCGGACCCAGCCGATCGCGGTCGGAGACGTCGTCCGCTACCTGGTCGGCGTGCTCGACGCACCGGAGGCCGAGGGGCGGGTGTTCGAGGTGGGCGGGCCGGAGGTGCTCACCTATCTGCAGATGCTCACCCGCATCGCCGAGATCCAGAACCGGCACCTGTTCGTCGTCCCCGTGCCGCTGCTCAGCCCGCAGCTGTCCTCGCGCTGGCTGGCGTTCGTCACCGATGTGGACGTGACCACGGGCCGGTCGCTGATCGACTCGATGAGCAACGAGGTGGTCGTCACCGACGACGCGATCCGCTCGGTGGTCCCCTTCGAGCCGATGGGCTACGACGAGATGGTGATGACCGCTCTGCTCGAGCGGGGGCGGGAACGCCGGCAGCAGGCGGGGGAACGGCGCCGCGGCTGGCTGAGCCGCGGGGCGCGGCGGTGACCGCCCGACGGCCGCTGCGGGGACTGCGGACCGCGATCGCGCGGGCCTCCGGGCCGCTCGTGCGGAGCGTGCCCCGGCAGCACTGGGACAGCGACGAGGTCTTCCGGCGCCGTCGGCGGGTGACCGGCGCGGTCGCGGTGGCGGGCGCCTCGTTGCTCGGGGTCTCGCTGTCGACCCCGCCGGGCTCGCCGCGCTTCTACGGGCTCACCCTCGGCGTCGCCGGGACCTGGGTGGTCGGAGGGCTGGCGTCCGGGCCGCTGCACCTGGGGCGGATGTTCGGTCCGGGGGACACGCTGCGCCGGCCGGTGCTCACGCCGCTCGCCTCCGGCGTCGCCGCCTTCGGGGCCTTCTACGCCGCGGCGCTGGTCGCCCGCCGCATCCCCGTCCTGGATCGCGCGATCGGCTCGGTGCTCAGCTACGCCGACCAGGGGTCCGATCCCCTCGTGCTCACCACCGCGCTGGCGAACGGGATCGCCGAGGAGGTGTTCTTCCGCGGTGCGCTGTACGCGGCGGCCGGCCCGCACCGGCCGGTGCTCGCGTCGACCGCCGTGTACGGGCTGGCCACCACGGCCACCCGCAACCCGGCGCTCGTGCTGGCGAGCGTGCCGATGGGCCTGCTCTTCGCGCAGCAGCGCCGGATCACCGGCGGCGTCCAGGCGTCGATGATCACGCACGCGGTGTGGTCGGCCCTGATGCTGCGCTACCTGCCGCCGCTGTTCGCCGGCCGGCTCGCGGAGGAACGGCAGCCGCCCGAGGAGTGAGACCCGGCCAGCCGCGGTGGCCGGGCGCTGGCATGGTGGCGGCATGACCGAGCAGACTCCTGTCGTCGTGGTGACCGGTGCGAACGGCCTGGTGGGCACCGCGGTGTCCCGGTCGCTCGCCGAGCGGGGGGCGCGGGTGCGTGCCGTCGTCCGCCGGGCCGGCAGCGCACCCGCGCTCGACGGGGTGACCGAACTCGTCGGCGACTTCGCCGACGAGACCTTCGCGCGCGAGGTGACCCAGGGCGCCGACGCCGTCGTCACCACCGTCCATCCCATGGGCTCGTCCCGGGAGGTGCAGCACCGGGTGGGCGCCGAAGGGACGGCGGTCCTCGCCCGGGCCGCGCGGGACGCCGGCGTCGGACGGCTGGTGCACGTGTCCACGGCCGCGGTCTACGACCGCTCGGCCGGGCTCGGGGACCTGGCCGAGGACGGCGCCCTCGCGCCCGAGGGCAGCGGGGCCTACGCCGACACCAAGAACGCCACCGACGCCGCGCTCGCGGAGGTCGAGGGGCTCACGGTCGTGCTGGTGCGCCCGCCGGCGATCCTCGGTGCGGGCGAGACGTCGGTCTGGAACACGCTGCGGCCGCAGGCGTTCAGGGACGGCGGGCGCCGGGCGAACCCGGCGCAGAGCTGGTCCTGGGTGCACGTCGACGACCTGGCGGCGCTGATCGCCGACGTCGCGACGGGCGCGATCGCGACCGCCGACGACGCCGAGCGGGGTCCCGTGGCCGGTGGCACCACCCCGGTGATCGTCGCCGGGGAGCCGGCGACGTGGCGGGACTACCTCGGCACGGTCACCGACGCGCTGGGCGTCGAGCCCGAGTGGACCGACGAGCCGGTCTGGACCGGACGGCTGCGGGCCGACCGCGCGCAGCGGTGGGGCTGGACGCCGCGGGTGGGCCTGGCGCAGGCGCTGGACGAGCTGCGGAGCGGGCTGCGTTCCTGAGGCGTGTGCCGCTGAGCCGCGGTTCCCGCCGCACGGACAGGGCCCGGTCACCGAGGTGACCGGGCCCTGTTCTCAGCCGGGCGGCTCGTGGGGGGACGGCGCCGATCAGGGGCCGGCGAAGACGCCCTCACCGCGGGACTCGGACCGGCCGGGGGCCGGCTCGCTGTAGCGGCCGGCCTCGTGCCGGGCGACGACGAAGTGGTGGACCTCGTCGGGGCCGTCGGCCAGGCGGAGCGTGCGCTGGCTGGCGTACATGCCGGCCAACGGCGTCCACTGCGACACCCCGGTGGCGCCGTGGATCTGGATGGCCTGGT
>JBBSKB010000131.1:0-7005 GCA_038256725.1 Mycobacteriales bacterium | reverse complement strand
TCGGCAACGACGTCTACGACTCGGACGGCGACAAGATCGGCACCGCCGTCGAGGTCTTCCTCGACGACCAGTCCGGCAACCCCGAGTGGGTCACCGTGAAGACCGGCATGTTCGGCACGAAGTCCACCTTCATCCCGCTGCGCGACAACGGCTCCATCCGGGCGTGTCGAGGTCGACCGGCCCCGGCGCGTCGTCCCCCGCGACCGGCGTGGGTCTGCTTAGCGTCGACGGGTGCCTCCCCGTTCGCCGTACGACAACCTCGTCCACCCGCGCACGCAGAAGAAGCCGGTGCCCAGCGTCGAGGCCGAGAAGGACCTCGTCGTCGAGGACCCGAGCTCGGGTTTCGTGGGCGCCGTCGTGCGCTGCGAGAAGGACGTCGTCCACCTGGAGGACCGGCACGGGCGCGTCCGCGGCTACCCCCTGGGCCCGGGCTTCTGGGTCGACGGGCGCCCCGTGGTGCTCGTGCGGCCTCAGCAGGCGGCGCCCTCTGCCCCCGCGCGCAGCGCCTCGGGCTCGACCTTCGTGGCCGGCGCCCGGGCGCGGGTGGCCCGCGAGGGACGCATCTACGTGGAGGGCAAGCACGACGCCGAGCTGGTCGAGAAGGTCTGGGGCCACGACCTGCGGATCGAGGGCGTCGTCGTCGAGCCCCTGCACGGCGTGGACGACCTGCCGGGCATCGTGAAGGAGTTCCGCCCCTCCCCCGACCGCCGCCTCGGCGTGCTCGTCGACCACCTGGTGACCGGCTCCAAGGAGTCGCGCATCGCCGGGCAGGTCACCGGTGACCACGCGCTCGTCGTCGGGCACCCGTTCATCGACATCTGGCAGGCGGTCAAGCCCTCGGTGGTCGGCATCAAGGCCTGGCCGACCGTCCCCAAGGGCGAGGACTGGAAGACCGGCGTCTGCCGGCGGCTGGGCTGGGAGGACGACACCGGCTACGTCTGGGCGCAGCGCATCCTCGTCCGCGTCCGCACCTGGACCGACCTCGAGCCGCAGCTGATCGGCCGGGTCGAGGAACTGATCGACTTCGTCACGACCGACTGAGACCCGTTCGAGACCACACACCGGCACTCTGCGCCCATGACCTCGGGGAACAGGGTGCGGACGGCGCTGGTGGCGGCCGTGGTCGCTGCGGGCCTGGCCGGGTGCGCGGACAGGGCGGCCGGGGGCGGAGATCTCCTCGTCGACGCGCAGCCGCTCGAGGCACCGGTCGTGCTCGACCCGGTTCCGGACGGACTGCTGCTCGCGAACATCCAGTACGAGGAGCCGGGGGGTGAGTACGCACCGCAATCCGCCACCCTGTACGGCGATCCGGCGCTGGCCGACCCCCTCGACGGGCCGGTCCTGCTGCTCGGGTCGAGTGAGGGCTCTGCGTACAGCACCGGCCCGGACCATGAGACCCGTGGGCGGGAGGTCGACCTTGGCGGACGCACCGGCCGGGTGGTCCCCGACGGGGACCGCACGTGGGTGCTGATCGAGGGCAACGAATACGTCGAGTTCGTCGTCGCGCGGGGAGTCGACGAGGAGGACCTCGTCGAAGCGGCGCGCGGAGCCGACTTCGGCTCCACTCCCCGGACGATCGCATCCGACGCCGTTCCACCCGGGCTGAAGCCGCTGATCGCGGGCGGCCCACCGGATGGCCCCGGGGCCTCCGGCCTGGGAGAACAGCTCCGCTTCGAGGGGGAGTCGGATTCGGTCGCCGTCTTCGCGGTGCGCGCCGACCCGCGCCTTGCCGCACTGTGGGGATTCTGGACCGGCGACACGACCGGCACGTCGGTCCGGGGCCGACCGGGCTGGGCAGGCAGCCTCGCGGGAAGCCATCTCGGCGGTGTCGAGGGTCGGGTCTGGGCCGAGGACGGCCTGGTGCTGGCGGTCGTCGGCCGAGGCGGGCCCCCTGGCCTCCTCGACCAGGTCGTCCAGGCGGTGCGCGTGGGCACATGGGCGGAGTTCGAGGCGTTCCGCCGGCAGATCGTCGACAGCCCCTTGCGGCCCGACGAAGCAGGCTGCTCCCAGCAGTGGGGCTTCGTGGGTGGTTCGGAGAACGGCGTCCGGTGGGCCTTCGCCGTGCAGCGCGATCGGAGTGACCCCGAGACGTGGTTCACCTGCTCCACCCGCTTCAGGCCGCCGTCCGACGAGGGCGGGACCATGGGGGTGGGAACCTTCGAGGTGAGCGGTGGTGGGGCCATCACGCTTCCCCCGGTGGGCGAATTGGGGGGCGTCCCTCACCTCACGTCAGGCACCCCCTCCGCCACGCCCCTCGGTGGCATCGTGGGCGGCATCGCCCCGCCCGGCACGACGCGGGTCACCGTCGCCGCCGCGGACGGACGCACGCTGGACGCGGTGCTCGCCGACGTCGGGCCCCGCCCCGGCGAACGTGTGTGGGGTGCCTTGGTGCCCCAGCAGGACCCGCCATGGGCCGACGCCGTGCCGTTCACCGTGACCGCCTACGACGCCGCCGGCGCCGTCCTGGACAGCAGGACCGGGTAGCGCTCAGCCGCCGGCGTACTCCGGGGCGGGCGGGAGACCGAAGAACTCCTCCAGGGTGGCCACCCCGGTCTCGTGCATCTCGGTCGCGAGCTCCGGTCCGACGTAGCGGAGGTGCCAGGGCTCGTACTGGTACCCGGTGATCTGCTCGGAGCCCGCCGGGTAGCGGACGAGGAAGCCCGCCCGGTGGGCGTTGGCGACCACCCAGCGCCCCTCCGCGGTGTCGCCGAAGCAGCGCTCGATGTCGCAGCCCCCGCCGCCCACGTCGACGGCCAGGCCGGTCTGGTGCTCGCTGAAGCCCGGACGTGCGCTGCGCTGCTCCGCGCCGGCGACGCCGAACCGCGCCGTCGAGTCGCCGAACAGGCCCTGTTGGCGCTCGAAGGAGCGGTAAGCGCTCAGCACCGCGACGTCCAGGCCGGCCGCCGCGGCCTCGGCCCGCAGCGCCGCGACCGCCTGGGCAGCCTCCGCCCGCAGCAGCAGCCCTCCGCCGATGTCGACCAGGTCGGCGGGTGCGTACCCGCGGGGCTGCAGCGGGCGCAGCTTGTTCACCACCACCCAGGTGCTGTCCGGGTGGTCGAGCGAGCGCAGGCCGCGGTCGAAGGCCGGCGGCGGGGTCGGCACGGGCACCGCCGGGGCCGGAGGAACGGGCGCCGGGGGAGCCGATGACACGGCCGCGGGCGCGTCGGTCCGGGACACTGCCACCGCGTCCTCGAAGCCCCGCGGGTGCAGCAGCTCGCTCGCCACCACGGCCCCCGCGGCCATCAGCAGCACGGCGGCCAGGGCCGTCAGCAGCTTCGGCACGGTTCGCAGGACGGCCCCCAGGTCTTCTGGCCCCGCGGTCCGGCCGCGGGGTCCGGTCGCAGATGATGCCCTGCCGCTAGCCCATGCGACGCGACATCGGCAGCCGGGACCGCACGAACACCCCGGTGACGGCGACCGCCACCAGCGGCACCGCGATGCCGACGGCGGCCAGCACCCCCCACGGGACGACGAGCACCGGGTCCACGCCGGCGCCGTAGTCCGTGCTGGTCAGCGGATACGCCACGGCGATGCCCGGCGCGATCCCCACGAGCACCCCGAGCAGCGATCCCCCACCCCCGACCACCGCGGCCGAGGCCATCGCCATCGACCGGCGGGTCCGCGGCGCGGCCCCCACGGCCGCCAGCGTGGCGAAGTCCGGCCGGGCGTCGGTGAGCGCCAGCCCGGTGGCGGTGAGCGTGGCGACGAGCACCAGCGCGCCGCCCACCAGCACGAGGATCAACCGGGGAAGGCCCAGGTCGTCCTGCCACCCGCGCTCGACCGTCAGAGACGCATCGGACGGCAGCGCCGCCAGGGCCTCGGAGATCCGCTGCTCCTGCCCCTCGGCGATCGGGTCGTCCGGGCCGCCGGTCACCAGCGCCGTCGTCGCCACGGGAAGCGGCAGCTGACCGGCCGACGACGGCGGGACGACGACGAGCGCGGGCACGTCCACGCCGCGCGTCCCGGCCTCGGGGAGCGCCACCTCGGTCGCGGGCAGCGCCACCGTGCCGAGCAGGGTGCCGCCGCCCTCGCCGTCGTACCGGACGCCGGCGAGCGTGACCATCCCGGAGTCGTCCACGGCACCGCTCCCGAACACCACGACCCGGCCCGCCTCGAGAGCAGCGATGACCTCGCTCGCCGGGCCGGAGCCGCTCACCGCGCGCAGCGCGGCGGCATCGGCGACCGTCAACTGCCCCTGGCTCTGGGTGATCATGACGCCGTCGGCCTCGTCCGGGAACCAGCGGCAGGTGATCACCTCACCGACGCACCCCGCTGCCAGCGCGGCGACCTCCTCCGGCTCGTCGGTGTTCGCCCATCCGTTGCCCTGCAACCGGTGCACCGGCCGGTCGGGTGCTTCGCGGGAGAGAACTGATGCGACGGCGCTCCAGTCGGACTCCGTCATGTCCATGCCCCCGTAGACCCGGCCGGCTCCCATCGGCGCAGACGGCAGGTAGTCCCGCTGCGCCTGCGCGCTGTCACTCGTGCTGCCGATGGCCAGGGCGGTCACGCCGGCCACGGTCGCCATGACGGCGGCGACCGCGGGGGCGGTCCGCGACCGGTTGCGGGTGGCGTCGCGTACGGCGAGCCGCCCGGAGATCGGCAGCCGGTCGGCCAGCGGCGCGAGCAGGCCGACCAGCCACGGCGTCGCGGCGACGATCCCGACGATCAGCAGCACCGCGCCTCCGGCGACGGCGAGCTCCGTGCCGCGCGCACCGAGGACGACCAGCACCAGGCCGGCCGCCGCCGCGACGAGACCGACCACCGGCGCGCGCCACGAGGTCCGCACCTGGCCACGTCGACCGGCCAGCGCGCCGACGATGTCGGTCCGTGCGGCCTGCCGCGCCGGGAACCAGGCCGCGGCCAGGCCCGCGAACAGGCCGACCGCGACGACGAGCAGCACGTCGCGCACGGGGACGTCGAAGGGGCCGAACACCTGGTCGGTGCGGGCCTCGATCACGGGGATCGCCGCCGCGGCCAGCCCGATGCCGGCGGCCGCGCCGAGC
Source organism: Mycobacteriales bacterium (assembly GCA_038256725.1). GTDB lineage: Bacteria > Actinomycetota > Actinomycetes > Mycobacteriales > Geodermatophilaceae > Blastococcus. The sequence goes on along the minus strand of JBBSKB010000131.1, from coordinate 2,002 downwards.
ACCGCCGCCCCTCCGCCCAGCACCACGCCGTTGGCCAGCACGATGCGGCGCAGGTCTCCGGCCGAGCCGCCGGTGGCGCCGATGAGCGCCAGGTCCCGCCGCTGCCGCCGCACACCGACGGCGAACGCCGGCCCCGCCAGCAGCACCACCTCGAGCACCAGCGACGCGACGACCAGGGCGATCACCGCCGTCTCGGCTGCGTCGCTGCCGCCGTCCCGGTAGCCGACGTCCTGGGCCGGCAGCCATGCCGACTCCGGCGGTGGGTCGGCCGCAACCTCCCGGGAGAGCACCGCGAGGCCGCGCCGGTTGAGCTCCTGCACCACGGGCCAGTCCAGGCCGCCCGGCACGTCCGCGTAGAACCGGCTGAGCGGCTCGTCGAGCAGCCCGGCGTCGGCCAGCGGGAGGACGACGACGTCCGCCGCCTCGTAGGGGCGCCGCACGACGCCGACCACCTCGGCGGGCACGTCGTCCCGGGTGAGCGCGACATCCTCGCCGAGCCCGGCGCCGCGCTCGGCGACCCGCGGGCCCACCGCGATCTCGCCGGTCCGCTCGGGCAACCGGCCCTCGAGCACCTCGTACCGGCCCTCGATCATCGGGTCCGTGGCGTCCTCGGCGTAGGCGTCGACCCGGGCGTACCCGCCGTCGGTGCCCACGTACAGCCAACTGATCCGGCTCTCCACCACCCGGGAGCCGCCGGGCAGCAGGCCGGTCACCTCGTCCCGCGTCCACGCCGGGTCGGCCGGTGCCGCCTTGGCGTGCACGATGCCGGTGGCCGGGTCGGCCGCGATCTCCGCCCGCGACTCCCCGCTGATCACGGCGTCGGCCTCGCCCAGACGCACGGCCACCTGCTCACCCGCGTCCACGTCCGCGGACCGGAACAGCGTGTCCCCGCCGGTGATCACGAGCACCGGCAGCCCGACCATGAGGACGACGAGCAGGGTGCGGCCCTTGTGCCACCGGGCGTCCCGGCGGGCGATGCGCAGCGCCAGGCGCCAGCGCGCGAGCCAGCCGCTCATCCCTCACCGCCGACGGGGAGCAGCGACTCCGCGCCGGCGACCGGGCCGCTCTGGTCCACGACGACGCCGTCGCGCAGGAAGACGACGCGGTCGGCCCAGGCGGCATGCCGGGCCTCGTGGGTGACCAGGACGCCGGCGGCGCCCGCCTCGCAGCGGGCCCGCAGCACGCGCAGCACCTCCTCGCCGGTCGTCGAGTCCAGGGCGCCGGTCGGCTCGTCGGCGAGCAGCAGGCGCCGCGGCCCGACCAGCGCCCGGGCGATGGCGACCCGCTGCTGCTGGCCACCGGACATGTCGTCCGGGAAACGGCCGGCGAGGTGGCCGACGCCCACCTCGCCGAGGGCGTCGCGGGCCGCGCGCCGCGCCAGCCCGCCACGAGCGCCGTCGAGCTCCAGCGGCAGCGAGACGTTCTCCAGCGCGGTGAGCGAGGGCAGCAGGTTGAGGTCCTGGAAGACGTAGCCGATGCTGCGCCGGCGGACGGCCGCGACCTGGGCGGGGGAGAGGGCGGCGAGATCCCGGCCCTCCACGAGCACCTCGCCGGTGGTGGGCGTGTCCAGGCCCCCGGCCACGTGCAGCAGCGTCGACTTGCCCGAACCCGAGGGGCCCATGACGGCGACGAGCTCGCCGGCGTGCACGGCCAGGTCGACGCCGCGCAGCGCGTGCACCACCGACCCGCCCTGGCGGTGCTCCCGGGTCACTGCCGACAGCCGCAGCATCGGCTCGCTCATCGCCGGGCCGCCTCGTCGGCCGGCACGGGGATGACGACGTCCTGCGGCCGGGTGGCCGCGGCGCGCGCCACGCGGGCCTCGCAGTGGTCCAGCCACCTGATCTCGGCCTCCGCCCGGAAGACCAGCGAGTCCAGCACCAGCGACCAGGCGAGGTCCTCGGGCTGGTCGGGTCGCGACGCGCGGCCGGTGCGCTTGAGGCGCGTGTAGTCCTGGAGCGCCGACATCGTCGCGCTCCGCTGCTGCTGGACCAGGGCCGCGACG
>JBBSKB010000130.1:0-7316 GCA_038256725.1 Mycobacteriales bacterium | reverse complement strand
GAGGCGCTGGTCGAGTCGGCGCTGTGGGAGTGCTCGCTGTTCGAGGAGCACGACTTCCGCGACATCAAGATCTCGGTCAAGCACAACGACCCGGTCGTGATGGTCCGGGCCTACGAGCTGCTCGCCGCGCAGTGCGACTACCCGCTGCACCTCGGCGTCACCGAGGCCGGCCCGGCGTTCCAGGGCACGATCAAGTCCGCGGTCGCCTTCGGCGCGCTGCTGTCCCAGGGCATCGGCGACACCATCCGCGTCTCGCTCTCGGCCCCGCCGGTCGAGGAGGTCAAGGTCGGCAACCAGATCCTGGAGTCGCTGAACCTCAAGCAGCGCGGGCTGGAGATCGTCAGCTGCCCCTCGTGCGGCCGCGCGCAGGTCGACGTCTACAAGCTCGCCAACGAGGTCACCGCCGGCCTGGAGGGCATGGAGGTGCCGCTGCGCGTCGCCGTCATGGGCTGCGTCGTCAACGGCCCCGGCGAGGCCCGCGAGGCCGACCTCGGCGTGGCCTCGGGCAACGGCAAGGGGCAGATCTTCGTCAAGGGCGAGGTCGTCAAGACCGTGCCCGAGTCGATGATCGTGGAGACCCTCATCGAGGAGGCGCTGCGGATCGCCGCCGAGCACACCGATGCCGGGGTCGCCTCCGGCCCGCCCGTCGTCTCCGTCAGCTGACCGGCCCGTACCCGCCCGCTGCCCGTGCTGAGATCGACAGGGTCATCCGCCCACCCCGCCACCCCGACGGCTCGCGTCCTGGACGAGACCGACGAGTCCGCCGTCCACCGGCTGCTGGCGACCGACCCGGTGGCGGCCTGCGTGCTGGCGGGACGGGTCGAGCTGACCGGCACCGCCCAGGGCGCCGTCGGGGCGCCGCTGTGGGGCTTCGGCTCCGGCCGGACGCTCGAGGCGGTCTGCCTGGCGGGGGCCAACCTCATCCCCTTCGCCGTCCCCGGTGCCGAGCGCGCCGCCGCGGTGGCCTTCGCCGAGCGGGCCCGCCGGGCCGGGCGCCGGTGCAGCACGATCGTCGGGTCGGCCGCCTCCGTCGCGCCCCTGTGGGACCTGCTGGCACCCTCCTGGGGCCCGCCCCGTGACCACCGGCCCCGCCAGCCGCTGATGGCCGTCGACGGCCCGCCGGCCGTCGCGCCCGAGCCTCGGGTCCGCCCGGTGCGCGCCGACGAGCTCGACGTGCTGCTCCCCGCGGCGGTCGCCATGTTCACCGAGGAGATCGGGGTCAGCCCGCTGCGTCTCGACGGCGGGGCCGGCTACCGGGCGCGGCTGGCCGAGCTCGTCCGGGCGGGGCGGGCGCTGGCCTGGATCGAGGACGGCCGGGTGGTGTTCAAGGCCGAGATCGGGGCGGTGAGCCGGGCGGCGTGCCAGGTGCAGGGCGTCTGGGTGGCCCCGGCCCACCGCGGCACGGGCATCGGCGCGGCAGGCACCGCCGCGGTCGTGGAGTACGCCCGGTCGACCCTCGCCCCCGTGGTGAGCCTGTACGTCAACGACTACAACCTCGCCGCGCTCGCCGCCTATCGCCGGGTCGGCTTCCGCGAGGTCGGGCAGTTCTCCAGCGTGCTGTTCTAGAACGGTCCGGTCCGTCTGCGAGGCTGCGGACGTGCGCGCGCGATCCGGCTCCCTCCTGCTCACCTCCCTGCTGCTCGCGGGTCCCGTCCTGGCCGCCTGCTCCGGCGGGGGCGAGGACGAGGCCCGCCAGGCCGCGCAGGCCTTCCTCGACGACTGGGCGGACGGCGACGCCGCCGCGGCCGCGGCCGCCACCACGGAGCCCGACGCCGCGACGGCGTTCCTGGGCCAGGCGGCCGCGGACCTGCCCGACGCGACGCTGACCGCCGAGCTCGGCGACGTCACCGTGGCGGACGGCGCCGCGACCGCTGCCTGGACCGCGACCTGGGACCTGGCCGCCGCTCCCGACTGGAGCTACGAGGCCACGCTGCGGCTCGAGGAGGGGGAGGACTCCTGGGCGGTCGTCGCCGAGCCCACCGTGGTGCACCCCGAGCTAGCCGAGGGCCAGCACCTGGTGCTGGAGCGCGCCCTGCCCGAGCGCGCCGCCCTGACCGACGCGTCGGGTGCGCCGCTGTTCACCCCCACCGAGGTGGTCGACGTGGGCGTCGACCCGGGTCAGGTGACCGACCTGCCGGCCCTGTCCGGGGCCCTCTCCGCGGCCACCGGCATCGACGCCGCGACGATCACCACCGACGTCCAGGCCGCTCCGGCCGGCCGGTTCGTGCCGGTCATCACGCTGCGGCGGCCCGCCTTCGAGGCCATCCGCGCCCAGGTCTTCGACCTGCCCGGCGCCGTCTTCCCGACCCGGACGCGGCTGCTGGCCCCGTCGGCCCAGTTCGCCGAGGCGCTGATCGGCCGGGTCGGCGCGGCGACCGCCGAGATCCTCGAGGAGTCCGCCGAGGACGGCGCCCCCCGCTACGCGCCCGGTGACCAGCTCGGCACCTCGGGGCTGCAGCGGATCTACCAGGACCAGCTGGCCGGCACCCCGGGCTTCACCGTCCGCGTGGCCGCCCTCGACGAGACCATCGGGGACGAGGGCCGCGAGATCGCCGCCGTCGAGCCGGTACCCGGCGAGCCGGTGCAGACCCCCCTCGAGCCGGCGATCCAGAGCGCCGCCGACGCCGCCGTGGCCGCCGAGCCGCGCCCCACGCACCTCGTCGTCGTCCGCCCGGGCACCGGTGAGCTCCTCGCCGTCTCCTCCAACGAGGTGGCCGACGCCGGCAACGCCCTGACCGGCCGCTTCCCGCCCGGCTCGAGCATGAAGGCGATCACCGCCACGGCGCTGCTCTCCGCCGGGACGGTGACCCCGGAGAGCGTCCTCCCGTGCCCAGGGACCACGGTGGTCGAGGGCCGGGAGTTCGAGAACCAGGACCAGTTCGACCTCGGCACCGTGCCCTTCACCGAGGCCTTCGCCGAGTCGTGCAACACGACGTTCATCCAGCAGGGGATGCAGCTGCCGGAGAGCGCGCTGGCCGACGCCGCGGCCGCGTACGGGGTGGGCACCGACTGGCAGCTGCCGGTCGACGTCTTCTCCGGCAGCGTGCCGGCCGACAGCACCGGCACGACCAAGGCCGCGAACATGATCGGCCAGGGGCAGGTGCTCATGAGCCCCGCGCAGATGGCGCTGGTCGTCGCCGGCATCGCCGGTGGCACGCCGGTCGCCCCGGTCGAGGTCGTCGGCGCCGAGCCGGCCGGGGCGGTGCCTGCGGGCCCGGGTCCGCAGGTCCTCGACGCGCTGCGCCCGATGATGCGGCAGGTGGTGCTGACCGGTACCGCCGCCGCGCTGGCCGACCGCGGCGAGGTGTTCGGCAAGACGGGCACCGCCGAGTTCGGCACCAACACCCCGCCGGACTCGCACGGCTGGTTCGTCGGCTACCGGCTCGACGGGGCCGGCGGGCCGATCGCCTTCGCCGTCCTGGTCGAGGCCGGTCAATCCAGCGGCGCCGCCGTCGCCGTCGCCGACGCGTTCCTGGGTGCGCTGGGGTGATCGCCTTCAGAGCCCGGGCAGCGCCCGCGTGACCGGGGTCTGGCCCGCCGCGGCCCGCCAGCCCACGGCGCGCACCTCGGCGCCGCTGAGCGCCCCGAGGGCGAGCTCGCGGGTGCCGGCCCCGGCGGCCTGGTCGAGCACGCGCACCCAGGCGGCGGAGACGCCGTCCTCCAGGACCACGGCCAGCGCCGCCGCGTCGACCGGGGAGAGCACCGGGAACGGCAGCGCGTAGGCGCCCTGCGCCCGGGGTGGCTCCACCGAGCGCTCGGCCAGCAGGGCGGTCGCCCGGTCGCGCACGTCGCGCTGCGCCGCCTCGGCGCTGCCCGCCGTGCCCCGGGCGGCGGGCTCGAGCGCCGCACCCACCACGCCGTAGCCCCAGACCGCGGCGTGCGCGGCGGCCAGCGCCAGGCCGAGCGCGGCGTTCTCCGCGGCCAGGTCCTGGGCGCCCTCGTCGGCCCCGTCGTCAGCCATTCCGGGCTCCCGTCATGCCAGTCGTCCGTCCTGTCCGCGCAGTCCCGCGGAGATCGAGCCGAGCAGCGCGGCCCGCGCGCCGGACTGGCGCACGCAGGCGGTGGCGTGGGAGGTGGCCGCCGTGGCCACCTGCGCGCGCAGCCACGAGCGGGCCTCGCCGGGCGAGGGCGGCGTGCCGGGGGAGACCGCCGCCGGCGTCGCGCCCGGGGCCGCGGCCCGCAGGCGGGTCAGCTGCTCGCCGGCCTGGACGGCGAGCTCCGCCACCTCCCCGGCGAGGACCGGGTCGGCGGCGCCGGCCGCCGTGTAGGCCGCGACGAGCGTCTCCTGCACCCCGACCTGGCCCAGCAGCTGGTCTGCCTGCTCGCCGGTCACCCGCTCGCGCTGGTCCGTCGGGGCCGAGGTGCAGCCCGCGGCGAGGAGCGCCAGTCCGGCGGTCGAGGCGGCCAGCAGCGTGCGCCGGGAGAAGCCCCGGGGGCCGGGAGCGCGGAGGGAGGACATCGGGGTCCATCCTCGCAGCCGTCGGCGACGGGGGGCGGCACACTGGGCCGGGCGAGTTCCACGTCGGCCTCCCGGTGCCCGCTCCCGGGCACCCGCGCCGGGCGGTAACCTGACCTCTTCCCCTCGGAACCCCCGCCCGGCTGCGCCGGAACGGGTCCGGGGACGCGCACCGCACCCTGCGGCCGCCCGAGCCAGGAGGAGGTAGCAGTGTCCGCCTCTCGGAGCACCGCCCGCACCGACCCCGCCGCCGCCCGGCTGACCGAGTGGATCGCGCCCGTCGTCGAGGGGGCCGGGTACGACCTCGAGGAGCTGGTGGTCACGCCCGCGGGCCGCCGCAGCGTCGTCCGCGTCGTCGTCGACCGGGACTCCGGGGTGACCCTCGACGACATCGCCGAGGTCAGCCGCGCGGTCTCCGAGGTCCTCGACGCCGAGGACGACGGGATGGGCCGCACGCCCTACGTCCTGGAGGTCACCAGCCCCGGTGTCGACCGGCCGCTCACCGAGCAGCGGCACTGGCGCCGCAACCTCGGCCGCCTCGTCACCGTGACCGTCGGTCCGGCCGGCGCGCGCGACGAGGTCGCCGGCCGCATCACCGCGGTGGAGGACGGCGGGGTGACGATCGCGGTCGAGGCGCCGGGCAAGCCCGGCGCGAAGAAGCGCCCGCCGACGCCGAGGGACGTGCCCTGGACGGAGCTCGGCAACGGGCGGGTCCAGGTGGAGTTCGGCCGCCCCGTCCCGGAGGACGACGCCGTCACCGGCACCGACACCGACGAGGACGACCTGCTCGACGACGAGCTGACGCACGACGACATGGACGACCCCGAGCTCGACGACGACGTCGCGCCGGGGAACGCGCCCCAGGCGCGAGGAGGAGCACAGTGAACATCGACGTCACCGCGCTCAAGGCGGTCGTGGGGGAGAAGGGCATCCCCGCCGACACGGTCATCCAGGCGATCGAGAGCGCCCTGGTCACCGCCTACCGGCACGCCGACGGCGCCGCCAAGCACGTCCGCGTGCACGTGGACCGCAAGAGCGGCGAGGTCGCCGTCCTGGCGCAGGAGAGGGGTGCCGACGGCGAGGTCGTCCGCGAGTGGGACGACACCCCGACCGACTTCGGCCGGATCGCGGCCAGCACCGCGAAGCAGGTCATCGTGCAGCGGCTGCGCGACGCCGAGCACGAGCAGACCTTCGGCGAGTACGCAGGCAAGGAGGGCGACATCGTCAGCGGCATCGTGCAGGCGCACGAACGTCGCAACGTGCAGGGCACCGTGCTGATCGACATCGGCAAGGTGGAGGCGGTGCTGCCTTCGACGGAGCAGGTGCCCGGCGAGGACTACAGCCACGGCAGCCGGATCAAGGCCTACGTCGTCTCGGTGGCCCGCACCTTCCGCGGCCCGCAGGTGACCGTCTCCCGCACCCACCCGCACCTGGTCCGCAAGCTGTTCGCCCTCGAGGTGCCCGAGGTCGCCGACGGCAGCGTCGAGATCGTCGCGGTGGCCCGGGAGGCCGGCGCCCGCTCGAAGATCGCCGTCCGCACCTCGGTGCCGGGGCTCAACGCCAAGGGCGCCTGCATCGGCCCGATGGGCCAGCGGGTGCGCAACGTCATGAGCGAGCTGCACGGCGAGAAGATCGACATCGTCGACTGGTCGGACGACCCGGCCACGTACGTGGCCCAGGCGCTGAGCCCCGCCCGCGTCTCCGAGGCCCGCGTCGTCGACGCCCAGGCGAAGGCCGTGCGGGTCGTGGTCCCGGACTACCAGCTGTCGCTCGCCATCGGCAAGGAGGGCCAGAACGCCCGTCTCGCCGCCCGGCTGACCGGCTGCCGGATCGACATCCGCAGCGACGCGCAGGCCGAGGACGCGGCCGCCGAGCCGTCGCCGGGCGTGGGTCGGGCGCCGCTGCGCTCGGGTGCGCCGGCTCCCTCCACGGGGGGACGGCCGAGCGCCCATCGGCCCCCACCCCGACGCGTGGAACATCGGGGACCGACGACGCGCTAGAGTGCAGGGTGGCCGAAACGTCGATCCCGGTGCGCACCTGTGTGGGCTGCCGGCGCCGCGCTCCGGTCACCGATCTGCTGCGCGTCGTCGTCTCGTCCGGGACCCTGGTCCCGGATCCGCGGCGGCGGCTCCCCGGAAGGGGGGCGTCGGTGCACCCCTCCCCGGGGTGCCTGGTCGCAGCGGAGCGACGCCGGGCCTTCAACCGGGCACTGCGCCTCCCCGGAGGCAGCCAGCTGGAGGCCGGTCCGCTCCGGGAGCACGTCCACGGATCCTCCTCGGAGGGCGCCGGGACGCAGACCCGGACGGGCGAGTGAGCGCGGCGGTGCCGCACTCACCCCTTCCAGAAGTTCCACGTCGGACCGGCACTCGGCCGGTCCGCATGTCGACAGGACGCAAGTCGGATGACTCAGCCGTGAAGTTCTCACGATGACCATGCGCCACTAACGACGAGGTCGAGCGGGCAAGCCGCCGGCCTCACAAAGAGGAGACCCGTGCCAGGCAAAGCCCGCGTACACGAACTCGCCAAGGAGTTCGGTGTCGACAGCAAGACCGTGCTCGCCACGCTCAAGGAGCAGGGCGAGTTCGTGAAGTCCGCCTCGTCGACCGTCGAGGCCCCCGTGGCCCGTCGGCTCCGCGAGGCCCTGGGTGCCGCGACCGGCACCGCAACCCCCAGCGCGCCCGCTCCCGCGGCCCGTCCGGGACCGGCGGCGGCTCGTCCGTCCGCACCGACCCCGGGTCCGCGTCCGGCCGCCCCGGCTCCGCAGGCCCCCGCGCCCAGCGCCCCGGCGCAGCAGGCCCCGGCACCGACCCCGACCCCGGCCGCTCCGGCTCCTGCGCAGCAGGCTCCCGCGGCCTCCGCT
>JBBSKB010000129.1:0-7361 GCA_038256725.1 Mycobacteriales bacterium | reverse complement strand
CTGAAGACGCTGTCGGGGCTGCGCAAGGTCCGGGCCGGCTCGGTCCGGTTCCAGGACCGGGACATCACCCACATGGCCTCGCACGAGCGCGTGCCGCTGGGGATCAGCCAGTCGCCCGAAGGCCGGCGGATCTTCCCGGGCATGACCGTGGTGGAGAACCTGGACATGGGTGCCTACGCGCGCGCCGACCGGGCGAAGACCCGGACGGCGGACCTCGAGCGGGTCTTCACGCTGTTCCCGCGGCTGCTCGAGCGGCGGGACCAGGCGGCCGGGACGATGTCCGGCGGCGAGCAGCAGATGCTGGCCATCGGGCGGGCGCTGATGTCCCACCCGACGCTGCTGCTGCTGGACGAGCCGTCCATGGGCCTGGCGCCGAAGCTGATCCAGCAGATCTTCAGGATCATCAAGGAGATCCGGGAGCAGGGCACCACGATCCTGCTGGTCGAGCAGAACGCCGCCCAGGCGCTCAAGATCGCCGACCGGGCGTACATCCTGGAGACCGGCGAGGTGGTCCGCACGGGGACCGGCGGCGAGCTCGCCGCCGACGACAGCGTGCGGGCGGCCTACCTCGGCGGCGACGTCTGACCCGCTGAACCGGCCCGTCGGGGCCCGGACGTCTCCGGACGTCCGGGCCCCTCCTTGTTCCCGGGCTGCGTCCGGGCCGCCTCCGCGGCGGCCGCCCCCCGGCCGTTCGCTCACCGTCCGGTCGCATCTCGCACCGCGCGTCCCGTCCGTCACACGAGGCGGCGCGTCGTCGTCACTGCCTGTATCAGGCGGTGCACGCTGCGGTCAACTCTCAGGGGGAGGCAGCTGTGCCAGGATCCGCATCGCGGTCCACGGTCGTCACGCGCGTGGCTCGTCCCGACGACCTGTCCGTGATCCTCGAGCTGGTCCGCCAGCACCGGGTCGAGTCGCACACCGAAGAGGTGCTGACCGGGCACCCGCCCGTCCACGCCGCCGGTGCGGGCTTCCGGCGCCTCCTGGAGGACGGCGGGCACTGCGTGATGCTCGCCGTCCTGCCCGGGCCCGACGGGGACGCGGACACCGGTATCGGGGTCGGCCTCGCGGTGCTCGGCCTGGATCCGCTGTCGCTGGTGCTGGGCACGCCGCAGGTCACCGTGGACACGTTCGTGGTGCACCGCGAGCACCGGCGCGCCGGTGTCGGCGCCGCCCTGCTCGCCGCGGCCGCGAGCTACGCGCGGACGAACGGTGCGGCCTACGTCGTCGCCGCCGTGCCGCAGGAGGCCGACCGGCAGCGCTTCTTCGCGCGGATGGGCTTCGCCCCGCTGACGACGCGGCGCATCGCCTCGGTCAACACCCTCGGCCGCTCCCTCGCCGCCTGGCAGCGCCGGCGGCTGGGGATCCTGCCCCTGCCCCGGCGGGTGCCGGCGATGGCGCGGCGGCGCAGCGTGCCGCCGCTGCCCTCGACTACTGCGGGCCGCTGAGCGTCATGCAGGTCAGCCGGGCGGTCGCCGTCGGCCGGCCGTCGTCGCCGGTGACCTGGATGAGGAAGGTCGACAACGTGCGGCCGCGGCGGACCGGCGTGCAGACCGCCGTCACCGTGCCCGAGGTCGCCGCCCGGAGGTAGCTCGCGTTGAGCTCGATGCCGACCACCTGCTTGCCCGCGCCGGCGCCGATCGCCGCGGCCACCGAACCGATCGTCTCCACCAGGGCGCACGTGGCCCCGCCGTGCAGCAGGCCGAACGGCTGCTCGTTGCCCGCCACCGGCATGGTCGCCACCAGCCGGTCGGGGGTGAAGTCGACGATCTCGATGCCGAGCTTGTCGTCCAGCGGGCTGCGCATGCTGCCGGGCAGCCATTCAGGGGGAGGAGTGGTCACCCCGGCACCGTAGCCATCGGCCCTGCGGGTCGGCCGGTCCCGGGTGTCGGCGCCCGCACCTAGGATCGACGGCGATGTCCGCTCCGGTCCCCACCTCCGCGCCCGCCGCCCCCACGACGCCGTCGGTCCGTCCGCGGCTGCTCCTGCTGGACGGGCACTCGCTGGCCTACCGCGCCTTCTTCGCCCTGCCGGTCGAGAACTTCTCGACCACGACGGGGCAGCCCACCAACGCCGTCTACGGCTTCACGTCGATGCTGATCAACATCCTGCGCGACGAGCAGCCCTCGCACCTCGCCGTGGCGTTCGACGTCGGCCGCAAGACGTTCCGCAGCGAGATCTTCGCCGAGTACAAGGCGAACCGGGCCGAGAGCCCGACCGACTTCCGCGGCCAGGTCAGCCTCGTCCAGGAGGTGCTCGGCGCGCTGCGCGTCCCCGTGATCACCGCCGAGGGTTACGAGGCCGACGACGTCATCGCCACGCTGACCGTGCAGGCGGTCGAGCAGGGGATGGACGTGCTCATCGGCACCGGCGACCGGGACGCGCTGCAGCTGGTCAACGAGCACGTCACGGTGCTCTACCCCCGCAAGGGCGTCTCGGACATGACCCGCTTCACCCCCGACGCCGTCGAGGAGAAGTACGGCCTCACCCCGACGCAGTACCCGGACTTCGCCGCGCTCCGGGGGGACCCGAGCGACAACCTGCCCAGCGTCCCGAGCGTGGGGGAGAAGACCGCGGCGAAGTGGATCCGCGAGTACGGCTCCCTCGCCGAGCTCGTCGACCAGGTCGACACGGTCAAGGGCAAGGTCGGGGAGAAGCTGCGCGAGCACCTCTCCTCGGTCATGCAGAACCGCCGGCTCACCGAGCTCGACCGGGCCGTGCCGCTGGAGGTCGGCCCGCAGGACCTCGCGGTCCAGGCGTGGGACCGCAACGAGGTGCACACGCTCTTCGACAACCTGCAGTTCCGGGTGCTGCGCGACCGGCTGTTCGCCACGCTGACCAGCGCCGAGCCCGAGGTGGAGGGCGGCTTCGACGTCGAGCTCGACGAGCTGGCCGCCGGCGGGCTGGGTGAGTGGCTGGAGGCGCACACCGCCACCGGGCAGACCGGGGTGATCTTCCGCGGCACCTGGGGGCGGGGCACCGGCGAGCTGACCGGGCTCGCGCTCGCGGCGGGCGACGGTCACGCCACCTTCCTCGACCTCGGCCCGGCGCTGGACGCCGCCGACGAGCAGGCGCTGGCCGGCTGGCTCGCCGATGGTGCGGTGCCCAAGGTCGTGCACGAGGTCAAGGGGCCGCTGCTGGCGATCTGGGCCCGCGGCTGGGAGCTCGCGGGCATCAGCAGCGACACCGCGCTGGCCGCTTACCTCGCGATGCCGGGGCAGCGCTCCTTCGACCTCGGCGACCTCGCGGTGCGCTACCTGCGCCGCGAGCTCAAGGACACCGCGGAGCCCGAGGGGCAGCTCACGCTGGACGGACTCGGCCCGTCCGAGGACGACGTCGCCCGCGAGACCGCGCACGCCGACGCACTCAAGGCCTTGGCGGTCAACGACCTGTCCGACGCGCTGGAGACGGTGCTGGGCGAGAAGGGCGGCGACGCACTGCTCGGCGGCATCGAGCTGCCGCTCACCCGGGTGCTGGCCGCGATGGAGTACCGGGGCATCGCCGTCGACCTGGACTTCCTGCACGACCTGCAGAAGGAGTTCGCCGACGGCGTCGCCGCGGCCGCGGCCGAGTGCTACGCCGTGATCGGCCGCGAGGTGAACCTCGGCTCGCCCAAGCAGTTGCAGGCGGTGCTCTTCGATGAGCTCGGCCTGCCCAAGACGAAGAAGAACAAGACCGGGTACACGACCGACGCCGATGCGCTGACCTCGCTGCTCGCCTCGACCGGTCACCCGTTCCTCGAGCACCTGCTCCGCCACCGCGACGTGACCCGGTTGCGCACGGTCATCGACGGGCTGATCCCGATGGTCGACGACGCCTCGCGGATCCACACCACGTTCCAGCAGACGATCGCGGCGACCGGCCGGCTCTCCTCGACCGACCCGAACCTGCAGAACATCCCGATCCGCACCGCGGAGGGCCGCCGCATCCGGGAGGCGTTCGTCGTCGGACAGGGCTACGAGTCCCTGATGACGGCGGACTACAGCCAGATCGAGATGCGGATCATGGCGCACCTCTCCGGCGACGAGGGCCTGATCGAGGCCTTCATGTCGGGGGAGGACCTGCACTCCTTCGTCGCCTCCCGGGCCTTCGACATCCCGATCTCCGAGGTCGACCCGGAGATGCGCCGCCGGATCAAGGCGATGAGCTACGGCCTGGCCTACGGCCTCTCCGCCTACGGCCTGTCCGGGCAGCTGCGCATCTCCGTGGAGGAGGCGCGCGAGCAGATGCACGCCTACTTCGAGCGCTTCGGCGGCATCCGCGACTACCTCGACGGCGTCGTGGACGACGCCCGGCAGACCGGTTACACCGAGACCACCCTGGGCCGGCGGCGCTACCTGCCGGACCTCACCAGCGACAACGGGCAGCGTCGGCAGATGGCCGAGCGCATGGCGCTCAACGCCCCGATCCAGGGTTCCGCCGCGGACGTCATCAAGGTCGCCATGCTCAACGTGGAGAAGGCGATCGCGGCCGAGGGGCTGCGCTCGCGGATGCTGCTCCAGGTGCACGACGAGCTCGTGCTCGAGGTCGCGGCGGGGGAGCGGGAGAGGCTGGAGGCGCTGGTGCGCCGCGAGATGGCCGGCGCCGCGGAGCTGTCCGTGCCCCTGGAGGTCTCGGTCGGCTCCGGTCGCACCTGGGACGAGGCCGCCCACTGAGGGCGGGTTCTGCCGGCCTCGTGCACCGGGCCCTGACCTACGGGCCGGCCGGGGTGACGGCACCCGGGAACGCGGTGTGGACGGCGCCCGGAGGGCGCCGCGCGTACGAGCGGTCCGTGCTCGTCGGACGGGGCGACGAGTGCTGGGGGCAGGCGCGGGCAGCGCTGCTCTCCTGGGGCGTCAAGACCCCGCAGCGGCTTCGTGGTCGCCGTCGGCCCGCTCCGGATCCGGGAACCGGCCCGTGTCGTCGCAGTCGTCGACCGACCGGACCGCTGCGGATTCGCCACGGCGCGCTGGAGGGCTGACGCTGCGGTCGGTGACCGCCCCCGCCTCCGGTCGCTGGCGCCTGGCCTTCCCTGCCGTCCTGGTTGCCCAGCGCTGGTACCGCCGCCGGTACGCCCGCGCCCTGTCCGAGGGCTGAGGCCGTTGCCTGCGATCACCCTCCGGCGCACCACGGACCTCGACGTCGCCACGCCGGCGGTGATCTGGGGCCTGCTGGACGAGGCCTTCGACGGGAACGTCGTCGAGGCGGACCGGGCGCACGCCCTCGGCGGGACCCACGCCCTGGTCCACGACGGGGGGCGGCTGGTCGGCCACGGCTCGGTGGTCCCGCGGCAGCTGTGGCACGGGCCCGGATGGGTGCCGAGGCCGGAGTTCGAGCGCGACGTCGAGGCGATGCTGGCCTCCGGCCGGTGGGTCACGGAGTACCAGTACCGGCCGGTGAAGCCCCGGCTGCTCGAGCGGGCGGAGGCGGTCGTCTGGCTCGACCACCCGTTCCCGCTGGTCGCCGCGCGGCTGCTCCGCGGTCGTCGGTCCGGGCGCTGACCCGCCGGGCCTACTGGAACGGGAACCGGGAGAGCTTCGCGAACCGCTGGCTGGCGACGCAGGGGCACGGCACCCAGGGCACAGCCGGGTGAGGCGACGTCCAGCCGCGTGGAGGCATGGCTGGACGTCGGTCGAGGCGGCTGGAGGTCAGCCGGCGGGGCGGGTGCAGACCAGGATCAGCGTGCCCGGGACGAGGGCGCCGCGCTCGGGGGACCACTGCCCCCAGGTCTGCGTGCGGCCGGGGGCCCACTCCGGTTCGACCAGGTCGTCGAGCACCAGTCCCGCACCGACGACGGCCCGCACCCAGTCGCCGACCGTCCGGTGGTGCTCGACGTAGACCGTGGCGCCCGAGCCGTCGGTCTCCACGTAGGGCCGGCGGTCGAAGTAGGACGAGGTGACCTGCAGGTCCTCGGGGTCGGGGGAGTCCGGGACGGGCCAGCGCATCGGGTGGTTCACCGAGGCGACGAGCCGGCCGCCCGGTCGCAGCACCCGCGCCACCTCGGCCAGCACGGCCTGCGCGTCCGCGACGAAGGGCAGTCCGCCGAATGCCGAGCACGCCAGGTCCATCGACGCCGTAGCCAGCGGGAGGGCACCGGCGTCGGCCTGCAGCAGCGGGACGGTCAGGCCGGTGCCCCGGTTCAGCTCGGCGGCGCGGGCGAGCATGCCCGCGGAGACGTCCAGCGCCACGACGTCGGCGCCCTCGCGGGCCAGCCAGCGCGCGCAGGGCGCCGAGCCGCAGCCGATCTCGACCACGCGCCGTCCCGCGACGTCCCCGAGCAGCCGGGCGTCGGCCTCGCGCAGCCCCTCCGGGCACCAGAGGAAGTCGGCGTCCCCGAGGTCCGAGCCGTGTTCGGCGAGGTAGGCGGGGGCGGCGGCGTCCCACCAGTGCCGGTTGGCGCGGGCCGACTCGTCCTGCCCGGCCGGGCGCCTGGCCACGCCGCCGGCCGCGGGATAGCCGTCGCTGCCGAGGGGCAGGCCGCTCCCGGGCGACGTGGATGCGCTCATGACACGCCGATGGTGACACGCCGCCGGGGTCGGAGTGGGGCGCGCACCCAGGTGGACCCGGGCAGGCCGACGTCCGTACCATGAGGAATGCGCCAGAGGTCTGTCGTGGTTTTCCCCACACGGAACGCCAGAGTCGGCTCTCCCCGCTGAACACCTCGTGGTCCCGAGGCCACGGGTTCCCCTGTCCCTACGCATAAACCGTCCGGAGCAACCAACCACATGACCTCCATTCAGGTCCGTCCTTCCAGCACCCCCCAGGTCGCCATCAACGACATCGGCAGCGAAGAGGACTTCCTCGCCGCCATCGACGCGACGATCAAGTACTTCAACGATGGCGACATCGTCGAGGGCGTCATCGTCAAGGTCGACCGGGACGAGGTGCTGCTGGACATCGGCTACAAGACCGAGGGCGTCATCCCCTCGCGCGAGCTCTCCATCAAGCACGACGTCGACCCGAACGAGGTCGTCAAGGTCGGCGACGAGGTGGAAGCCCTTGTCCTCCAGAAGGAGGACAAGGAAGGGCGGCTGATCCTCTCCAAGAAGCGCGCACAGTACGAGCGCGCCTGGGGCACGATCGAGGCCAAGAAGGAGGCCGACGAGGTCGTCACCGGCACCGTCATCGAGGTCGTCAAGGGCGGCCTCATCCTCGACATCGGTCTCCGCGGGTTCCTCCCGGCCTCGCTGGTCGAGATGCGCCGCGTCCGCGACCTCCAGCCCTACGTGGGCCGTGAGCTCGAGGCGAAGATCATCGAGCTCGACAAGAACCGCAACAATGTTGTTCTTTCGCGCCGTGCACTCCTTGAAGAGACGCAGTCGGCTAGCCGCACTTCGTTCCTCAACAACCTCGCCAAGGGCCAGGTTCGCAAGGGTGTCGTTTCG
>JBBSKB010000128.1:0-7390 GCA_038256725.1 Mycobacteriales bacterium | reverse complement strand
GAGCGGCTGATCGCCGAGGGGCGGCTGCGCCCGGCCGGGCTGGCCGCGGTCGAGGCGGCGAAGGCCGACGGCCGGTGGGCACGGGCCTACGGCGGCCCCGGATCGCCGCGGCCGTCGAGCTGCTGACGCGGGGCGGTCAGCCCGGGTAGGCGCTGCGCCGCTCGCGCCAGAAGACGGTGTCCCGGCGACGCCACCACAGCATCAGCGCGACGCCCGTGGCCATGACGCCGACGCCGATCACCAGCGGCGGGCCGACACCGAGCCACGCCTGCCCGGTGTAGGAGTTCCCCGCGTCGGCGAGGTCGCGGACCGAGAGCACCAGCAGCCATGCCAGCATGCCCGCCCCGGTCAGCGGCCCGACGCCGAGCAGGAGCAGGTTGCGCACGCTGGAGAACAGCTGCCGCCGGAAGTAGACGGCGCAGGCCAGACCGGTGAGCGCGTAGTAGAGCGCGATCAGCAGGGAGAGCCCGGTGATCGAGTCGAACAGCGCGTTCTCGCTGATCAGGCCGACGCCGACGTACCAGGCGACCCCGATGCCGGCGACCCACCAGGTGGAGACGTCGGGGGTGCGGTGCGTGGGGGAGATCGAGGCGAACCGGCGCGGCAGAGCGGCCCGGCGGGCCATGGACAGGCCGGTCCGCGACGCCGGGATGATCGTCGTCTGCGTGGAGGCGATCGCCGACGTCGCGACGGCGAGCAGCACGACCCAGTCCCAGCCGCCGAGCACCCGGGCGGAGAGCAGCGCGAAGACCGCCTCCTCCTCGTCGGCGTTGCCGGCCAGCCAGCCGGTTCCGGCGAAGGCGAGGATCGCCGTCGCCACGCCCAGGTAGGTGACCAGCAGGACGACCGTCGACCACACGCCCGCCCGCCCGGGGGCCCGCAGCGGGTCGCGGGTCTCCTCGGTGAGGTTGACCGCCGACTCCCAGCCCCAGTAGGCGAAGACGCCGAGCAGCAGCCCGCCGGTGAGGGCGGCCCCGCCCGAGCCGGAGGGGTCCAGCCAGTTCCACTCCGGGGTCAGCCCACCGAACGGGCTGTCCCCCTGCAGGCCCCGCACCAGCGCCACGACGGCGAACACGGCGAGAGCCACCGTCTGCGCGACGATCAGGCCGTTCTGCAGCCGGGCGGAGAGCTCCGTCCCGCGCACGCAGATCGCGGCCATGACCACGACGAGCAGCACCGACAGGCCCATGACCGCCGCGGTCGACTCCGTCCAGCCGTCGAGGCCGACGGCCAGCAGCGTGAAGCGCACGCCGACCTCGGCCAGGGAGCCCAGCACGAGGACGCCGGTCATGGCGATCGCCCAGCCGCCGATCCAGCCGGTCCACGGGCCCAGCGCCCGGGTGACCCAGCTGAACGTCGTCCCGCAGTCGGGGTCGACCCGGTTCAGCGAGGCGAAGGCGCCGGCGATGAGCAGCATCGGCAGGAAGGACACCAGCAGCACACCGGGGGCGTGGACGCCGACCAGCGCCACGATCGGCCCGAGGACGGCGGCGAGCGAGTAGGCCGGCGAGGTGGCCGCCAGCCCGATGACGAGGGTGTCGAGGAAGCCGACGGCGTCGGGGCGGAGCGTTGCCTCCGTCGCCCGGGGCCCGGTCGCGGTGGCGGTCACCCCGCCATTGTCATCAGCCGCCGAGGCGGACGCCGAACCGGTAGCCGCGCTGGTCGACGCTGGTGACCGCGACCGGCGAGCCGTAGGTACGGGCGTGCACGACCATGCCGTTGCCGATGTAGAGGGCCACGTGGCTGATCGGCGTGTAGTAGAAGACCAGGTCGCCGGGCTGGAGCTCCTGCCGCGAGACCTGCTGGCCGAGCTGGGACTGCGCGCGGCTGGAGTGCGGCAGGGTCACGCCGGCGGCGGCGTAGGCGTACGAGGTGAGGCCCGAGCAGTCGAAGGCGTCGGGGCCGGTGCCACCGGCGGCGTAGCGGTCGCCCACCTGCGCCAGCGCGGCCTGGATCGCCGCGGCGGCGGCGGACCCGGAGACCACCGGGAGCTCGGAGACCGCGGGCGCCTCGAGCGAGCGGCCGGCGACGGCGGTGGTGACGCGCACCAGCTCGGCGGTCGAGAGCCGGTCGAAGTCGGCTCGGTAGGTGGCGGCGCGCTCCTCGACCTCGGCCTTCTGTGCCCGCAGCTGCTCTGCGCCGGCCTGCGCCGTGGCGGCGGCCTGGTCGGCGGCCTCCTGGGCCTGGCGGGCGGCGGTCTGCGCGGTGGCCGCCTCGGTGACGACGGCGTTGGTGCGGGCGGCGATCAGGTCCAGCGTGGTCATCTGCTGGACCAGCACGTCGGCGGAGCGGCTGGTCAGGAACGCCGCCATGCGCGACTGCGTCTTCCCGGTGTAGCCGCCCTGCGCGATGGCCCTCAGGCGTGGCTCGTAGATGGCGAAGGAGGCGTGCGCGGCAGCTGCCTGCTCGGCGGCGGCCGCGGCCGCCTGCTGCTGGGCGGCGACGACGATCTCGGCCTCGTGCAGCTGCTCGTCGACGACGGTCAGCTCCTGGGCGGCCTGCCGCATGAGCTGACCGGCCTCGACCGCAGTGCTCGGGGCGGCGCCTGCCGGGGAGGGCGCGAGGAGGCCGGTGGCGGCGGTGGCGAGCACGGCGCCCAGGGCCAGGACGGCCCGGGAACGGCGGCGCGGGGTCATGCGGGCGGACTGCACCGTCGGCCTCCGATCAGCAGCTGCGCCGGTGCCGGGGAAGGGCACTGTTCGTTGCGCGTCGGTACGGACGGTAGGGATCTGATGTCGACAGGTAGTGAACGGCGCGCGGGCCCGGGGGGCCCGTCGGCGCCTCGTTCGCCCCGCTCGGCCCAGCGGCCACTCCCGCCCCGTGCGTGCCACGCACTTGGGGAAACCGTGCTCGGACGCACGGAAGCCCCGCCGCGATCGTGCGAGCGGCGGGGCTGGTGGAGCTGGTCGAGGGATGCGTCAGCCGGCGAGGGGTTCCTGGACCTGTTGGAGACCGGCGACGGTCTCGAAGTCCCGCAGGATCGCGGACAGCTCGTCGGCCGTCCACGCCTCGCAGCAGTCGCAGCCGCCGTCGGCGAAGCTGATCAGGCCGAGCCGGCCGCCCGCCTGGTCCTCGTCGATGGCCAGGTGTCCGGCCGCCGGGTGCCGGTGGCACGCGCAGGCCGCGGCGCACAGGCCCAGACCCCAGCCGGAGATGACGACGGTGTGCCCGTCGTCCCGGACCTTGCCGACCTGGAAGACCGACGGCTTGTGACTCCTGCTCATGGGAGTCCTCCCCTCGACAGCCCGTTCCGCAGAGCCGGGCCCGTGTGCGTAGGAAAAGGTGAGTTGCAGAAGGCTTCGGCAGGAGGTGCTCTGCGGTGAAGCCTTCGAGCGCCTCAACTTTCGACACTCACGGTAATCCTCTGCCCACGAGGCGTCGCCGTCATCATTCCCCAGGTGTCACCCGGTCGGTTGTCGGAACTGCACCGGCCGGGGGCGTTCCGGTAACGGGTGGGGCGGACGGGGCGCGCCGCGCTCAGCTGGCGGGCGACACCGAGCTCATGTTGAAGTCCGGCACCCGGAGCATCGGCATGGCGGCGCGGGTGAACCAGTCGTTCCATTCCCGGGGAAGGGTGCGCTCGGTGCGGCTGGCCTGCACCGCCCGCCCCAGCAGGTCCACCGGCGACTCGTTGAACCGGAAGTTGTTCACCGCGCCGGTCACCTCGCCGTCCTCGACGAGGAAGACGCCGTCCCGGGTGAGCCCGGTGAGCAGCAGGGTCTGCGGATCGACCTCGCGGATGTACCAGAGCGTGGTCAGCAGCAGGCCCCGCTCGGTGGCGGCGATCATCTCGGCGGGATCGACCGTGGCGGAGCGGTCCTCGAGGATCAGGTTGTCGACGGCGACGGTGGCCGGCGCGGTCTGCTCCAGCGCCCAGGCGCGCGGCCGGACCAGGTTGGTCAGGACGCCGTCGCTGATCCAGTCGATGGCCGGTGCGGCCAGTCCGTTGTCGAACACCGAGGCCGAGCCCGACGACGCGGGCACCACCTGGAACGGAGCCGCCTCGAGGCCGGCGTACGCGGGGTCGCTGCGCAGGGTGAGCGGGAGATCGGCCAGCCGATCGCCGATCCGGTTGCCGCCGCCGGTCCGGGCGAAGACGTTGCGGCCCTCGTCGGCGTCGCGGGCCTCCATCGTCCAGTAGAGGTAGATCATCAGGTCGCTCACCGCCGAGGGCGGCAGCAGCGTCTCGTAGCGCCCGGCGGGCAGGTCGACCCGCCGCTGCGACCAGCCCATCTTCTTCTCCACGTCGGCCGCCAGCGCCGCCACCGAGACGTCGCGGAAGTCACGCGTGCTGGTGCCCGACCACACGGAGCGGGCGAAGTCGGGGCTCTTGCCGTTGAGCTCGACCCGGCCGGTGGGCTGGTCGGTGCGCAGCCGCAGGCCGGTCGAGCTGCCCAGGTAGGTGGTGCTCATCGAGTGCTCGGCGAAGCCGAAGAGCAGCTCGCCGCGGTCCCTCGCCTCGCCGAAGGCCTGCCCGAGCGCCGGCGCGAACTCGGCGAACACCTCGATCGAGGTCTCGGCCGGGTCGGCCGACCAGTCCCCCGCGCCGGGCGGCGCCTCGGCGACCAGCGGGACGGCGTCCTCGGCCGGGCCGGCGCCCCGAGCCGCCCGCTCACTGGCGGCGACCAGCTCGGCGACGTCCGGCGTCCCGGTGCGGGAGACCGAGCCCGCCGCCATGCCGGCGCCGCCGTCGACGAAGGAGACGACGACGACGGAGCGGGACCGCATCGCGCCGTTCGTGGTCAGGCTGTTGGCCGCCCACCGCAGGTTGGCCTCGGCGTGCTCGGTGACGTAGGTGATCTGCGCGTCGGCGGTCGAGGCCGCCAGGCACGCCTCGACCAGCTCCTGGGCGGTCATGCGACCCACTGCTCGACCCGCGGTCATCGCCCGGCCTCCTGCACGGTGTTGAGCACCGACACCTGGTCGAACCGGGCGGTCGGGCAGCCGTGGCTCACCGGCGCCGCCTGCCCGGGTTGGGCCTTGCCGCAGTTGAAGGCGCCGCCGAGCACGTAGGTCTGCGGGCCACCGACGACCGACATCGAGCCCCAGAAGTCCGTCGTCGTGGCCTGGTAGGCGACGTCGCGCAGCTGGCCGGCGAGCGTGCCGTCCTCGATCCGGTAGAAGCGCTGGCCGGTGAACTGGAAGTTGTACCGCTGCATGTCGATCGACCAGCTCTTGTCGCCGACGACGTAGATGCCGCGCTCGACCCCGCCGATGATCTCCTCGGTCGAGGGGCCGTCGGGGGCGGGGCGCAGCGACACGTTCGCCATCCGCTGCACGGGCACGTGTCCCGGGGAGTCGGCGAACGCGCAGCCGTTGGAGCGGGGCAGCCCGCGCAGCCGGGCCATGTTCCGGTCGACCTGGTAGCCCACCAGGACGCCGTCGGAGACGATGTCCCACTCCTGGCCGGCGACTCCCTCGTCGTCCCAGCCGACGGTGGACAGCCCGTGCGGCGCGGTGCGGTCGCCGGTGATCTGCAGCAGCGGCGAGCCGTACTGCAGCGTGCCGAGCTGGTCCGGCGTGGCGAAGGACGTGCCGGCGTAGGCGGCCTCGTAGCCCAGCGCACGGTCGAGCTCGGTGGCGTGGCCGATCGACTCGTGGATGGTCAGCCAGAGGTTGGACGGGTCGATGACCAGGTCGTAGCGGCCCGCCTCGACCGAGGGGGCCTTGGTCTTCTCGCGCAGCAGTTCGGGGATCTCGGCGAGCTCACCGGCCCAGTCCCAGCTGCCGCCGGTGAGGTACTCCCAGCCCCGGCCGGCCGGCGGGGCGAGGGTCCGCATGCTCTCGAAGGAGCCGGTGGCCCGGTCGACGGTGAGCGCGGTGAGGTCGGGGTGGATGCGCACGCGCTGCTGCCGGGTGCGGGTGCCGGCGGTGTCGGCGTAGTACTTCTGCTCCTTGACGTGCATGCAGCTCGCGCGCACGTGCTCGACGCCGTCGGCGGCCAGCAGCCGCTCGGAGAACTCCGCGAGCAGACCGGTCTTGTCGACGTCCGGGACGTCGAACGGGTCGACCTCGTAGTCCGAGACGTAGGTGGCGTCGGCGTGGACCGGCTCGGGGGCGAGCTCGACGCGGTCGGTGTTGATCGCCGCGGAGACCTTGGCGACGACGACGGCCTCCTCGGCCAGCCGCACGGCCTCCGCCGCGGTGAGGACGACGCCGGCGGCGAACCCCCAGGTGCCCTCGTGCACGACCCGGACGGCCAGGCCGAGGTCCTCGCCGTCGGTCACCGCCTCGGGGCGGGCGTCGCGCAGGCTGATCGTCTGCGTGCGGATCCGCTCGACCCGGATGTCCGCGTGCTCGCAGCCGAGATCCACCGCGCGGGTGAGCGCGGCATCGGTCAGCGCGGACAGCGGGAGTGCGAGGAAGGACTCATCGACCGATCGGGCCTGAAGCACGTCCCGTGTCTACCAGGCGGGTCCGACGACGGCGGGCTCACCCGAGGAGTGGACACACCGGTGACCAGGCCTCCGCCGTCGAGGGCGACGCTGCGGCAGAGTGGCCGCGTGTCGCGTTCCGGATCCCGCCGTCCTCGTGCCTTCGACATCGCCGTGGCGGCGGGGGTGCTCGCGCTGTCCGCGGCGATCGCCGTGCTGGCCCTCGGCACGGCGCGGGGTGTGACAGCGCTGGGCGGCGGCTCGTACGAGACCGAGTTCATCACTGCCTGGTACTGGCTGGCCTGGCTGCTGATCCCGGTTCCAGCCCTCGCAGCCCGCTGGCGGCCGCACGCTGCGCTCGCCCACACGGTGGCGCTGGTCCTGCCGCAGTTCGTGGCGGCCACGGTCTGCGTGGCGCGATACCGCTCGTCGGGCTGGTCGGACGGCCTCGAAGTGCTCATCTTCGTGCACCCGATCCTGCTCACGGTGGTCACCGTCGCCGTCGTGGACGCGCGCCGCCGAGCCTCCGGGAGCCGCCCGGCCCGGTGAGCCTCGTCTCGGGCCTAGAACGCCTGCCCGGTGCGCCAGGGCATCAGCTGCAGGGTCCAGCCGTTCCCGTCGGGGTCGCTGAACCCGGCGTACTGCACGCCGCCGCCGACGTCCTGGATCTCACCGACCTCGACGCCCCGCGCGAGCAGCTCCGCGCGGGCCCGCTCGATGTCGGTGACGACGAGGTGCAACCCCCGGACCGAGCCGGGGACGCCTCCGTAGGCGTCGAGCCCGGTCCCCAGGGAGATGGAGCAGGCCGAGCCCGGCGGGGTCAGCTGCACGACCCGGACGCCGGGCGCCGGGGTGACGTCGACGTCGGCCAGGAAGCCGAGCCGGTCGGTGTAGAACGCCTTCGCGCGATCGACGTCGGTGACGGGGATCGGCACCAGCTCGAGCTTCATGTCCACGGACGGGCCTCCGGTCAGGTGGTTGCGGCGAGGAGCTCGTCGAGCTTGGCGTAGCCGTCG
>JBBSKB010000127.1:0-7522 GCA_038256725.1 Mycobacteriales bacterium | reverse complement strand
GAGAAGGGGATCGCCGCCACGACGGCGCCGCGGACGGCGTTGCCGGAATCCCAGCGCACCAGCTCCGAGAAGAAGGCGCGCTCCCCGTCCGTCTGCGGCGGCAGCGGGGTGAGGGGCAGCACGTCGGTCCTCCGGGCGGGTGGGGGGGCGGCCTCGCGGCACCGGTCGGGGCCGGGAGTCGAGCGTCCGGCGTCCTCTCGACGCTACGTCACATCACGGTGCGGTCTCGGGGACCGCGCCGGATCCCGTGCGGATCACACGCCCCACCGGGGCCGACCCGCCCGGCGTCCCCGGAGTTCCTGTCGGCGCCGTTGCGTACTGTCGGTCGCCGTGGCTGACAGCGCAGGACACCTGGTCTGGATCGACTGCGAGATGACCGGGCTCGACCTCGTCAAGGACAAGCTCATCGAGGTCGCGGTGCTCATCACCGACTCCGAGCTCAACGTCCTGGACCCGGGTCTGGACCTCATCATCGGCGCCGACGACGCCGACCTCGACGGCATGGACGACGTCGTCCAGGAGATGCACCGGAAGTCCGGCCTCACCGAGGAGGTGCGGGCCGCCACGCTCACCGTCGCCGAGGCCGAGCAGCAGGTCCTGGCCTACATCAAGCGCTGGGTGCCCGAGCGCCGGACGGCCCCGCTGTGCGGCAACTCGATCGGCACCGACCGCGGGTTCCTCGCCCGGGACATGCCGGAGCTGGACGACCACCTGCACTACCGGATGATCGACGTCTCCTCGGTGAAGGAGCTCGCCCGCCGCTGGTTCCCCCGCGTCTACTTCGGACAGCCGGCGAAGGGCCTGGCGCACCGCGCGCTGGCCGACATCATCGAGTCGGTGCGGGAGCTGGCCTACTACCGCCGCACGGTGTTCGTGGACTCGCCCGGGCCGAGCAGCAGCCAGGCGAAGAAGGCGGCCGCCGAGGTCGTCGGCGGCTTCGCCGCACTGCTCGCCGGGAACGAGAAGGCGCCCTCGCCCGAGGCCTGAGGCACGCCGCTCCCCCGGCCTCGCCGGGCGGCGCGAGCGCTCCGGTATCGTTGCGGCGGTTCCTCCTCCCTGCTCGCCCAGGGAGGAGGGCATGGTGGGTGTAGCTCAGTCGGTAGAGCACCAGGTTGTGATCCTGGGTGTCGCGGGTTCGAGCCCCGTCACTCACCCCATGCGGAGAGGCCCTGGTCAGTCAACTGACCAGGGCCTCTCCGGTTCCCCGGGTCTCCGCTGGGGGCATGCCGTCGCCCCGTCGAGGACGTCGGGCCGGTACTCATTGACCGGAGGTCGAGCGCGCGGCAAGGTGCAGGTCAGCCCGTCAGGCGCCGACCACTCGCGTCCGACCCGTCCTCCCGCCACCTGGAGCACCTCCTGACCGTCGCCATCGACGATCCCGGCACGAGCGCCACGTTGTCGACGACCACCGGCCTCATCGGGCTCGCCGGGCTCACGTCGCTCGGTGCCGGGGCCATCCACGCCGCCGCCATCGGGGTCCACAGCGAGCACCGGTCGGCGGTTCTGGCGTTCACCGCCGTTGCGGCCCTCCAGCTGGCCTGGGGCGTCCTGGCGCTCGTCCGCGGCAACCGTCCCGTCGCCGTCCTCGGCCTGCTGATCGGGACGGGCGCCCTCGCCGGCTGGGCCCTCGCCAAGGTGCGCGGCATCCCCTTCATCGCCGGCCTCGACGAGGCCGAGCCCATCCAGACAGCGGACGGCCTCGCCGCCGGCCTCGCCCTCACATCGGTGCTCGCCCTCGGCGCCGCCCTGTGGACGTGGCGCAGCGCCCGCCCCGGGCTGCGGGCGGCGCTGCCGGTCATGGCCGTCGGCGTCTCCGCCCTCACCGTGTTCGGCATGGTGACGACCGGCTCGCACGCCCACGCCGCCGGAGACGGCCACGGCTCGCACGGGACGGTCGCCGCCGACCACCACGCCGACGAGACCGGGGCCGCGGACCACGTCGAGGACGCCTCGGCGGCCACCGTCCCGTACGACCCCACCAAGCCGATCGACCTGAGCGGCGTCGAGGGCGTCACCCCCGAGCAGCAGGCCGTGGCCGAGAACGTCATCGCCGTGACCCTGCACGGCCTCCCGCAGTGGGCCGATCCGGCCTACGCCGAGGCCAACGGGTTCCACTCCATCGGCGACGGCTTCACGGGCATCGAGCACCTCGTCAACGAGGCCAACATGGACGACGACGTCATCCTCGACCCGGACGTCCCCGAGTCCCTCGTGTACGACACTAGCGGCGGCGGTCGCCGGCTGGTGGCGGCGATGTACATGCTCAAGCGGGGCACGCCCCTCGAGCAGGCCCCCGACCTCGGCGGCAACCTCATGCAGTGGCACACCCACGGCAACCTCTGCTACAACGCGGGGGGCAAGGTCCGGGGGATCACGGATGCGAGCGGCGCCTGCCCGGCGGGCCTCGTCAAGCCGGTCGAGACGCCGATGATCCACGTGTGGCTGGAGTCGCACCCGTGCGGGCCGTTCGCGGCGCTCGAGGGCATCGCGGGCGGCCGCATCCCCGATGGCGAAGAGGTCCTCTGCGACCACGCCCACGGCGGCTGACCGTCGGTCCCGCCCGGGCCCGTCCGGGATCGGCGTCGAGACCGTGCGCGCGCTCGCCTCGGCCGGCGCCGAGGTCACCATCGCCGTCCGCGATCCCGAGCAGGGCGCGCGGGCCGCGCAGGACGTCGCCCGCACGACCGGCAGCACCACGCTGCGGGTGGCGCGTCTCGATCTGCTCGACCTCGACTCCGTCGTGGCGTTCGTCGCGGACTGGCAGGGGCCGCTCGACCTGCTGATCAACAACGCCGGCGTCATGGCCCTGCCGCGGCTGACGTTGACCGACCGCGGCTGGTAGACCCAGTTCGCCACCAACCACCTCGGCCACTTCGCGCTCACCGTCGGTGTGCACGACGCACTGGCGGCGGCCGACGGTGCCCGCATCGTCTCGGTGTCCTCCACGGGCCACCTGGCCTCGCCGGTGCACGTCGACGACCTGCACTTCGCGCGACGGGAGTACGACCCGTGGCAGGCCTACGGCCAGTCGAAGACGGCGAACGTGCTGCTCGCGGTGGAAGCCACCCGACGCTGGTCCGCCGAGGGCATCGTGGCCAACGCGCTCATGCCCGGCGGGATCATGACCAACCTGCAGCGGCACGTCTCGCCCGACGTCATCGAGGGCTGGGAGAAGGCGCAACGCGAGGGCACGGTGACCTTCAAGACCCCCGAACAGGGCGCGGCCACCACCCTCGTCGCCGCCGTCGCACCGGAGTTCGCCACCGGCGGGCACTACCTGGAGGACTGCGCCGAAGCGCCGACGGTCGAAGACGACGCGCAGGTGCGCACCGGCGTGCGCCGGTGGGCGTTGGACGAGGGCAACGCCCGGCACCTCTGGGAGGTCAGCGAGGAGCACCTCGCCCAGCCCGTCCGGGGAGACTAACCCCCTCTTGCCGATACCCCCGGGGGTATGTACCGTGGCCCCGTGGACATCCCCCAGGGCGAGCTCGCCGACGTCGTCAAGCGCCTCAGGCGCATCGAGGGTCAGATCGGCGGCATCGTCCGCATGATCGAGGACGGGCGCGACTGCTCCGCCGTCGTCACCCAGCTCGCCGCCGCCTCCAAGGCGCTGAGCAAGGCCGGCTTCGCCGTCGTCTCCACCGGGATGCGCCACTGCTCGACCAACGAGGACGCCGAGACCCGCGAGCTCGACCTGCTCGAGCTCCAGCGACTCTTCCTGTCGCTGGCCTGACCACCACGACGATCGGAGTCCGACATGACCCAGCAGATCCCCCAGCTCACCCCCGCCGAGGCCGCCGACCGCACCGAGGCCGTCGTCCTCGACGTCCGCGAGGCCGAGGAGCTGACCGAAGGCCGGATCGCCGGCAGCACCCACATCCCCCTGGGACAGCTGCCCGCCCGCGTGTTCGAGCTCGATCGGGCCCGCCCGGTCATCACCGTCTGCCGCAGTGGCGGCCGCAGCTCGCAGGCTGCACAGTTCCTGGCAGGTCAGGGGTACGACGTGGCCAACCTGGACGGCGGCATGAGCCAGTGGGTCTCGGAGGGCCGCCCGACCGCCTGATTCGCTATTTCCTGACGATATACCCCTGCCCCGTACCGTATTGAGGAGATCAGTCGTGCAGATCGACATCATCGAGACCACAGGCCTCGGGGACCGCAGCTACCTGGTCAGCGACAGCGGGATCGGCGTCGTGATCGACCCCCAGCGCGACATCGACCGGGTGCTGGCCCTGGCCGAGAAGAGGGGCGTCCGCATCGCCCTGGTGCTGGAGACCCACCTGCACAACGACTACCTGACCGGCGGCCTCGAGCTCTCCGGCCGCGTGGGCGCCGACTACGTCGTCCCGGCCGGGGATTCCGTGGCCTACGAGCGGGTGCCGGCGGCCGACGGCGACGTCCTCGAGGCGGGCGGCCTGCGCGTCCGCGTGCTGCACACCCCCGGGCACACCCATCACCACGTCAGCTACGTCCTCCTCGACTCCGCCGACGAGGTGCAGGCGGTGTTCACCGGCGGCTCCATGCTCTTCGGCTCGACCGGCCGGACCGATCTGGTCGGCCCCGAGCACACCGACGAGCTCACCCACGCCCAGTACCACTCCGTGCGCCGGCTGGCCGACGAGCTGCCGGCCGGCACCCCGGTGTTCCCCACCCACGGGTTCGGCAGCTTCTGCTCGGCCACTCCCACCAGTGGGGACTCCTCCACCGTCGGCGAGCAGGTCGCGGTCAACCCGGCGCTCACCCAGGACGAGCAGGCGTTCGTCGACGAGCTGATCGCCGGCCTCACCGCCATTCCCGCCTGGTACAGCCACATGAGCCCGGGCAACGCCGCCGGCCCCGCGCCGGTGGACCTGTCCATGCCGCGGCCGGTCGACCCGGCGGAACTGGGCGAGCGGCTCGCCGCCGGCGAGTGGGTGATCGACCTGCGGACCCGCACGGCGTTCGCGCACGGCCACCTGCCCGGGGCGCTGAACTTCGAGCTGGCCCTCGCCAACTTCGTCACCTACGTCGGGTGGCTGGTCCCCTGGGGCGCGCCGCTGACCCTCATCGGAGAGACCGAGGAGCAGGTCGCCGACGCCCGCCGCGAGCTGGTCCGCATCGGCATCGACCGGCTCGCCGGCGCCGCCGTCGGCAGTCCCGAGGCCCTGGCTGCGGGCCGCGACCTGGACTCCCACCCGGTCAGCGACTTCCCCGGCCTGGCCGACGCGCTCGGCCAGGACAGCGACCTGGTCGTGCTCGACGCCCGTCGCACCGACGAGCGCGACAGCGGCGGTGTGCGGGGCTCCATGCACATCCCGGTGCACGAGCTGGCCGACCGGATCGACGAGGTGCCCGACGGCGACGTGTGGGTGTACTGCGGCTCGGGCTACCGCGCCTCCATCGCCGCCTCGCTGCTCGCCCGCGCCGGCCGGCGACCGGTGCTGGTGGACGGCGGGTACGGCGACCCCGACTCCGGTGCGGCCGCCGTCGGTCTGCACGCCGAGCCCGCCGCCGGCTGACCCCCTCCCCCTCCTCCCCTTCCTGACGAAAGCGATCCATCAGTGACCACCACGGCCCCCAGCCCGCCACCCGAGCTCGCACCCCCCTCGTTCCGCCCCGGCCCGCTCGGCCGGCTGGGGGTCTGGGTCACCGCGCACGCCCGGACGACGACCGTCGTCTGGCTCCTCCTCATCGTCGGCCTGGGCTTCTTCGCCCCCCGCGTCGAGTCCGAACTGTCCGGGGCAGGCTGGCAGGCCGACGGCTCGGAATCGGTCGCCGCCCGCGAACTGGCGGTCGACCACTTCGGCGGGAACGCCAGCTCCGCGATCCAGGTCGTGGTGCACAGCCCCGACGGCGCGGTCACCGAGGGTGCCGGGGCCGACGTCCTCGCGCAGGCCACCGACCTGCTCGCGGCCGACGACCGCATCGGCGAGGTGCTCCAGCCGCAACCCGGCGCGACCATCAGCCAGGACGGCAGCACCGCCGTCCTGCTCGCCGGCGCGGGCGCGGACACCAACGAGATGGTGCGCGCCGCCGACGACCTCAAGGCCCCCCTGCAGGCGCTGTCCACCGACACGGTGGAGGTGAACCCGACCGGAGCCTCGCTGCTGTGGTCGGACTTCAACGAGGCCAACCTCGACGCGATGCTGAAGTCGGAGATGCTCTCCTGGCCGGTGACCCTGGGGATCCTCGTGCTCGCCTTCGGCGCGCTGGTCGCCGCCGGGCTGCCGCTGCTGCTGACCCTCGCCGGCCTGGTCGCCTCAGCAGGTTCCCTGGTGCTGATCAACGAGATAGTGCCGGTGTCCATCTGGGCGATGAACTTCGCCATGATGTTCGCCCTGGCCCTGGGCATCGACTACGCGTTGTTCCTGGTCGTGCGCTATCGAGCCGCGCGGATGGGCGGAGGTGCCGCGCCGGTGCGGGCGATCGCCGAGACCATGGACACCGCCGGCAAGGCGGTGCTGCTGTCGGGCGCCACGGTGCTCGTCTCGCTGTCGGCGGTCATGCTGGTCCCGTCCCCGTCGTTCCGGTCGATGGCCGGCGGCATCATGCTGGCAGTCGTCTTCGTCCTCGCCGCCACCCTGACGCTGCTCCCCCTGGTCCTGTTCAAGCTCGACCTGAAGATCAACCGGATCGCGCTGCCCTGGGCGCGCGCCGGTGAGCACCGCTCCCCGCGCTTCGCCGCCTGGGGAGAGCGCCTGTGGAAGCGACCGATGGCCTACGGGATCGGCGCGCTGCTCGTCCTGCTCGCTCTCGCCGCCCCGATCATCGGACTGCAGACGGCGATGCCCTCGATCAAGGTGCTGCCCGAGGAGGCCAGTGCCCGGATCGGCTACGACCAGGTGCAGGAGGCGTTCGGGGACGGCGCACCCGGCACGCTGCAGGTCGTCGTCGACACCGGGGACGCCGCAGCCGCTGCCGCGGTCCTCGCCGACGATCCCGCGGTCGCCGGGGTGATGCCGGCGATGGCTGCCCCCGACGGCAGCGACTACGCGATGATCCAGGCCGTCCCCACCGTGGACCCGTCGGATCCCGCCCTGTCCGAACTGGTCGACCGGCTGCGCGCCGACCTGCCTGATTCCGCGCTGGTCGGCGGCGCCCCGGTGGAGAACCTGGACCTCAAGGCGCAGCTGGACGAGTCCACTCCCCTGGTCATCGGGGTCGTGCTGGTGCTGGGCTTCCTGCTCCTGCTGGTCGCGCTGCAGGCGCCTCTCATCTCCCTGCTCGGCACCCTGGCCAGCCTGCTGTCCACCGCCGCCGCGTTCGGTGTGGCCCGCCTGGTCTTCCAGGAAGGATTCGGGGCCGACTTCTTCGGGTTCGAGAGCCAGGGCTTCCTCGACGCGTGGGCGCCGGTGTTCTTCTTCGCGATGATCTTCGCCATCGCGATGGACTACACGGTGTTCCTGCTCGCCAGCGCGAAGGAGCACTACGAGCGGTCCGGTGATCCGCGCGAGGCGATGATCGGTGCCCTGGCGCACTCCGGCCGGGTCATCTTCGCCGCCGGAGCGGTCATGGTGGCGGTGTTCTTCACCTTCGCCCTGTC
>JBBSKB010000126.1:0-7749 GCA_038256725.1 Mycobacteriales bacterium | reverse complement strand
CGTAGAGGTCTGGTCCGACGTCGTCTGTCCGTGGTGCTACGTCGGCAAGCGCCGGCTGGAGACCGCCCTGGAGCGGTTCCCGCACCGCGACCAGGTCGAGGTCGTCTGGCGCTCGTTCCAGCTCGACCCGTCCGTCCCCGACGGCGAGACGCACCCGACGCTGCCGGCGCTGGCCGCGAAGTACGGCGTCCCGGTCGAGCAGATGCGGGAGAACATGCGCGGCCTCGAGGAGACCGCCGCCGCCGAGGGGCTGGTCTACCACCTCGCCGACGCCACCAGCGGGAACACCCTGCTGGCGCACGAGCTGCTTCACCTGGCCGCCGAGCACGGCAAGCGCAACGAGCTCAAGGAGCGCCTGCTGCACGCCTACTTCGAGGAGGGGCGCTCGGTCTTCGACGTCGAGTCGCTGGTGCCTCTCGGTGTCGAGGTGGGCCTGGACGAGACGGAGGTCCGCGAGGCGCTGACCGACCGTCGCTTCCGCTGGGCGGTCAGCGAGGACAGCGCGACGGCGATCGAGCTGGGGGCGAGGGGCGTCCCGTTCTTCGTCGTCGACCGGAAGTTCGGCGCCGCCGGCGCCCAGCCGGCCGAGCAGCTGCTGCAGATGCTCGAGCGCGCCTGGGCCGACGCCGATCCGCTCATCACGGTGCCGGCCGCCGAGGGCTGCGAGGACGGCACCTGCGCCGTCTAGCTCAACAGGTCCGGGGCGGCGCGCAGCGCCTGCTCCGCGTCGGCGGTCAGCTCGCGGACGACGTCGGCCGCCGGGCGCTCGGCCGTGACCATCCCGACCGCCTCGCCGGCGTAGAGCGGGGCGTGCGCGGGGTTGCCGGTCCGCCGGCCCTCGACGACCAGACCGCGAGCCGCGTCGTCGCCCACGAGTTCGCCCTCCCGGCCGTGCCAGACGCGGGAGAAGTCGTTGGCCAGCGCGCGCCCGGGCCAGCGCTCGGGCCACGCGATGCCCTCGGCGACGTCGAAGGCCCGGGTCAGCACGGTCTCGTCACCCGACGCCTCGCGGACGCGCTGCCGCGCGCCCGCCCCGTTCAGCCCCTCGGTGCAGGACAGCAGCGCCGTGCCGATCCACACCCCGGCCGCGCCGGCGACGAGCATCCCGGCCATCGCGCGGCCCGTGGCGATCCCGCCCGCCGCCACGACCGGACGGTCGGTGAGCGCCAGGACCTCCTGGAGCAGGGGTAGCAGCGCGCGCTGCCCGGTGTGCCCGCCGGCCTCGGTGCCCTGCGCGACCAGGACGTCGACACCCGCCTCGAGCGCCCGGTGCGCGTCGGCGACGGTGTTCACCTGCGCGGCCACCGCGATCCCGGCGTCGTGCAGCGGGCCCACATGGGGCGCCGGGTCCCCGAACGACATCGACACCAGGCTGGGACGCGCGGCGACCGTCGCGTCGAACAGCTCCGGCCGGTCGGCCAGGGTCCAGATCATCAGCCCGACGCCGAACGGCAGCTGGTCCTGCCCCGCGAGCGCGCTCTCCGCCGTCACGAACTCCGCGCTGTGTCGTCCGCTCACCCCGATCATCCCGAGCCCGCCGGCCTGCGAGACCGCCCGGGCCAGCGCACCACCGGAGATCCCGGCCATCGGTGCGCCGATGACCGGCGTCGTGAGGTCGAACCAGTGGGTCAGCGATGTCCGGATCACCCGGCCATCCTGCCGTGACGTCGCCGTCGCGTCCCGCCGCTCGTGGCCCGGTCCCGTCCGGCCCACGGTCGCCCCTGACGAGGGAGGCACGTGCCCCGGTATCCGTGACGCCCCGCACACCGCGCGATAGCGTGCCGGGGATCCGACCGCCGACAACGGCGTCGGCGGCCGGATCGACCTCCCCCGCTCGACCGGTGACGCCGCCGGGGGTCGGTTAGCGTGGAAGAGCCGCAACCCGTTCGACGGAGGCTCTTCCCCACGTGGCGAATCCCTACCTGCAGGTCTTGCGCACGCCGCACGCCCTGCCCATGGTGCTGTCGGCGTTCATCGGCCGGCTTCCCCTGTCGATGGTGGGGCTGGGCTGCGTGCTCCTGGTGGCGGCCGAGACGGGTTCCTACGGCCTCGGTGGCGCCGTGGCCGCGGTCGGCGCGGTGGCGACGGCGGTGGCCGGACCGGTCATCGGCCGGCTGTCCGACGCCCACGGCCAGCGCCGGGTGCTGCTGCCCGTGCTCGCCGTCTTCGTCGCCTCCGGGACCGCGTTCCTCGTCGCCGTCCGCCAGGACTGGCCGCTGATCACCGTCTTCGTCACCGCCGGGCTGGCGGGGGCGTGCCTCCCGCCGGTCTCCTCGATGGTCCGCGTGCGCTGGACCCACCTGCTGCGGGGCAGTCACCGGCTGCCGACCGCGCTGGCCATGGAGTCCGTCGTCGACGAGATGGTGTTCGTGCTCGGCCCGGTGCTCGTCACGATCCTGTCCACCACCGGGCACGCCACCTCCGGGCTGGTCACCGCGTTCGTGCTCGCCACCGTCGGCAGCCTGCTGTTCGCCGCGCAGCGCCGCACGGAGCCGGGACCGATCGGGCACGAGCACCGGAGCAGCGTCTCGGCCATGCGCTGCGAGGGGCTCCGCGTGCTGTTCGTCGTCGCTGCCGCCGTCGGGACGATCCTCGGCACCCTGCAGGTCTCGCTGCTCGCCTTCGCCGACGAGGCGGGGGAGAAGCCGATGTCCGGGGTGCTCATCGCCGGCCTCGCCGCCGGCTCGATGGTCAGCGGCATCGGCTGGGGCGCGGTCCACTGGCGGTTGCCGCTACGGCACCGCCTCGCCGGCGTGCTGGTCCTGCTGACGCTGCTGAGCGTCCCGTTGCTGCTCGTCCGCGACGTCTGGCTGATGGTCCCGTTCGTCGTGCTCGCCGGCGTCGCGGTCTCGCCGTCGCTGATCAGCGCGTTCACCCTCGCCGAGCTGCTCGTGCCCCGGGCCGCGGTCACCGAGGCCTTCACCTGGATCGGCACCGCGCTCGCACTGGGCGTGGCCGTCGGTGCGTCGGTGTCCGGCAAGATCGCTGACGGCCCGGGGGCGAACGCCGCCCTGGCGGTGGCGACGGTCGCGGCGGCGGCCGCCGCCGTGGTCGTGGCGCTGAGCCAGCGCTCGCTGCACGTGCCGGCCGAACACGCCTCGACGCCGGCGCTGGCCCGCTGATGGACGAGCGGTACGAGCTCCCCGGGGCGCTGGTCCGCGACCGGTCGGTGCCCGTGCCCCTCCGCTGGCAGGGCGACGAGGGCGCGACGATCGACGTGTTCGTCCGCGAGCTGGTCCGCCCCGAGAAGCGGGACGCCGACCTGCCGCTGCTGCTCTTCCTGCAGGGCGGCCCGGGCGGGAGGTCGCCCCGGCCGACCCGCGGCGGCTGGCTGCCGCGGGCGTTGGAGCAGTTCCGCGTGGTGCTGCTCGACCAGCGCGGCACCGGGCGCAGCTCGCGGGTCACCGGCGCGACCATGGGACGCTTCGCCGACGCGCAGGCGGCTGCCGAGCACCTGCTGGCCTTCCGGGCCGACTCGATCGTCGCCGACGCCGAGCACGTCCGCGCCACCCTCTACGGAGGGCGGCGCTGGACGACGCTGGGCCAGAGCTACGGCGGCTTCCTCACCCTCACCTACCTCTCCACCGCCCCCGAAGCGCTCGACCGCTGCCTGGTCACCGGTGGCCTGCCGGGGTTGCGCGCGGACGCCCGCGAGGTCTACCGCCGCACCTATCCGCGCGTGGCGGGCAAGGTGCGCCGGTTCTACGAGCGCTACCCGGCCGACATCGCCCGGTTCGCCGAGGTGGCCGACCGGATCGCCGCGGCGCCCGTGCACCTGCCGGACGGCGACCTGCTCTCCGTGCGCCGGCTGCAGACCGTCGGCCAGGTCCTGGGCACCCGGTCGGGCAACGAGGAACTGCACTGGCTGGCCGAGGAGGCCCTGGACGACGCCGCCCCCAGCGGGTTGTCCGACACGTTCCTGGACCAGGTCGCCCGCCGCACCGAGTTCTGGGACAACCCGCTGTACGCAGCGCTCCACGAGAGCATCTACGGCGCAGGTGCCGGCGCGACCGGCTGGGCCGCCGAGGCCGAGCGCGGCCCGGAGTTCGACGGCGCCCGCCGCCCGCTGCCGTTCACCGGGGAGATGATCTATCCCTGGATGTTCGACGAGATCGCCTCGCTGCGGCCCTTCGGGGCCGGTGCACACGCGCTCGCCGGCCACCCGGAGCACACCCCCCTCTACGACCCCGGCCGGCTGGCCGCCAACGAGGTGCCGGTCGACGCCGCGGTCTACTTCGACGACATGTACGTCGACGCCGACCTGTCGCTGGAGACCGCTGCCGCGGTCGGCAACGTGCGCACCTGGGTGACCAACGAGTACGAGCACGACGGCCTGCGCACCGGCGACGTCCTCGACCGACTGCTCGACCTCCGCTCCCGGTGACCCGGCCGCGCCCGGCCCCGGGCGGCGGGCGCCGGCTCGGCGTCGCGCCCGAACGGCTCGGGAAGTGGCTGGACGGCGTCGCCGACCGGCACGGCCCGTTCACCGACGTCGTCCCGGACGCCGACGGCGTCCTGCGGATGACCTGCGCCGACACGACCTCGGTCGTCCTCCGCGCACCGTTCGGCTGGACGCCGGAGCAGCCGGCGCTCGGCAGCTTCACCGCCACCGCCCGGGCCGACCGCACGGCGGCGGTGCTGCTGGTGCGGCGCGGACGGTGGGCGGTCGGCGTCTTCGACGGGGACCGGCTGAGGGTGTCCAAGGTCGACGCCCGTCAGGTCCAGGGGCGGACAGCGGCCGGGGGCTGGTCGCAGCAGCGGTTCGCGCGGCGCCGCGGGCACCAGACCGACGCCGTCGTGAGCTCGGCGGCCGACACCGCCGCGCGGGTGCTCCTGCCGCACCTGGCCGACCTGGCCGCGCTGTTCACCGGCGGCGACAAGGGTCTGGTCGACGAGGTGCTGGCCGACCGGCGGCTGGCCGGGCTGGCCGCTCTGCGGCGGGAGCCGGCGCTGGACGTGGGGGAGCCGACCAAGGCCGTGCTGCTGGAGACGCCCGGGCAGTTCCGGGCCGTCGAGGTCACGATCGTGGAGCCGGCCGACCGCTCCTGACGGCCGATCGCGTGCCGAAATGGCGTCGAATGGCGGAACGAATGGCAGAACGTGCCCTGGACCACGCTCCCGAGGTGTCCTGGGCCACGTCTGCGTGGGAAAGTGAGCAGCGTCTCAACAATGAACTGGATGCTTTTCCGAAATTGGTCGTTAAATAGTAAAGGAAGGACCAAGCGTGGCCGATGCGAATCACGACCACCGACATCTGTCAGGAGAGAGTCATGGGAACGCACACCGCTCACAAGCCCAGCACGTTCGGCAACATCCCGATGAGCTTCGCACCGATGCTCTTCGCCGACCCGTCCTACCTGCAGGCGGACCGTGCCCCGGCCGGCACCTACCAGGGTGACGGCGTCCGCTTCATCGCCAAGCTCGGACGGATCCTCCGCGCGCACAGCTGAACCATTCTTCCTCGCTGAGCGAGGGCCGCGACGACGACGCGAGAACTGCCTGAACAGGGCAGCTCTCGCGTCGCTGTAGTTGTCAGGGCTTGAGCACGAGGCGGATCGGGTTGCCGTCCTTGGTGGCGAGGCGCTCGACGCCCAGCGCGGCGTCGGCCAGCGGCAGCGTCCCGGAGATCGACGCCGACAGGTCCAGCCGGCGGTGACGGATCAGGGAGACCAGCTCGTCGACGTGACCGGGCCCGGAGCCGTAGTGCCCGAGGATCCGCTGCTGGAAGTAGCTGAACTGGGTGCCCCGCTGGATGCTCAGCGGCTGGTCGGTGAGACCGACGAGCACCAGCGCACCGTTCCGCTCCAGCGCGGCGACGGCCTGCTCGCGGACCGCGGCCACCCCCGCGAAGTCGAAGGCGACGGCCAGCCCCGGGCCGCCGGTGAGCTCCCGGACCGCCGCCGCGACGTCGTCCGCGGGGTCCAGCGCCAGGTCGGCGCCGAAGTCCAGCGCGCGCTGCCGGGCGGCCGGCACCGGGTCGACGGCGACGATCGGGGCTGCTCCGGCCAGCCGGAGCAACTGGACCGCGTGCGCGCCCAAGCCGCCGATGCCCCACACGCCCACGGGCTGCCCGGCCCGCACCTGCGCCGTCTCCACGATCGACGCCCACGGCGTCGAGACCGCGTCGGGCACGATGCACGCCTGCTCCAGCGGCAGGTCGTCCGGGACGGCGACCAGCGTGGTCGCCGTCGCCAGCGCGTACTGCGCCCAGCCGCCGTCGTAGTCGACGCCGCGGGTGTGCACCCAGCCGCCGCGCTCCTCGCCGGCCTGCAGCAGCACCCGGGCGCCCACGTCCCAGCCGTCGACGTCGGGGCCGAGCGAGGCGACGGTGCCCGCGACCTCGTGGCCCAGCGTCACCTCGGAGCCGGCGAGGAACAGCGGCGAGAGCGATCCCTCGATCAGGTGCACGTCGGACAGGCAGATGCCCGCAGCGCCCACCTCGATGAGCACCTCACCGGGCCCGGGCCGGGGCACCGGTACCTCCTTCACGGCGAACTCGTGCGTGCGCACGTCGAGTCGGCCGGCCAGCATCGAGTCGGGGATCGTCATGCCCCCACCCTTCCCGACGTCGCGCCGGGCAGAAAGGCCCTCGACCGGCCCTTCGCGTCGGCGTAGCGTCCCCGGACCGTGTCTCCCGTCGCCCGCACCGA
Organism: Mycobacteriales bacterium; assembly: GCA_038256725.1. Classification (GTDB taxonomy): domain Bacteria; phylum Actinomycetota; class Actinomycetes; order Mycobacteriales; family Geodermatophilaceae; genus Blastococcus. Next base: position 1,099 of record JBBSKB010000126.1, on the reverse strand, counting down.
GACCGAATCCCCCTCCGATCCCGTCCTCGACGCCGAGCGCGCACACCTGGCGCACGCCGAGGAGTGCCTCGCGCAGATGCGCGTGGCCACCACCGCCGTGACCGACGCCGGCGTGGACGCCTGGGCGTCCGAGCGGCTCGGCGCGGCCCGCGCCGAGCGGCTGCGCCTGCTGGCCGCCGACCCCGGCGTCCCGCCGTTCTTCGGCCGCACCGACAACACCGGGCCGGTCGCCGAGACCTTCCACATCGGCCGCCGGCACGTCCGCGACGACGCCGGCGATCCGGTGGTCATCGACTGGCGCGCCCCGATGAGCCGGCCGTTCTACCAGGCCACCGCCGTCGCTCCCCAGGGCGTCGCGCGCCGCCGCCGGTTCGGCTTCTCCGACGGCGCACTCACCGGCTACGAGGACGAGCGCCTCGAGACCGGTGACGACGGCCCGGGGGAGTTCCTCCGCGCCGAGATCGAGCGCCCGCGCAGCGGACCGATGCGCGACATCGTGGCGACCATCCAGCCCGACCAGGACGACATCGTGCGCGCCCCGCTGGCCGAGTCGATCTGCGTGCAGGGCGCCCCCGGCACCGGCAAGACCGCGGTCGGCCTGCACCGTGCCGCCTACCTGCTCTACACGCACGGCGGGCAGCTGGCCCGCACCGGCGTCCTCGTCGTCGGGCCGAACCGCGCCTTCCTCCGCTACATCGAGCAGGTGCTGCCCACCCTCGGGGAGGTCGACGTCGCCCAGTCCACGGTCGCCGACCTCACCGGCCGGGTGCCGGTGCGGGCCGTCGACGAGCCGGCCGCTGCCGTCCTCAAGGGCGACGTGCGGATGGCCGAGGTGCTGCGCCGCGCGCTGTGGGGCGAGATCCGCAAGCCGGCCGACGACGTGATGGTGCCGCTGGCCGGCCGGCGCTACCGCGTGCCGGTGGAGCGGCTCAAGCGCTTCGTCGACGACCTGCGCCGCCGGGCCCGCGGGACCGACGACCAGCAGCTGCTGCACTACGCCGCCGGGCGCGAGCGGCTGGCGATGCTCCTCGCCGCGGACGCCCGCCGGCAGAAGGAGGAGGCGGGCGGCAGCCCGACCGACGCCGAGACGCGCAGAGCG
>JBBSKB010000125.1:0-7849 GCA_038256725.1 Mycobacteriales bacterium | reverse complement strand
TGGTGCTGCCGGACCCGTCCTGGGATGTCATGTTCCGGCGCAGCGCGGCCCGGGCGCGAGCCGCCGGCCTGACGGCGACCCCACTCGCCCAGACCGCCGCGGACGTCCTCGCCTGGGACCGGGAGCGGGGGCTCCCCGACCTGTCCGTCGGGCTCTCCCCCGAGCGCGAGGACGAGCTGCTCGGCGGCTAGCGCCGGGCCACCTCCGCGCGTACGGTCGGTGCCCCGCCGAAGGAGAGCTCATGGCCGTGTTCATGATCGAGCGTCGCTTCGCTGACGAGCTGCACGTCGACGCCGACGCAGCGGAGGGCGTCAACCGCATCAATGCCGACGAGGGCGTGCGCTGGCTGTACTCCTTCCTGTCGGTGGACAAGCGCAAGACGTACTGCCTGTACGAGGCCCCGTCGACGGAGGCGATCCGCCGGGCGGCGGAGCGGGCCGGGTTCCCGGCGGACGTCATCGTCGAGGTCGACGGGCGCGTGCAGCCGGACGGCTCGATGGTCGCGATCTGAGCTGGCCCGACCTGACGAGAGGGACCGGTCGCTAGCCGAGCAGGTGGTGCTCGGCGGCGTACATCGCTGCCTGGGTGCGGTTCCCTGACCCGGTCTTGGCCAGGATGCTGCGCACGTGGTTCGCGGCGGTGTGCTCGCTGATGACCAGCCGCTCGCCGATCTCCCGGTTGAGCAGTCCCTCGGCGACCAGGCGCAGCACCTCGGCCTCGCGGGCGGTCAGTCCGGCCGGACGTTGCGCCGGGACGGCCAGCGCCGGCCGGCCGACCGTGCGCTGGGGCCCGGCCAGGCCCAGCGGCGCCGCCAGGGCGCAGGTGCGCTCCGCGAGGTGGTCCAGCTCGGCGCGACCGGCACCGTGGCGCTGCCGGTGCGAGAACGTCGCTGCCAGCGTGTGCGCCTCGTGCAGCGGGGCCAGCGTGCGCTGGTCCAGCTCGAGGGCGGAGGCCAGCCACTCGTCGGCCGACGGTCGTCCCAGCAGGGAGTCGACGGAGCCGAGGTAGCGATCGGCACTGCCGAACAGCGCCACGAACTGCCCGGCCACCACGTTGGAGCCGGCGTGCTCCAGCAGCTCGGGCCGCAGCCGCTCGGCGGCCGCAGCGTCCTCGAGCTGGAGCGCCGCCTCGACGAGGAACGCCAGCACAGCGGGCCAGCGCGCGGACTCGCGGTGGTCGGCGAGCTCGGGGCCGAGCAGCCGGTGCAGGAGCCGGCTCGCCGAGCGGTGGAGCCCCAGCTCCGTGTAGAGGGCCAGCAGCCCAGGTGTCCAGTGCGCGTCGGGGTCCTCTTCGCCGGTGACCAGGGGCCGGACCCGCTGCACCGCGCCGGTCTCCCGGCGCACCATGAAGGTCTGCACCGCTGACGGGCCCTCGGTGCCGTCGGTGCCGAAGCGCTCGCCCAGCTCCAGCAGCTCCTGGCAGAGCGTCCCGGCGGCGTCCAGGTCGCCGCTGGCGAAGCACCGGCCGTAGGCCAGGCAGCCGGCCATGTACTCGAAGAAGCCCTGCCCGGTGCCGTGGGACATCAGGACCAGGTCGTCCTGGGCCTGCGACCAGGCGACGGGATCGCCTCGCACGTAGGCGATGACGCCGCGGTAGTAGGCGGCCGGCCCCAAGTGGCCGAGGTTGCCCGTCCGGTGCGCCAGCGTCGACAGCTCCGTCGCACGCGCCAGCTTGGCCGGGACGTCCTTGGGTCGCAGCCCGTGCCAGAGGCTGGCCTGCAGCGCGTGCGCCAGCAGGTCGTCGTCGCCGAGCAACCGGGCGCGGGCGATGGCCTCGGCGCCCACGGCGTGCGCCGCATCCGTGTCGCCGGTGAAGGCGAGCGCGCGTCCGAGGCTCGCGCGTCCTCGTACGCGCAGGGACTCGTCGGCGTCGACGGCCGCTGCCTCGAGGGCTGCCGACAGCAGCTCGACGGCGCGGTGGCCGGGAAGGCCGGGGCGCCACGAGGCGGCCTCGTAGAGGATGGCGGCCTGCAGCCGCTCGACGGGTGGACCCGAGCCGGCGACCCGCTCGGCGAGGGAGCGGGCCAGGGCGAAGTCCCCGGACAGCAGGTGGCTGCGGGCGGACGACAGGTGCAGCCGGTCCTGCGCACCCGTCCCCTGGGACAGGGCGGCCGCCTGCTCGTACCAGCGCCCGGCGTCCTCGTGCGCGAGGGCGCGCTCGGCGGCCAGCGCAGCCTCGACGAGGTAGTGCACGGCCTTGTCGGCGAAGCCGAGGGCCTGCGCCTGCGCGTAGTGGTGGGCCAGCGACTGCACCCGGCGGGCAGGACCGGGCGGGGTGGCCTCCAGCACGGAGGCGACCCGCGCGTGCTGGTCCGCCCGGCGAGAGGGGGGCAGCAGCTCCACGACCGCCTGGCGCGCCAGGGCGTGCGGGAAGCGGTAGTGGCCCGGCGCGACGCAGACCAGCAGTCCGTGGGCGACCCCGTCGTCGAGCGCGAGCAGCGTGGTGTCGCGGCCCCAGGCCGAGGCCGCGAGCAGGGTCGTCGCGTCGACCTCCTCGCCGATGACCGCGGCGAGCTCGAGCGTCTGACGCTGGGGCTCGGACAGCCCCGTCAGTCGGCTCTGGAGCGCGTCGCGGATGGACGCGGGCGCCTCCCGCCCGGGGGCGTGCAGCGCCGCCAGGCCGCCGCGGGCCGACAGGTCGCGCCACAGCTCGCCGAGGAAGAAGGGGTTGCCGCCGGTCTGGTCGCGCAGCAGCGGGGCCGCGGCGCGGGCCCTGTGCGCCGGCACGCCGCCCTCGCAACCGAGGTAGTCGACGACGTCCTCGGTCCGCAGGCCCTGCAGGTCGACCCGCCGCACGCCGTCCAGGCGCTGGAGCCGGGCCAGGGTGCCGACGAGCGCCGCGGACCTGTCCGGAGCGGTGGAGCGGTGGGTGGCCAGCAGCAGCAGGCGGGACTCCGCCGTGCGCTGGACGAGGTAGGTGAGCAGCTCCAGCGCGGCCGGCCCGGCCCAGTGCAGGTCCTCCAGCGCCAGGACCAGCGGCCGCTGCCGGGCCAGGTCGACCAGCGCCTCGACGACGTGGTCGTACAGCTGCCGGCGGTGCTCCGGCTCGTCCGGCCGTGCAGCGGCGGAGGACGAGCTGGTCAGGACGCGCAGGCGCTCGACCGCGGGGGCCTGCGTGCCGGGTTGCGCGACCAGCGCCTCGACCGGCTCGACGAACGGCTGGTAGGGCAGCCCGAGCTCGGCGACGCAGGTGCCGACCAGCACCCAGGCGCCGTCGTCGTGCAGAGCCGCACAGGCCTCGGCGAGCAGCCGGGACTTGCCGGCGCCCGGCTCGCCACCGATGACCACCACCTGGCGGCAGCCCTGCCCGACCAGTGACCAGGCGTCCCGCAGGGCGGCCGTCTCCCGGGCCCGCCCGACCAGGGGCGGCCGCACTCCCGCGGTCCAGTGCAGCGGCAGCCCGGGACGTGCCGGAGCGGTCACCGCTCTGACGGTAGACCGGCAGTCGATCACCGTCGAGGGCCGCCGGGGTGACCAGATCTGACCATGTGGACGGCCGGAGGAGGTCGCGCAGTTCTGGTCATGTGCGCCCGGCCGAGGGTCCCTAGCGTCCGTGTCTCCAAGGACGTCCCGAGGGAGCAGCGATGACGGCACTGGGTGCACAGGCACTGGAGGAGCGGGTCCGTGGCCAGGTGGTGCGGCCGGGGGACGCCGACTACGAGCACGCTCGGCGGGTCTACAACCACATGATCGACGTGCGGCCGGCGGCGGTGGTGCGCTGCGCCGACGCCGAGGACGTGGCAGCGGTCGTGCGGTACGCCGCCGAGTCCGGCAGCGACCTGGCCGTCCGCGGGGGAGGACACAGCGTGCCGGGGTTCGGCACGGCGGAGGGGGCCGTCGTGGCCGACCTCGGCGGCATGAGCAGTGTCGTCGTGGACCCGACCACCCGCACGGCCCGGGCCGGCGGAGGCGCCACCTGGGGGGCGTTCGACGCGGCGACCGCCCCGCACGGTCTGGCCACGACAGGCGGCATCATCTCGACGACCGGCGTCGGCGGGCTGACCCTGGGCGGCGGCATCGGCTACCTCTGCCGCGGCTACGGGCTGTCCTGCGACAACCTGCTGTCGGCGCAGGTGGTCACCGCTGACGGCTCCCTCGTCACGGCGAGCGAGCACGAGCACGCCGACCTGTTCTGGGCGCTGCGCGGCGGAGGTGGCAACTTCGGCGTCGCGACCGAGCTCACCTTCCGGCTGCACCCGGTCGGGGACGTCCTCGGCGGGCCGATGTTCTTCGAGCTCTCCGACGCCGTCGCGCTGCTCACCCACTTCCGCGAGTTCATCCAGACGGCTCCGCGCGAGTACGGCGGCTTCCCGGCGTTCCAGATCGCGCCGCCGCTTCCGTTCGTGCCGGAGGACCGGGTGGGCGAGCCGTTCGTCGCGCTCGTCTCGTGCTGGACCGGCTCCGTCGCCGAGGGCGAGCGCCTGATCGCGGGGTTCCGCGAGGTCGCGACCCCGGTGGCCGAGCACGTCGGCGTGATGCCGTACGCCGCCCTCAACGGCGCCTTCGACGCGCTGGTCCCGGCCGGCCTCCAGCACTACTGGAAGGCGGCGTTCGTCAACGAGCTCACCGACGACGCCGTCCGCGCTCACGTCGAGCACGGCCCTCGGGTGCCGACGGTGAACTCGACCGTGCACCTCTACCCGATCAACGGCGCGTGCCACGACGTCGCCGCCGACGCCACCGCCTTCGGCCACCGGGACGCCACCTTCGCGCCCGTCATCGCGGGCATGTGGCCGGACCCGGCCGACAACGCGAAGAACACCGCCTGGGTCAAGGACTACTACGCCGCGATCGCGCCGCACTCGGCGGCCGGCGGCTACGTCAACTTCGCCTCCCCCGACGACCAGCACCGGGTGGCCGACAACTACGGCGCCGGCTACGAGCGCCTGCGCTCGGTCAAGCGGTCGTACGACCCCGACAACCTGTTCCACCTCAACCAGAACGTCGTTCCGTGACCCGAGGCCGACCGACCGGAGCGGACGCCGTCCGCCCTGCACCCGCACGTCCGAGGAGATCCGCATGAGGACCAGGACGCTCGCCCCGCTGCTCGCCGCTGCCGTCGGCATCCCGCTCGCCGCTGCGGGCGGGGCGCTGCCCGCCTCGGCGGAGGGCCACCTGCCGGCGCCGATCGCGGCCGAGCAGCTCACGCCGCGCAGCACCTTCCCCGACGCCGTCGGGCTGAAGCTCAAGGTCAGGCGCGGCGGTGGCCCGACACAGGTCGTCAGCCTCGACGACGCCTCCCGGGTGGTCGTCGTGCGGATCACCGTGCAGCCCGGCGCACGCTTCCCCCTGCACACCCACCCGGGACCGGTCGTCCTCAACGTGGTCAGCGGCTCGCTCGTCTACGTCGTCCCCGACGGGTGCGTGGAGCACGTCTACCCGGCCGGCACCGCCTTCGTGGACACCGGCGCGGAGGTGCACTCGGCCTACGGCACGAGCACCGAGGTCACGACGCTCGTCGCGACCTTCTTCGGGGCGCCCGAGGCCGGTCCGCTGACGATCCCGGAAGCCGACCAGAGCACCGCCTGCACCTGACCGCGCCCGCCGGACCGGAGAGGCCCGGCACCGACCACGAGGAGGACGCGTGCGCGTCATCGACCGGACTGACCTGCCCATGGCCATCGAGGGCGACGGGGTGGAGTTCCGCAGCGACCGGGCTGGTGAGCAGACCATGGCGTGGGTGCGGCTGCCCAAGGGCGCCGACCTGCGCCCCGGCCTGGTGGGCCTGCCCGGGGACCTCTGCCCCTGCCCGCACTGGGGCTACATGATCTCCGGGCGGCTCGTCATGCACACCGCAGAAGGCTCCCAGGCCTACGAGGCCGGTCAGGCCTTCTACTGGGCACCCGGGCACGCCCCCGAGGCGGTCGAGGACTGCGAGTACGTCGACGTCTCGCCGACCGACCAGCTCGAGGAGGTCGTCCGGCACCTGCAGTCGGGCGGCCCAGCCTGAGGCGCCGGCGGCCGGGCGGCGGCACGCGCCCCGTGGACGGGTGAGCACGCGGGCCGCGGGGGCGGGCCGCTAGACTCGTCCGCGCACCACGCCGCCTTAGCTCAGTCGGCAGAGCACCTCACTCGTAATGAGGTTGTCCGCGGTTCGATTCCGCGAGGCGGCTCCACCACAGGACGCGCAGACCACCGTCTGCGCGTCCTGCTGCGTCGGACGGCTCAGCAGTGCCCGTCGTGGTCCATGAGCAGGTGGTGGCTCGGGTTGTGCTCGGCGGTGAAGCCGCCCGACATCTGCGCGCACGACGACACGTGCCGCCCGAAGGTCGGGTCCGGCACCACCGCGGCGGCTGAGCCGGTGGCGCCGACGACCAGCGGCAGCGGCAGGAGGACGAGCGACCCGGCCAGCAGGGCGAGGCGAGAGCGGCGCATGACGACCTCCGGGGTCGACGGGTGCGCCCGTGCCGGGGCCGGCGGAACGGCTCCGCCGGTCGTGCGGGCGCACCCCTCACGGTAGACAGGGACCGGAGAGCGAGCCTGGGCCGAAGGTCCTGAGGAGGCCGCCCGCCGGGGAGAGGAGGGATGCGTGGCGCAGACGCCGCGGATCGTCTCGCTGCTGCCGTCGGCGACCGAGATCGCCTTCGCGCTCGGCCTCGAGGACGGCCTGGTCGGCGTGACCCACGAGTGCACCTGGCCGCCCGCGGCCGCCGGTCTGCGGCACGTCTCGCACACGAGCATCCCGGCCGGCGCCACCTCCGCCGAGATCGACCGGCTCGTCGGGGCGGCCGCCGCCGGCGGTCCGCCGACCACCTGGCTCGACGAGGCCGCGATCCGCGAGCTGGCGCCGGACGTCATCCTCACCCAGGACCTCTGCGCGGTCTGCGCCGTGCCGGCCGGGGCCGTCGACGCCGCGCTGGAGCGACTGGGCTGCCGCGCCGAGGTGGTCTCGCTCGACCCGACCACGCTCGACGAGGTGCTCGACGGGATCGCCCTGGTCGGTGCGGTCACCGGCCGCGAGGACCGGGCGGCCGAGGTCGTGGCCGGGCTCCGGCAGCGGCTCGACGTCGTCAGCGCGGCGGTCGCCGGCCGCCCGCGCCGCCGGGTCTTCGCCCTCGAGTGGGCCGACCCGCCGTTCGGCGCCGGCCACTGGATCCCGGAGATGGTCGAGCGCGCCGGCGGCACGCCCGTCCTCGCCGTGCCGGGCGGCCGGTCCACCCGGCTGGCGTGGGAGGACGTGGCGGCTGCCGCGCCCGAGGTGCTGGTCCACATGCCCTGCGGCCACCCGATGGCCACGGCCCTGCAGGAGGGCCACGAGCTGCTCGCCCGCCCCGAGCTGGCGGAGGTGCCGGTCGTGGCGGTGCTGCACGGCGACGCCTACACCTCCCGGCCGGGGCCGCGGCTCGTCGACGGCGTCGAGGTGCTGGCCGGCCTGCTGCACCCCCGGGCGTGGCCGGCGCCGGCCGCGCAGGACGCGCAGGTCCTGCGCGGCTGACCTCGGCCGCCACGCACCCCCCGAGACACCCTCCCGTCACGAGACGTCCATGCCCACGCGGTACGTTCCGGCGCGATCCGGTTCTGCCGGCCCCGCTGCACGAGGACGTCCCCGTGACCCTGCGACACCTGCGCCGCCGCACCGGCCTGGCCGCCCTGGCCGTCTCCGCCCTCGCTCTCACCGCCTGCGGTGACGCGCCGACCTCGGACGGCGGGGACGACGCCGCCAGCGGCAGCGACGCCGCCAGCGCGACCTCCGCCGAGGACTTCGGCGGCTTCGACGAGCTCGTGGCCGCTGCCCAGGAGGAGGGCGAGCTCAACGTCATCGCGCTGCCCCCGGACTGGACGAACTACGCCGAGGTCATCTCCACCTTCGAGGAGACCTACGACATCACCGTCAACAGCGCGCAGCCGGA
>JBBSKB010000124.1:0-7861 GCA_038256725.1 Mycobacteriales bacterium | reverse complement strand
GGTAGGCCGCCAGCACACCGGTGAGGGTCTTGCCCTCACCGGTCTTCATCTCGGCGATGTTGCCCAGGTGCAGCGCCGCGCCACCCATGAGCTGCACGCGGAAGTGCCGCTGCCCCAGGGTGCGGGTGGCCGCCTCCCGGACGACGGCGAACGCCTCGGGCAGCAGCGCGTCGAGGGACTCCCCGTCGGCGTACCGAGCCTTGAACTCGTCGGTCTTGGCGCGCAGCTCCGCGTCGCTGAGATCGGTGTAGTCGTCAGCCCGTGAGTCGACCTCATCCGCGATCTTGGAGAGTCGTCGGACCTGCTTGCCCTCGCCGGCGCGGAGGATCTTCTGGAACACCACGGCCCCAGCGTAGGCGTGCCACCTGGGAACGCCCCCCGTGCGCGGTCCGAACCGCCCGCCGCGTTGCTCTAGCCTCCCGCGGGTGTCCAGGAACCCCGCAGACCTCGCCCCGGCCACCCTCGAGTTCCTCACCGAGCGGCACCTGGCGACGCTGACCACGCTGCGCGCCGACGGAAGCCCGCACGTCGTCCCCGTCGGCGTCACCTTCGACCCCGCCACCAGCACCGCCCGGGTGATCACGTCGGGGACGTCGGCCAAGGCCCGGCACGTCCGCGCGGGGCAGGCCCGCGTCGCCGTCTGCCAGGTCGACGGCGCCCGGTGGCTGACCCTCGAGGGGACGGCGGTGGTGCAGGACGACGCCGCCTCGGTGGCCGACGCCGTCGAGCGCTACGCCCGGCGCTACCGGCAGCCCCGGGAGAACCCCGCCCGCGTGGTCATCGAGATCTCGGTGGACCGGGTGCTCGGCAACGCGTGAGGATGCCGCGGTGGATCTCACCCTGATCGACCTGCCCACCGCGGTCGTGCGCACCGAACGGCTGGTGCTGCGCCCCTATCGACCCGAGGACGCCGACGCCGTGCACCGCGCGTGCCAGGACGCCGACATCCAGCGCTGGCTCACCGCTGTCGCCGTGCCGTACACGGGCGAGGACGCGCGGGCCTGGGTCGAGGAGCTCGCACCGGCCGAACGGGCCACGGGCGAGGGGCTCCCCACGGTCGTCGAGGCCGACGGCGAGCTGGTGGGCGCGGCCGGCGTCCACTTCCGCCCCAGCCGGCTGGGCCCCGAGATCGGGTACTGGATCGCGCCCTGGGCCCGGGGGCGCGGCTACGCGGCCGAGGCGGCGCACGCCTTGGCCGCGTGGGCGCTCGGGCTGGGGGCTCCGCGGGTGCACCTCTACGCCGACGTCGGCAACACCGCCTCGCAGGCGGTCGCGGAACGGGCGGGCTTCACGCGGGAGGGCGTGGTCCGCTCCTGCCTGGACTACCGGGACGGCAGCCGTGGGGACGCGGTGCTGTTCGGCCGGCTGCCCGAGGACTGAGCGGGAGGGGACGCACCAGGTGGTGCGCCCCCTCCCTGACTCAGACGGTCGCGGCCTGCGCCTCGTCGACGCGCTCGGGCGCGGCGCCGTCGGGCGACACCGGGGCCAGCCGGATCAGCCCGTAGTCGTAGGCGTGCCGGCGGTAGACGACCGTCGGCTGCCCCGTGTCGGCGCACTGGAACAGGTAGAAGTCGTGGCCGACCAGCTCCATCTCGTGGAGGGCCTGGTCGACGTGCATCGGCGTCGCCGGGTGGACCTTCTCCCGGGCGATCTGCCCGGGCAGGTGCTCGTCCAGATCCGTCGCGGGCGCCTCGCCGGCCGAGTCCAGGTCGGGCAGGGCGTCGGCTCCGAAGGAGGCGTCGACGATCGGGCCCAGCGCGGCGTTGTCGGCCATCCGGACGCTGGCCGGGGTCCGCCGGCCGTGGTGGACGCGCCGCCGGTCGGCCGCACGGCGCAACCGGGTGTCCAGCTTGGTCACCGCCAGGTCCAGGGCGGCGTAGAAGTCGGCACCGTTGGCCTCGGCGCGGACCACCGGGCCCTTGCCGCGCAGCGTGATCTCCACGCGCTGGGCGCTGGCTGCCTGGCGGGGGTTCTTCTCGTGGAAGAGCTCCACGTCGATCCGGAGGATCTTCAGCTTCCGGTCGAAGCGGTCGGTGGACCCGACCTTGTCCTCGACGAGCTGGCGGTAGTGCTCGGGAACTTCGACATTACGACCACGTACGACGATCTCCATGAGACCTCCCGGTAGGAATCCGGCGTTGGGTCGCTTCGACGCTAGTCCCTCGGGAGCGGTCCCGACAGTCGGTCCGCCGATACCTGCCGACGCTGCCGAGGGGTCGCGGCGACCACCGCGGCGAGCACCGGCGGACCGCCCGGCCGGGCCAGCGGCGCGAGCACCGAACCGGCCTCGGTGAGCGTCGCGCCGCTGGTGACGACGTCGTCGACGAGGACGAGCCGTCCCTCGACGATGCCCGCTCCCGGGGCGAGGGCGAACGTGCCGGCGAGGTTGGCCCGCCGCTGCCCGGCCGAGAGCTCGGCGGAGTCCCGCACCCGGCCGCGGCGGCGCAGCAGGCGGGCCTGCGCGGCCGGCAGACCCGCAGCGCGCAGCTCGCGGACGGCCCGGGCGGCGAGCTCCCGGACGTGGTCCCGCCCCCGTTCCCGCAGTGCCGCGGCCGAGCTGGGCACCGGAACGAGCAGCACCTGCTGCGGCAGCGGCCCGGGGACGGCGGTGACGACGGCGGCCACGGCCAGCGCCAGCGCCGTCCCCAGGGGGCGGGCCAGCTCCGCGCGGCCACGTTCCTTGAAGGCGAGCACCGCCGGCCGCACCGCCCCGTCGTAGGCGCCGGCGGCGACCGTGGGCGGGAAGCCCTCGGGGAAGCGGCGGGGCGTGGCCAGGTGCGGACGGGCGAGCAGCGCGGCGCAGCGCCGGCACAGCGCGGAGCCGGGCAGGCCGCAGCCGGCGCAGGTGCGGGGCAGCACCAGGTCGGCGAGCGCGGACCACGCCGATGCCGCCACCGGCCCAGCGTGGCCCAGCCGAGCCCGCCCGGGCGGCCGACGGACGGATCTGTGGATCCAGGCGGGGTCCGCTGTCAGAGCGGGTAGAACGGCGCCGATCCCCGCACCGGTTCCTGACCGCGCAGCAGCGTCACCCACCGCTGGCCCGACCACTGCCAGACCGACTCGCCGGCGACCCCCCGCGGCGGCCGGCCGGGCGCCGCGGCCAGCGCCGTGGGTCGGGCCGGCAGCCCGGCCCGTCCCTCGGTGGAGAAGTCCCACCCGTCAGCGAAGACCGAGTACAGCTGCTGCTCCCCCGGCTCGCCGGCCAGCACCCACAGCTCCCCCCCGGAGCGCCACGCCACGTCGACGACCGACGAGAGGCCGGGCGTCACCTCGATGAAGTCGCGGACGGCGAACCTCGGCTCCTCGTCCTGCACGACCGTGCCGACGTACAGCCGCCGGACCCCCCGCGGGTCGGCCGCCACGACGGCCAGGCGCACGCCGTCGGGCGAGAGCTCGATGACCTGGGCGGTCCCCAGGGTGGCCAGCGTCGGCGCCCCGACTCCCTGCGGCGCCCCGTCTGCCGAGACCCGCACGATCTCCACGCCGTTGCGGACCAGCCAGATCTCCTGGCTGGTCACCGCCACCGTGGGGCTGCTCAGCGTCCCGCCACCGAACGGCACGGCCACCAGCTCGCCGGCGTAGCGCCCGCGCAGCAGCGACGCGCCACCCGGCTCCGGGCGCACCCCGACCAGGAAGGTGAGCTCGCCGGTCCGGGGGTCGGCAGAGGCGGCGGCCGATGTGAGGCCGGCGCCCGCCTGCCCGGCCGCACCGGGCGCGGGCTGGCCGTCGGTGACCGTGCGGAGCGCGCCGGTCTCGTCGAGGTAGTGCCCGACGGCCGGGAGCGGAGTGGCGTCGGGGTCGAAGGTCGACCAGTCGTCGGTGGTCTGCCGCTGCGGCACGTCCTCGAGCTCCACCGGCTCGCCGTCGACGCTGATCTCCACCGAGCGGATGCCCAGGTCGTCCAGCTGGGTCAACGTCCACACCAGCTGCGCGCAGAGCTCGCGCAGCGGCGTGGCCGGGTCGACGACCAGGCCGGCGAGGTCGACGCCGGCCGTCTGGTCCTCCACCGTGACCGTCCGGGCCAGCCGGGCGCCGGCCAGCGGGTTCTCGACGCCGGGCGCGAGCGTGGGTGAAGCCCCCTCGATCAGCCGCTCCACCAGCACGGTCGGTTGGGCGTCGCCCCGGATGAGGTACCGGGGATCGGGTACGAGGCGGGTCAGCGTGGGGTCGAGGAAGTACGCGTCGACGCGGTCGTAGACCCGCTCGAAGTCCGAGTCCAGCATGACCAGCGTGTCCGGCGGGTCGGTGATCCGCCACTCCCCGTCGACCTCGGCCAGCGGGAAGGCGTAGGTGTAGGGGTCGGCGCCCGCGACGGTGAAGGAGCCGCGCGGGTCGACGCTGCCCACCCGGGCCGCGGTCACCTCCACCGAGCCGGCCTCACCGGCCACCGTCGCGTACCCCTGGCTGACGATCGTGATGCTGGTGGCGTCGGTCCACGTGCGCGCCGCGTCGGGGGCCAGGTACTCGGTGGCCACCGGCCGCCCGCGCACCCGGCTGGCCGCGGCGTCGATGAAGCCGCGCACGACCTCCTCGGGTGTTGCGCCCGCCGCCGGGGGCAGCGGCTCGACGCCCACGCCCTGGGACGGCCGGTCCGGCGCCTGGGTGATCTGCACCGTCGGGGAGCTGGTCGGCACGATGGAGCAGGCCGAGAGCCCGAGCAGCAGCGCGGCGGCCAGAGCCGGCAGCCCCGTCCGCCGGCTCACGTCGTGGCCCCCGGACGGCGGATGACGACCGGGCGCAGCGGCAGCGGCGAGCTGGTCAGCTCCCCGCCGTCGGTCAGGGGCAGGGTCAGCCGGAACTGGGCGCCGACGCCGGGCTGCCCCCACACCTGCAGCCAGCCCCCGTGCAGCCGGGCGTCCTCGAGGCTGATGGACAGCCCCAGGCCGCTGCCACCGACGCTGCGCACCCGGGAGGGGTCGGCCCGCCAGAACCGGTCGAAGACGTGCTGGGCGTCCGCCGAGGTGAGCCCGACACCGTGGTCGCGCACCGTCACCGCGGCGGCCGTGCGGTTGGCGGCGAGGGTGATCTCCACCGCCCGGCCGGCGCCGTGCTCGATCGCGTTGCCGACCAGGTTGCGCAGGATCCGCTCCACCCGTCGGGCGTCGACCTCGGCGAAGATCCCCGCCTCGGGCCGGTCCACGGTCAGCTCGCACCCGTGCCGCTCCGCCAGCGAGTACATCCCGGCGGCCACCCGCGAGACCAGCGCCCCCAGGTTCGTCGACTCCGCCTCCAGGGTCGCGACCCCGGCGTCGTACCGGCTGATCTCCAGCAGGTCGGTCAGCAGCCGCTCGAACCGGTCGAGCTCGGCGCTGAGCAGCTCCGCGGACCGGGCCACGTGCGGCGCGAAGTCCCCCCGCGCCTCGTGCAGCACCTCGGCGGCCATCTGGACCGTCGTGAGCGGGGTGCGCAGCTCGTGCGAGACGTCCGAGGTGAACCGCTGCTGGAGCTGGGACAACCCCTCCAGCTGGGTGATCTGCCGCTGGAGGCTGTCGGCCATCGCGTTGAAGCTCGTCGCCAGCCGGGCGAGGTCGTCCTCGCCGCGCACGGTCATGCGCTCCTCGAGCTGGCCGTCGGCCAGCCGCTGCGCCGTGCCGGCCGCGCGGCGCACGGGATCGACCACCAGCCGGGTCACCAGGACGCCGATGCCGACGACGAACATGGTGAGCGCCAGCCCGCTGATCACCACCGTGCTGCGGATCAGCCCCAGGCTCTCGGCCTCCTGGGTGAGCGGGAAGACGTAGTAGAGCTCGATCTGCTCGGTGCCGGCGGCGTCGCCCAGCACCGGCGCACCGATGACCAGGGAGGCCCGGGGCTCGCCGGCGTCGTCGGGGATCTCGGCGTAGCGGTAGGACTGGTTGCCGGCGTCCACGTCGGCCCGGAGGTCGTCGGGCAGCGCCTGGTAGATGAAGGCGCGGCTGGTTCCAGGAACCTCCGCGTCTCCGCTCCGGTAGACCATGACGACGTCGAAGTCACCGGCCGCGCCACCGCTCTGCTGCAGCGCGGTGACCGTCCGGGCCAGGGTGGCGCGCACGCTCGAGGCGTCGCCGGTGGCGATGCCGTCCACCTCGTTCTGCGCGTCCAGGACGCCGGCCTGGGCCTGGTCGATCGCCGCCTGCCGCTTGACCGAGAGCAGCTGGTCGCGGATCTGGCTGAACAGCACCAGGCTCACGATGATCACCACGGTGCCGGCGACGGCCATGGTGATGGCGCCGATGCGCACCTGCAGCGACGAGCGCCAGGCGTGCACCGCGCGGCTGGCGGCGCGGCGGGTGACCGAGCGGACCCGGCGGCGGGCGGCACCGGCCCGCCGGCGCAGCCGGGCGAGCTCGTCCGCGCGGGAACTCCCGGGCGCAGGAGGCCCGGGCGTGCCGGTGTCCGCCGGGGGGGTGCGGGTGGCGGTCACCGGTCCATTCTCTACGGCGGCCCCGCCTTGTAGCCGACGCCGCGCACGGTGAGGACCACCTCGGGCCGCTCCGGGTCCTTCTCGATCTTGGCGCGCAACCGCTGCACGTGGACGTTCACCAGCCGGGTGTCCGCCGCGTGCCGGTAGCCCCACACCTGCTCGAGCAGCAGCTCACGGGTGAACACCTGGCGCGGCTTGCGGGCCAGCGCCACGAGCAGGTCGAACTCCAGCGGGGTGAGCGCGACCGGCACCCCGTCCCGGGTGACCTGGTGGGCGGGCACATCGATCTGGACGTCGCCGATGGCCAGGCTCTCGGCCTGCCCGGTCTCGCCGCGGCGCAGCTGCGCCCGCACCCGCGCGACCAGCTCGACGGGCTTGAACGGCTTGGTGACGTAGTCGTCGGCGCCGGCCTCCAACCCCTGGACGACGTCGATCGTGTCGCCCTTGGCCGTGAGCATCACGATCGGGACGGTCGACTGCGTGCGGATGTCCTGGCAGATCTGCAGGCCGTTGCGGCCGGGCAGCATCAGGTCGAGCAGGACGAGGTCCGGCCGGGTCTGCTGGAAGACCCCGAGGGCGCGGTTGCCGTCGGAGACGAAGGCCGGTTCGTAACCCTCCCGGCGCAACACGATGCCGAGCATCTCGGCGAGGGCGGCGTCGTCGTCGACGACGAGGACACGGCCGCGGCTGGGCCCGTTCTGCGGAGCGGTGGGTGGCACGGCGACCATTCTGCGCTGACCGGCGCCGAACATGGGTGCACCCCACCCGCCCGGGTGGGGCGGATGGGGTGCAGCCGGGGTTTCCCTACCGGGTCAGTAGCGGTAGTGGTCGCTCTTGTAGGGGCCCTCGACCGGCACGCCGATGTAGTCGGCCTGCACCTTGCTGAGCTCGGTGAGCCGGACGCCGAGGGCGTCCAGGTGGATGCGCGCGACGTGCTCGTCGAGGTGCTTCGGGAGCACCGTCACGGTGGGCGTCTTGCCCTCGTAGGCGGCCCGGTTGTTCCACAGCTCGATCTGCGCCAGCGTCTGGTTGGAGAACGAGGCGCTCATGACGAAGCTGGGGTGCCCGGTGGCGTTGCCCAGGTTCAGCAGCCGGCCCTCGGAGAGCACGATGATCGTGTGGCCGTCGGCGAAGCGCCACTCGTCGACCTGCGGCTTGATCGTGGTCCGGACGACGCCGGGGGTCCGCGCCAGGCCGGCCATGTCGATCTCGTTGTCGAAGTGGCCGATGTTGCCGATGATCGCCTGGTGCTTGGTCGAGGCCAGCTGCTCGGCGGTGATGATGTCCTTGTTGCCGGTCGTGGTGATGATGATGTCGGCCTTGCCGATCACCTCGTCCAGCGTGGTCACCTCGTAGCCCTCCATCGCGGCCTGCAGCGCGCAGATGGGGTCGATCTCGGGGACGATGACGCGGGCGCCCTGGCCGCGGAGCGACTCCGCGGAGCCCTTGCCGACGTCG
>JBBSKB010000123.1:0-8170 GCA_038256725.1 Mycobacteriales bacterium | reverse complement strand
GGCCACACGCTGCTCGTCGACGGCGGGCTCGGCCTGGTGGTCTGACCAGGGCAGGGGCGCACCCGTGGGACGCAGCCTTGTGATCGTGGTCACTCTCGGGCTATGGTCCGTGTGACTGACGTCACTGAGGGCCGTTCCGAGGCCCATGAGGAGGCCGCGATGAGCGCGCTCACGCCCGACTGCGACCCCGACATGAGCCACTGCGGTCAGCCGTGGCAGGGCAAGAGCGGACCCGGGGCGACCATCCTGTCCGTCGCCGTGCTGCTCACGATCCTCGGCGTCTCGCTGGTCGTCGTGGCCACGCGCGCCGTCTCCGACGCCTTCGACTTCGTGGCCGTCCCGATCGCGCTGATGGCCGCGGTGTCGCTGGTCCGGCGTGTGGCGCGTTCCGCCGCGCCCGTGGTCCGGGCCGCCTCGTCCCGCGTCCCGCGGGGTGTCGCGGTGCGCCGCTCGCAGCCGGCGGCCTGACCCCGACCGAACCTCGCACCCACCGTTCCGGGGCTCGCCGAGCGGGCCCCGGTCGACGGCTGCCCGGCTTCCGTGTGACGCCTGGGGCGGCCGGGCCCCGGCCGCGGCGGCGTGTCACCCCTCCGACCTAATCTGGATGCATGGCCGACCCCTCGACGTACCGCCCGGCGGTCGGCTCGATCCCGGAGAGCCCCGGGGTCTACCGATTCCGGGACCCCAGCAGCCGGGTCATCTACGTGGGCAAGGCCAAGAGCCTCCGCCAGCGGTTGAACAGCTACTTCGCCGACGTCGCCGGCCTCCACCCGCGCACCCGGCAGATGGTGACGACGGCGTCGAGCGTCGAGTGGACCGTCGTCGGCACCGAGGTCGAGGCGCTCCAGCTCGAGTACAACTGGATCAAGGAGTTCGACCCGCGCTTCAACGTCCGCTACCGGGACGACAAGAGCTACCCGTCGCTGGCCGTGACGCTGAACGAGGAGTACCCCCGGCTGCAGGTCATGCGCGGGCCCAAGAAGAAGGGCGTCCGCTACTTCGGTCCGTACGCGCACGCCTGGGCCATCCGCGAGACGCTCGACACCCTGACCCGCGTCTTCCCCGCCCGCACCTGCTCCAACGGCGTCTTCAAGCGGGCCGGGCAGATCGGCCGGCCCTGCCTGCTCGGCTACATCGGCAAGTGCGCTGCGCCCTGCGTGGGCCGGGTCAGCGCCGAGGAGCACCGCGGGATCGTCGACGACTTCTGCGACTTCATGGCCGGCCGCACCGAGCAGATGACGAAGCGGCTCGAGCGCGAGATGGCCGCCGCGTCGGAGAACCTGGAGTTCGAGAAGGCCGCGCGTCTGCGCGACGACCTCGGTGCGCTGCGGCGGGCGATGGAGAAGCAGGCGGTCGTCCTCGGGGACGGCACGGACGCCGACGTCGTCGCTTTCGCCCAGGACGAGCTGGAGGCCGCCGTCCAGGTCTTCCACGTCCGCGGCGGCCGGGTCCGCGGTCAGCGCGGCTGGATCGTGGACAAGGTGGAAGAGGTCACCACCGGGCAGCTGGTGGAGCAGTTCCTGCTGCAGGTCTACGGCGGCGTCGACGAGCAGACGGGCGTCGGCGAGGCGGGGGAGGCGGTGCCCCGCGAGGTGCTGGTCCCCGAGCTCCCTGACGACGCCGACGTCTACGTGGAGCTGCTGGAGGAGCTCCGCGGCGGCAAGGTGTCGCTGCGGGTGCCCCAGCGCGGCGACAAGCGCAGCCTGATGGAGACCGTCGAGCGGAACGCGAAGGAGTCCTTCGCCCGGCACCGGGTGAAGCGCTCCAGCGACCTCACCGCCCGCTCGCTCGCGCTCAGCGAGCTGCAGGAAGCGCTCGAGCTGCCGGACGCACCGCTGCGGATCGAGTGCATCGACGTCAGCCACGTCCAGGGGACGAACGTGGTGGCCAGCATGGTGGTCTTCGAGGACGGTCTGGCGAAGAAGTCCGACTACCGCCGCTTCTCCGTCACGAACGGAACCGACGACACCGCGGCGATGGCCGAGGTCGTCCGGCGGCGCTTCGCCCGGCACGTGAAGGACGAGCAGGACCGCCGCGACGAACAGGGCGTCGCCGCGGAGGAGGGGCGGCCGCGTCGCTTCGCCTACCCGCCGAACCTGCTGGTCGTCGACGGCGGCGCTCCCCAGGTCGCGGCCGCGGCCCGGTCGCTCGAGGAGCTCGGCGTCGTCGACGTCGCCATCTGTGGGCTGGCCAAGCGCATGGAGGAGGTCTGGTTGCCGGGGGACCCGGACCCGGTGATCCTCCCGCGCACCTCCGAGGCGCTGTACCTGCTGCAGCGGGTGCGTGACGAGGCGCACCGGTTCGCGATCACCTACCACCGGCAGAAGCGGTCCACGTCCATGCTGGTGTCCCTGCTGGACGACGTCCCGGGGCTCGGCGAGACACGGCGGAAGGCGCTCATGAAGGAATTCGGATCGCTCAAGCGGCTGCGGGCCGCCACGGTCGAGGAGCTGATGGCCGTCCCGGGCATCGGCCGGCGCACGGCGGAGGCGGTGCAGGCGGCGATCGCCGAGCCGGCCGACCCCGCCGGCGCGGCCACGGACGCCGATCCGGCGGTCGAGACCGTCACCGCGCCCTCGGGCCCGGCGGAGCGGGGTACGCCCCGTGCCGAGGCCGGGCGCACGGCCGAGGTCGGGCGGGTGGCGTCGTGAGCGATCCGCAGACCGGCGCACCCGAGGCAGGGCTGCCCGGGGCCGACGATCCGGTCGGGGGAGCGCCCGGGCCGGACGGGGCGAGCCCCGAGTCCCAGCCGCTGGAGGTCGTCGTCGTCACCGGCCTCTCCGGGGCGGGCAAGAACAGCGCCGGCCGGGTGCTCGAGGACCTCGGCTGGTTCGTCGTGGACAACCTCCCGCCGGCGCTGCTGCTGCCGATGGTGGAGCTCGGCGCCCGTGGTGACCTGCGGCGATTCGCCGCGGTCGTGGACGTCCGCAGCCGGGCCTTCACCAGCGATCTGCAGGAGGCGATCCGCGTCCTCTCCGAGGCCGGCCACCGGCCGCGGGTGCTCTACGTGCACGCCCGCGACGAGGTGCTCGTGCGGCGCTACGAGTCCAACAGGCGGGAGCACCCGCTGCAGGGCAACGGCACGCTCGTCGACGGCATCACCGCCGAGCGGAACCTGCTCACCGGCATCGCCGGTGAGGCCGACCTGTGGGTCGACACCAGCGACCTCAACGTGCACCAGCTGCGCGCGACGATCGAGAACGCTTTCGCCCGTGAGGGCCAGACGCCGCCGCTCACCGCGACGGTGATGAGCTTCGGGTTCAAGTACGGCGTACCGCTGGACGCCGACCTCGTCGTCGACGCGCGGTTCCTGCCCAACCCGCACTGGATCCCCGAGCTCCGACCCTTCACCGGCAAGGACCCGGGCGTCCGGGACTACGTGCTGGGCCAGGAGGACGCCGCGGAGTTCCTCGACCGCTACACCGAGGTGCTGCGGCTGCTCGTGCCCGGTTACCGGCGGGAGGGCAAGCGCTACCTGACGCTGGCGGTCGGCTGCACCGGCGGCAAGCACCGGAGCGTGGCGATCAGCGAGGAGTTCGCGCGGCGGCTCACCGCCGACGGCATCGCCGCGGTGGCCCGGCACCGCGACCTGGGCCGCGAGTAGTGGGCGCGGAGGTCCGGCAGGGCGCCCGGCCGCTCCGGGTCGTCGCGTTCGGCGGCGGGCACGGGCTGGCCGCGGCCCTGGCCGCCTGGCGGCGGCTGACGGACGACGTGACGGCGGTGGTCACGGTCGCTGACGACGGCGGCTCGTCCGGCCGGATCCGTCGCGAGCTGCCCGTGCTCCCCCCGGGGGACCTCCGGATGGCGCTGACCGCCCTGGCCGGGGCGGGGGAGCGGGAGCAGTCGCTCGCGGCGCTCCTGCAGCACCGGCTCGGGGGCACCGGCGGCCTGGCCGGTCACTCGGTGGGCAACCTGTTGCTGACCGGCCTGGTCGAGCTGCACGGCGGCGACACCGTGCGGGCCCTCGACGAGCTCGCCGACCTGCTCGGCGCCCGCGGCCGTGTGCTGCCCATGGCCGACGTGCCGCTGGACCTGGTGGCCCGCGTGGAACCGGTCGACCGGGAGGACCACGCGCAGGTGCGCACCATCCGCGGGCAGGTGGCCATCGCCACCACCCCGGGGCGGGTGCGGGAGATCCGGCTCTCCCCGGCCGATCCGCCGGTCCACCCTGCGGTCCTCGAGGCGATCGCCGCGGCCGACGTGGTCTCCCTGGGCCCCGGTTCCTGGTACACCTCGGTCCTGCCGCACCTGCTGGTCCCGCAGCTCCGGGCGGCGCTGACCGCGGCGGCGGCGAAGGTGGTGGTGGTGCTGAACCTGGAGCCGCAGCCCGGTGAGACCGACGGATTCTCACCGGAGGAGCATGTGACGGTGTTGCAGGCGCACCTCGGCGGAGTGCCGTTGCACAGCGTGATCGCCGATGCGGACTCGGTGGTTGACCGCCGTGGTCTCCTGTCTGCGGTGCGCACGTGCGGTGCCGAGCTCGTCCTGGCGCCGGTTGCGGAACTCGACGGTGCGCCCCGGCATGATCCGGT
The DNA here is from genome assembly GCA_038256725.1 of Mycobacteriales bacterium. Lineage (GTDB taxonomy): Bacteria > Actinomycetota > Actinomycetes > Mycobacteriales > Geodermatophilaceae > Blastococcus. Next base: position 3,638 of record JBBSKB010000123.1, on the reverse strand, counting down.
GCGTCTGTCCGCCGCTCTGGCCTCCGTGGTCGGGGTGCGCTGAACGGGTAGAAGCTTCCGGCCGGGTATGCCACGCACGGGACCTGGCCGGTACGAGGGGGAAGAGGGGACGCCGCTGATGGCGACAGCCCGGGGGACGACGACGGGTAGCCCCGTAGCTACGTGGGGGTGGACGACGTGGCAATGACCGCCATGGTGAAGGACGAGCTCTCGAGGGTGGAGTGCACGAAGACCTCCGAGCGCAAGGCGGAGGTCACCGCGCTGCTGCGCTTCTCGGGTGGCCTGCACATCGTCGGTGGGCGGGTGGTCATCGAGGCCGAGCTGGACACCGGCTCGGTGGCCCGGCGGCTGCGGCGTGACATCAGCGAGGTCTACGGCTACACGAGCGGGGTGAGCGTGCTGGCCGGCGGCAACATCCGCCGCGGCGTGCGGTACCTCGTGCGCATCGCCAAGCACGGCGAGGGCCTGGCCCGGCAGACCGGCCTGGTCGACCAGCGCGGCCGCCCGGTGCGCGGGCTGCCGCCGGCCGTGGTGTCCGGCAGCATCAACGACGCCGAGGCCGCTTGGCGCGGTGCGTTCCTGGCGCACGGCTCGCTCACCGAGCCCGGCCGGTCCTCCTCGCTCGAGGTGACCTGCCCCGGTCCCGAGGCGGCCATGGCGCTCGTCGGCGCCGCCCGCCGGCTCGGCATCGCGGCCAAGGCGCGCGAGGTCCGCGGCGCCGACCGCGTGGTCGTCCGGGACGGTGACGCGATCAGCGCGCTGCTGACCCGCATGGGCGCCCACGACGCCGTCATGGCCTGGGAGGAGCGGCGCATGCGCCGCGAGGTCCGGGCGACGGCCAACCGGCTGGCCAACTTCGACGACGCCAACCTGCGCCGCTCGGCCCGTGCGGCCGTGGCGGCCAGCGCCCGCGTCGAGCGGGCCATGGAGATCCTCGCCGGGGACGCCCCCGAGCACCTGCTCGTCGCCGGGCGGCTGCGCCTGGAGTTCGGCCAGGCCTCGCTGGAGGAGCTCGGCCAGCGGGCCGACCCAGCCATGACCAAGGACGCCGTGGCCGGGCGCATACGGCGTCTGCTGGCGATGGCCGACAAGCGCGCGAAAGACCTGGGCATCCCGGACACGGAATCCGTCGTCACCGACGACATGCTCACCCAGTAGCGACCGCTTCTCGCCGTTCCGGGTGGTTTCCGCGGGCGATCGTGAGCCGGGGCCGGACGCGGAAGATAGGGTTCGCGGCAGCGAGGTCGCGCGTTGCGCGCGACCCGGTGGCGCGACAACGCGAACTCGACGTGGAGGTCTGCAGTGACGGTCCGGGTAGGCATCAACGGTTTCGGCCGGATCGGTCGCAACTTCTGGCGGGCCGCCGCGGCCAGCGGCCAGGACATCGAGATCGTGGCGGTCAACGACCTCACGAGCAACGAGGCCCTGGCGCACCTGCTCAAGTACGACAGCATCCTGGGCCGCCTGCCGCAGGACGTCGTCGCCGACGGCGACGGCATCACCATCGGCGGCACCAAGATGAAGGTGCTCTCGGAGCGCGACCCGGCCAACCTGCCGTGGGCGGACCTGGGCGTCGACGTCGTCGTCGAGTCGACCGGTTTCTTCACCAAGGCCGCTGACGCGCGCAAGCACGTCGACGCCGGTGGCGCCAAGAAGGTCATCATCTCCGCGCCGGCCAGCGACGACGACATCACGATCGTCATGGGCGTCAACGACGAGCTCTACGACGGCTCGCAGACGATCATCAGCAACGCCTCCTGCACCACGAACTGCCTGGCGCCGCTGGCGAAGGTCCTCAACGACGCGTTCGGCATCGAGCGCGGCCTGATGACGACCATCCACGCCTACACGGCCGACCAGAACCTGCAGGACGGCCCGCACAAGGACCTGCGCCGCGCCCGCGCCGCCGCACTGAACATGGTGCCGACGTCCACCGGGGCCGCCAAGGCGATCGGCCTGGTCCTGCCCGAGCTCAAGGGCAAGCTGGACGGCTACGCCATCCGCGTCCCGGTCCCGACCGGCTCGGCCACCGACCTCACCGTGCAGCTCAAGCGCGAGGCGACCGCCGAGGAGATCGACGCCGCCTACCGCGAGGCCGCCGCCGGCCCGCTCGGCAAGTACCTCACCTACACCTCGGACGAGATCGTGTCCTCGGACATCGTCACCGACCCGTCGTCCTGCATCTACGACGCCAAGCTGACCAAGGTCTTCGGCAACATGGTCAAGGTGCTCGGCTGGTACGACAACGAGTGGGGCTACTCCAACCGCCTCGTCGACCTCACCTCCCTGGTCGGCTCGAAGCTCTGACGATGCGTTCCCTCGACGACCTCCTCGCCGACGGCGTCTCCGGTCGGCGCGTGCTCCTGCGCGCCGACCTGAACGTCCCGCTGGACCACACGACGACCTCGCCGGTCATCTCCGATGACGGCCGGATCCGTGCCAGCCTGCCCACCCTGCAGGCCCTGCGGGACGCAGGCGCGCGGGTGATCGTGGCCGCGCACCTCGGCCGTCCGAAGGGCACGCCGGACCCGCAGTTCTCCCTCGCGCCGGTCGCGCAGCGGCTCGGTGAGCTGCTGGGGACGACGGTGCCGCTGGCGACCGACGTCGCGGGTGACGACGCCCGGGCGAAGTCGCAGGCCCTCGGCGACGGCGACGTCCTCCTCCTGGAGAACGTCCGCTTCGAGGCCGCCGAGACGAGCAAGGACGACACCGTGCGGGGCGAGCTGGCCGACCGGTTCGCCGCCCTGGCCGACCTCTACGTCGACGATGCGTTCGGGGCGGTGCACCGGAAGCACGCCTCGGTGTTCGACGTGGCGCAGCGGCTCCCGCACGCGGCCGGCCGGCTGGTCGCCCGTGAGCTCGAGGTCCTCAACCGGCTGACGACCGATCCTGCGCGCCCGTACGTGGTGGTCCTCGGTGGCTCCAAGGTGAGCGACAAGCTGGCCGTCATCGAGGCGCTGCTGCCCAAGGTCGACCGGCTGCTGGTCGGGGGCGGGATGTGCTTCACCTTCCTCGCCGCCCAGGGCCACGGCGTGGGCGGTTCGCTGGTCGAGGCCGACCAGGTCGAGACCTGCCGCCGGCTGCTCGCCGCGGCCGGCGACCGCATCGTCCTGCCGGTCGACGTCGTCACCGCGACCGCGTTCAGCGCCGACGCCGAGACCAGCGTCGTCCCGGTGGAGCAGATCCCCGACGGGCTCATGGGCCTGGACGTCGGGCCACGCACCGTCGTGGTGTTCGGCGCCGAGCTCGGTGCCGCCCACACGGTGTTCTGGAACGGCCCGCTGGGCGTGTTCGAGCTGGCACCGTTCCAGGCGGGCACCCGGGGCGTGGCGCAGGCCGTCGCCGCCGTGGACGGGTTGTCGGTCGTCGGCGGCGGCGACTCCGCCGCCGCGGTGCGGCAGCTGGGCCTGGACGAGGCCTCCTACGGCCACCTCAGCACCGGCGGCGGCGCGTCGCTGGAGTACCTCGAGGGCCGGGAACTCCCGGGCCTCGCGGTGCTCACCGACTGAGCGGGGAACGACGCATGGCACGCACCCGGCAGACCCCGTCGCGCACCGGCCGGCGGCCGCTGATCGCCGGCAACTGGAAGATGCACCTCACCCACCTCGAGGCCATCGGCCTGGTGCAGAAGGTCGTCT
>JBBSKB010000122.1:0-8502 GCA_038256725.1 Mycobacteriales bacterium | reverse complement strand
GGCTCGCCGCCTGGACGGCACCGAGCGGGCCGGTGGCCCAGCCGACCGCGGGCGGCTCCGGGGCAGCAGCCATCGACGACGCGGCGGATCCGGCCGTCGTGTCGGTCGCCCTCTCCATGCCTTCGATCATACGTTCGAACGACAGGGGTCGGCAAGGCGTCCGTAGTCGGAAGGGCAGCAGGTCGTGGGCGGCGTCCGATCAGGCCGGCGGTAGGTGGACCACGGCCGAGGCGATGCCGGCGAGGTGCACCAGCCGGAGCAGCTCCGAACGACGGAACGCGGGCCCGCCCGAGCGCCCCAGGACGACCGTGCAGGCGTCCCCGCGGTACGGCACCGCCATCATCTCGATGGCCATCTCGCGCCACCGCTCGGGCAGCCAGTCGTCGTCGCTGGGGAGCAGCCGGGCCCCGGTCAGCGGCATCCACGGCAGCGCGAGCCCCTCGAACGAGGGTGCGGCGTCGGACGCGGCGCGCACCTCCCACGAGCCGCCGGGGCCGCAGTCGAGGACCACCGCCCACCCGCAGTGGAACACCCGCGGCAGCTCGGTGGCGAGCAGCGTCTCCGCGCCGCCGCCGCCGGCGCGGGCCAGCCCGTCGAGCAGCTCCAGCTCGCGATGGGTGTCCAGGGCTCCGGCGAAGGGGCGCAGCGACTCCACCACCACGTCCGGCACGCTCTGCGCGACGGTGATCAGGCTGTCGGGCAACCGGTCGGGCGGGAGGTCGACCACGACGTCGTCCACCGCGACGCCGCTGCCGCGCTCGAGCACGTCCAGGGACACGATGTCGATGCCGGCGGTGCCCAGGGCTGTGGCGACCGCACCCAGGATGCCGGGTCGGTCGGGCATGACCAGACGCAGGAGATAGGACACGGTTCCTCCGGGATGTCCTCGGGCACGGGCCGATCTCCGTTGATCGCAGCGGGGGAAGCCTCTCACGGTGACGACCTGCGCAGACCCCCCACGTACAGTGGGACGGTCAGGCCCCGGTCCCGCAAGGGGTTGCCGGCGCCGGCCATTCGCCCCTCGAAGTGGAGTTCCGTCCCGCATGAGCACGCCGTTCCGCAAGGACCGACTCACCCGTGACGAGGTGGCCCACCTGGCCCACCTCGCGCGGCTGGCCGTCACCGACGAGGAGCTCGACCTCTTCGCCGGGCAGCTGGGCGCCGTGCTGGACGCCGTCGCGCAGGTGGGCCGGGCGGACGTCGCCGACGTGCCCCCGACGACGCACGCCGTGCCGATGACCAACGTCTTCCGCGAGGACGTCGCCCGTCCGAGCCTGCCCCGCGACGCCGTGCTGGCGGGCGCCCCGGCGGCCGAGGACGGCCGGATCCGCGTGCCGCGCATCCTGGGGGAGGAGGCGTGATGACAGCCGAGCGAGCATCGCAGGGAGCGCCGGCGACCGAGGAGCGGAACGAGGCGCGGAACCGCGCTGGAGGTGTGGCATGAGCGACCTGACCGGCACGGACGCCAACGAGCTCGGCCGTCTGCTCTCCGCGGGTGAGGTCACCGCCGTCGAGGTGACCCGTGCCTACCTGGACCGCATCGCGGCCGAGGACGACGCGCTCGGCGCCTACCTTCACGTCGACGGCGACGCCGCGCTGCGCACCGCGGAGCAGGTCGACGCCGCCCGCGCCGGCGGCACCGCGACCGGCCCGCTGGCCGGCATCCCGCTGGCGCTCAAGGACGTCGTCGTCACCGAGGGCGTGCCGACGACGAGCGGCTCGAAGATCCTCGAGGGCTGGCGCCCGCCCTACGACGCCACGCTGGCCGCCCGGCTCAAGGACGCCGGCACGGTGCTGCTGGGCAAGACCAACATGGACGAGTTCGCGATGGGTTCCTCCACCGAGAACTCCGCCTACCGCGTCACCCGCAACCCCTGGGACCACGACCGCATCCCGGGCGGTTCCTCGGGCGGCTCCTCGGCCGCGGTGGCCGGTGGCCTCGCCCCGTGGGCGATCGGCACCGACACCGGCGGCTCGATCCGCCAGCCCGCCGCCGTCACCGGCCTGGTCGGGCACAAGCCCACCTACGGCTCGGTCTCCCGGTACGGCCTCATCGCCTTCTCCTCCAGCCTCGACCAGGCCGGGCCGATGGCCCGCACCGTCCTCGACGCGGCACTGCTGCACGAGGCGATCGCCGGGCACGACCCGCTCGACTCCACGTCCATCGCCTCCCCGGTCCCGGTGCTCGCCGAGGCCGCGCGCCGCGGCGCCGAGGGCGACCTGACCGGCCTGCGGGTCGGTGTCGTTCCCGAGCTCGGCGGCGACGGGCACACCGACGGCTACGACGCGGGCGTGCTCGCCCGGTTCGCCGAGACGGTGGCCCTGCTCGAGAGCCTGGGTGCCGAGGTCCGCCAGGTCTCCTGCGGTGCCTTCGACCTGGCGCTGCCCGTCTACTACCTGATCGCCCCGAGCGAGGCGTCGTCCAACCTGGCCCGCTTCGACGGCGTCCGGTACGGCCTGCGCGTCGGCGACGACGGCAACCGGGACCTCGACGAGGTCATGGCGCTCACCCGCGAGCAGGGCTTCGGCCCCGAGGTCAAGCGCCGGATCATCCTCGGCACCTACGCGCTCTCCAGCGGCTACTACGACGCCTACTACGGGCAGGCGCAGAAGGTCCGCACGCTGATCAGCCGCGACTTCACCCGCGCGTGGGACGACGTGGACGTGCTGGTCAGCCCGACCAGCCCGACCGTCGCCTGGGAGATCGGCGCCCGCGTGGACGATCCGATCGCCATGTACGCCGCCGACCTGTGCACCCTGCCGGCCAGCCTCGCCGGGGTGCCCGCCATCTCGGTGCCCTGTGGCCTGTCCGAGGGGCTGCCGGTCGGCTTCCAGATCATGGCGCCGGCGCTGGCCGACGACCGCTGCTACAAGGTCGCCGCCGCGCTCGAGGCCGCCCAGGACGCCGCTCGCGGCTCCCGCTTCCTCGACCAGCTCGCCGCCCGCCCGGCCGGGAGCGCCGCGTGAGCGCGGCGCTGAAGGCCGCCTGGGGCCTGACCGCGTTCGTCGTCGCCGCCGGCATCGTCGGGTGGATCGTCACCGGCCGTCCCGTCTTCGCCGTCTTCCTCGTCCTGGGCGTGCTCACCGCCGCCGGCGCCGTGGTCACCGGCCGCGCCGAGCGAGCCGCAGGCCGGCCCCCCGCACCGAAGGAAGGCCCCACCCCGTGAGCACCATCCCCGACCGGCTCGTCGACTTCGACGAGGTCCTCACCCGCTACGAGCCGGTGATGGGTCTGGAGACCCACGTCGAGCTCGGCACCGCGTCCAAGATGTTCTGCGGCTGCTCCACGACGTTCGGCGCCGAGCCCAACACGCAGACCTGCCCGACCTGCCTGGGGCTGCCCGGTTCGCTGCCGGTGGCCAACGCCGCCTCGATCGAGTCGACCATCCGCATCGGGCTGGCGCTGGGCTGCCGCATCGCCACCTGGGCGCGGTTCTCCCGGAAGAACTACTTCTCCCCGGACATCCCCAAGGGCTTCCAGACGACGCAGTACGACGAGCCGCTGTGCACCGCCGGCCATCTCGACGTCGAGGTGGACGGCGAGACCTACCGGGTCGAGATCGAGCGCGTGCACCTGGAGGAGGACACCGGCAAGAACCTGCACGTCGGTGGCTCGACCGGGCGCATCCACGGCGCCGACCACTCGCTGATCGACTACAACCGCGCCGGCATCCCGCTGGTGGAGATCGTCACCCGGCCGATCCCCGGTGCCGGGGCCAAGGCTCCCGAGGTCGCGAAGGCCTACGTCACCGAGCTGCGCGAGATCCTGGTCGCCCTCGGCGTCTCCGAGGTGCGCATGGAGCAGGGCAACCTGCGCTGCGACGTCAACACCTCGCTGGCGCCTATCGGGAGCCTCGAGTGGGGCACCCGCACCGAGACGAAGAACGTGAACTCGCTGCGCTCGGTGGAGCGCGCGGTGCGCTTCGAGATGCGCCGCCAGGCCGCGCTCCTCGACGAGGGGCAGCGGATCTTCCAGGAGACCCGGCACTTCCACGAGGACACCGGTTCGACCTCGCCCGGCCGCAGCAAGGAGGAGGCGACCGACTACCGGTACTTCCCCGAGCCCGACCTGGTGCCGGTCGCCCCCGACGAGGAGTGGGTGGCCTCGCTGCTGGCCGCGCTTCCCGAGCTTCCCGCCGCCCGGCGCGCCCGGCTCTCCGACGAGTGGGGCATCTCGCCGACCGAGATGGCCTGGCTGGTCAACGCCGGCGCCGTCGAGCTGGTCAGCGACACCGTCGCCGCGGGCGCCTCGCCGGCCGACGCCCGCAAGTGGTGGCTGGGTGACCTCGCCCGCCGCGCCAACGACACCGGCACCGAGCTCGGCGAGCTGGCGGTCACCCCGGAGCAGGTCGCCGAGCTCATCGGGCTGATCTCCGCCGGCACGATCAACGACCAGCTGGCCCGCCAGACGCTCGACGGCGTGCTCGCCGGCGAGGGCGACCCGGCGGTCGTGGTCGAGTCGCGGGGGCTGGCCGTCATGGGCGAGTCCGACGAGCTGGTCAGCGCCGTCGACGCCGCGATCGAGGGCAACCCCGACGTCGCCGAGAAGGTGCGTGGCGGCAAGGTGCAGGCGATCGGTGCGCTCGTGGGCGCGGTCATGAAGACCACCCGTGGCAAGGCCGACGCCGCCACCGTCAAGCGCATGCTCGAGGAGCGGCTGGTCTCCTAGAGGGGACTTCCACCGGCCGAGGACGGCGGGTTGATCCGCAGCACCTTGTCGTCGTCCTCGGCCGGGGTGCCGATGCCGTCGCGGTTGGACGTGGTGATCCACAGCGCGCCGGTGGGGTCGGCGACGACGGTGCGCAGCCGCCCGTAGCGACCGACGAGGAACTCCTCGAGCTCGCCGGACACCGCGTTCGACGCGTCGACGGGGACGGCGTGCACCCGCTGACCGTCCAGCGCGCCCAGGAAGACCGCGTCGCCGGCGACGGCGCAGCCGCCCAGGCCGTCCTCGCCCGGCGCGAACTCGACGACGGGACCGGTGACGGCGTAGTCGAGCCCCTCGGTGAGCGCGTTCAGCTCGTCGGCGCCGTCGCGCGCCGCGTCGGTGGCGAACAGCCGGTCCTCCTCGCCCACGCAGACGGCGGCGACGTCGCGGTGCCCGCTGGTGAACACCGGCCCCGCGCCCATGGGCCGGCCGAAGACGTCGACGTGCAGCACCTTGCCGCCGAGCGAGGCCGGATCGCCCGCCAGCGCGGGGTTCCCGGTGTCGCCGGTGCCGATGTAGAGCGTCCCGTCGCCGCCGAACACCAGGCCGCCGCCGTTGCGCACCTCACCGCGCGGGATGCCGGTGACCACGGCGTTCGGGGTCCCCCCGATCGGGAAGCGCACCACGCGGTTGTCCACGGCCGTCGACACGTAGGCGTAGAGCAGGCCGTCCTCGGGATAGGTCGGGGACGCCGCCAGCCCGAGCAGACCGCCGTCGCCGGTGGCGTCCACGCCCGGCACGGTCATCAGCTCGCGGGCGGGGGAGCGGTCGGGGAAGACCTGCAGGAGGCGGCCGGTGTCGCGCTCGCCGACGATCGCGGTGCCGTCGGGCAGCAGCGCCAGCCCGGTGGGGACGGCCAGCCCGGTCGCGACCACGGCGGGGTCGCCGTCGGTCTCCTCGGCGCCAGGGTCGGCGGGGCGCCCGGGGTTGGGTGCGCTCGACGGGGGCGGCCCCACCTGGGGTGGCGCGCCCTCGGGCAGCGGGCGGAAGGGCCCGGACGCCTCGTAGCCGTCGTCGCCGCACCCGGTCAGCAGCAGGGCGGTCGCGAGCAGCGCACCCGCCGTCACCCGCCGCATGTCTCCCACAGTACGTGCGCGCCGTGGGCGGGGCGGGTGCTTGCGCCTAGTCTCGGCGCTCGTGAACGAACCGCTGGTCGGCCCCGACGAGGTGCTCGACGTCCTGGTCCCATCCCGTGCCCTGGCTGCTGCGGTCGAGGCAGTCTCACCGCGGGTCCGCGCGCACCGCTGGTCGGCGCTCGACGGGCCGCCCACCGGCGACGCCGTCAGGTGCAAGGTCTGGGTTCCGCGCTCCGGCGGGGTGGATCTGCCCGACGGGGAGTTCTTCGCCGCGCTGCCCGACCTGCGCGTCGTCCAGCTGCTCAGCGCCGGCGCCGAGCGGTTCGCCGGCAGGCTGCCCGACGGGGTCGCGCTGTGCAACGCCCGCGGCGCGCACACTCCGTCGACCGCCGAGTGGGCGGTGACCGCCACGCTCGCCGCCCAGCGCGGGATCCCGTTCTTCGTCCGCGAGCAGGACGCCGGCCGCTGGACGCCGCGCACCCATTCCACGCTCGTCGGCGCGAAGGTGCTCGTCGTCGGCGCGGGCGACATCGGCCGCACGATCGGCGCGATGATGGCCGGCTTCGACGTCGAGCTGACCTTCGTCGCCCGCAGTGCCCGCGACGGCGTGCACGCCACCAGCGAGCTGCCCCGGCTGCTGCCGCAGGCCGACGTCGTCGTCGTGATCGTGCCGGTGACCGACGAGACGATGGGCCTGGTCGACGCTGCCTTCCTCGCCGCGATGAAGGACGACGCCCTGCTGGTCAACGCCGCCCGCGGCGTCGTCGTCGACACCGACGCGCTGCTGGCCGAGCTCACCGCGGGCCGGCTGCGCGCTGCCGTCGACGTGACCGAGCCCGAGCCCCTGCCCGAGGGGCACCCGCTCTGGACGGCGCCGAACCTGCTGATCACCCCGCACGTGGGCGGGGACGTCCCCGGCACGAACGAGCGGGCCGCGGCGGCGGTGGCCGACCAGCTGCAGCGGATACTCGCCGGCCGGCCGCTGGTGAACGTGGTCGAGCGCTACTGATCGACCGGCGGCGCGGGCACCGGGATCCGGCCGCCGGAGGCCTGCCCGATCGCGGGCAGGTCGCGGGCCCGCACCGCCGGCAACCGCACCTCGGTGCCGCCGGTGGTCACCAGCCAGAGGTCGGCCCGCTCGCCGACCCGCAGGCCGGCCAGCTCGGTCCACGGCACCCGGCGGCGGCCCGCCAGCGAGCGCACGGTGATCGCACCGTCGTCGATGTCGAAGCCGGTGCGCACCACCCAGGCGGCCACCACGGCGGGGACGAACAGCAGCAGCAGGAACCAGGGCGAGGCCGCCGTCAGCGTGGTCAGGCAGATCGCGAAGGCGAACACGGCCACCAGCGAGGTGCGGTTCATGCGGAAGCGGGCCGGGGTGTCCACGACCGCCGATCCTCCCAGACGGCTCAGCCGGCCAGCTGCGCCAGCCTGGCCGCGCTGCCGGCCTCGGCGGCGGTGTAGACGACCAGCTGCAGGCCGGGGGCGTCGGCCGGGGTCAGCTGGTGGTGCTCCAGCGCCAGGGAGCCGACGGTCGGGTGCTCGAACCGGCGCTCGGTGGAGGTGAACCGGTCGACGTCGTGGCTCGCCCACCCCTCGCGGAACGCCGGGCTGGCCGCCTGCAGCCGTGTCACGAGGTCGACCACCTGGGGATCGGCCAGCCGCGGGCCGATCTCCGCCCGGAACTGGGTGAGGAACCGGCGGCTGTCGGTCCTCCAGTCGCCCAGGAGCCGGCGGACGGCGGGGTCGGTGAACACCACCCACAGCAGGTTCCGGTCAGCGGGCAGCAGGTCGGCCACCCCGGGGTAGAGGCGCTCGTAGGCCTCGTTCCAGCCGACGATCGACCAGGTCGAGGTGATCGCGTACGCGGGGGAGGGGCCCAGGGCGTCCATCAGCCGCTGCAGGTGGGCGGGCATGGTCTCCAGCGCCTCGACCGTGGGGGCCGGCTCGTTGCCGGACAGCCGCAGCACGTACTCGCGCTCGGCCGCGGTGAGCTGCAGGGTGCGGGCCAGGGCGTCCATCACCTGCACCGAGGGCCGGATCTCCCGCCCCTGCTCCAGCCACGTGTACCAGGTGTGGCTGACCCCGGCGAGCAGCGCGACCTCCTCCCGTCGCAGCCCGGGCGTCCGGCGGTTCGCGCCGGCCGGCAGGCCGACCGCGCCCGGGGCCAGCTGACGACGGCGCGAGCCGAGGAACTCGGCCAGTTCGCGGCGGGCGGAGACGGTCACGGCAGGCTCCCGATCGGTGGTGGTGCCGGTACTAGCACCGACGCAGTCTCCGACATGTCGGCGCACCGGCCTAGCATCGCTCCCCGTGACGATCGGCGAGGACCTCATCCCAGGCAACGACTCCGCCAGCGCGACGCGCAACCCGATGAAGCCGCGCAGCTACGAGGTGACCGACGGGGACGCCAAGGCCCCGGCGCGCGCCATGCTGCGCGCCGTCGGCATGGGCGACGAGGACATGGTGAAGCCGCAGATCGGCGTCGCCTCGTCCTGGAACGAGATCACCCCCTGCAACCTGTCGCTGGACCGGCTGGCCAAGCGGGCCAAGGACGGCGTCCGCGCCGCCGGCGGCTTCCCGATGGAGTTCGGCACCATCTCGGTCTCCGACGGCATCTCCATGGGCCACGAGGGCATGCGCGCCTCGCTGGTCTCCCGCGAGGTCATCGCCGACTCGGTCGAGACCGTCATGTTCGCCGAGCGGCTCGACGGCTCG
>JBBSKB010000121.1:0-8530 GCA_038256725.1 Mycobacteriales bacterium | reverse complement strand
GTGCACGCGAGCGACAGGGGCAGGTCGTCGCGCAGGCGGGCCAGGGCCAGGCCCCCTCGGTCCATCCCACCTCCCCCTCCCGCCCCGGTCGGGCGTCGGCCGGGGGTTGCCGTGCAGACGCGCCCGGTGGCCTCGTAGGTTGTCAGACGGTGAACGGGAGGCCCAGCGGGCGGGGCCGGCTCAGAGCAGCTCGGCGAGCTTGCGGCAGGCGATCTGGACCGGGTCCCACACCGGGGAGAACGGCGGCGCGTACGCCAGGTCGAGCATCGCGACCTGGGCCGCGGTCAGGCCCACGGTGATCGCGGTGGCCGCCACGTCGATCCGCTTGCCCGCTCCGCGTCCGCCGACGACCTGCACGCCGAGCAACCGTCCGGTGCCGACCTCGCCCAGCGCCCAGACCGTCATCGGACCGGACTCCGGCATGTAGCCCGACGCCGTGGTCGACTCCAGCAGGACCTCCCGGGTGCGCAGTCCCGCCGCCTCGGCCTCGTGCGGCATCAACCCCGTCCGGGAGACCTCGACCTCGCCGGCCCGGGTGATCGCCGTGCCGACCACGCCGGGGAACCGCGCCTGCCCGCCACCGAGGTTGGTGCCGGCCACCCGTCCGGCCCGGTTCGCGTGCGTCCCGAGCGGGACGAACAGCCGGGTGCCGGTGACGACGTCGCGGACGGCCGCGCAGTCCCCGGCGGCCCAGACGCCGTCCGCGACCTGCTGGCGGTCGTCGGGGACCAGGGCCCTGCGGACGTCGTCGCCGCCGAGCTGGACGCCCGCCCGCGCCGCCAGCCCGGTGCGCGGGCTCACCCCGATGCCGACGACCACGACCTGCGCGGAGACGTCCTGGCCGCCGACCTGCGCGGTCTCGACGCCGCGCGCGCCCGTCCCGACGGCGGCGACCTCGTGGCCGAGGACCACCTCGACCCCGGCCGCCTCCAGCCCCTCCTGCGCGAGCGCCGCGAGGGCCGGGACCAGGCCGGCGCTCATCAGCTGGTCGCCGCGGGTCACCAGCCGGGTGCGCAGGCCGAGCCGGGCCAGCGACTCGGCCGCCTCCACGCCGACGTACCCGCCCCCGACGACCAGGGCGGTCGACGGCTCCCGCCGCCGCAGGTGATCGCGCAGGGCCGCGCCGTCGTCGAGCGTCTTCATCATCAGCACGCCGTCGGGCGCCGAGCCCACGGCCGCCCAGTCCGGACGGATCGGCTCGGCGCCGGTGGCGAGCAGCACCTCCTCGAACCCGACCTCGACGTCCCGGTCGCCGTCCAGGTCGCGCACCGTGGCGGTGCCCGCTGCCAGGTCGAGGTGCTCGACCCGGTGCCGCATCCGCAGGTCGACCCCGGCCGCGCGGTGCTCGTCGGCGGTCCGCGCCACCAGGTCGTCGGCCGAGGCGACGTCCCCGGCGACCCAGTAGGGGATGCCGCACGCGCTGTACGAGGTGTGCCCGCCCTCCTCGAGGGCGACGACCTCCAGATCCCGACCACCCGCGCGCGCGGTCCGGATCGCCTGGTGCGCGGCCGACATCCCCGCGGCGTCGGCACCGACCACGAGCAAGCGGGTCACAGCTGGTCCCCCGCCGCGCCCGTCTCGCCGTCCGTCATGCGCCCATCGTGCCGCGCGGTCAGCCGGGTCGCTGGCCGAAGCGCCAGCGCCGCACCCACGCGTGCAGGACGATCGCGGCTGCCGCACCGGCGTTGAGCGATCGGGTCGAGCCGTACTGGGCGATGTGCAGCACCTGGTCGCACACCGCCACGGCCTCGTCGGTGAGCCCGGAACCCTCCTGGCCGAACAGCACCACCACCCGCTCCGGCAGCTCGGTGGTCTCCAGCGGTATCGCCCCCGGGACGTTGTCCAGCCCGACGACGGGCAGCCCCTCCCCGCGCGCCCAGGCCGCGAGCACGGCGGCGTCGGGGTGGTGGTGGACGTGCAGGTACCGGTCGGTGACCATCGCGCCCCGGCGGTTCCACCGGCGCTTGCCCACCACGTGCACGCCGGCGGCGTTGACGGCGTTGGCGGTGCGCACCACCGACCCGATGTTGAGGTCGTGCGACCAGTTCTCGATCGCCACGTGCACGCCGGCCCGCTCGGTGTCGAGGTCCGCGACGACGGCCTGGACCGTCCAGTAGCGGTAGCGGTCGACAACGTTGCGCCGGTCGCCCTCACGCAGCAGGTCCGGGTCGTACCGGGTCCCCACCAGGTGCGGCTCCGGCCACGGCCCCGGCCAGGGCCCGACCCCCACCTCGCGCCCTGGACCCGGGTCCGGCTGCGAGGCGTCCACACGGGGATCGTAGGCGGGCCCCGTACTCTGGCCCGGTGGACCTCGCCCTCGCCGCCCCCCAGCTGCTGCCTCTGATCGGGCCGAGCTGGCTCCAGCCCGAGAACCTGATCGAGATGTTCGGGCCCTGGGCGCTGCCCGGCGTGGCGCTGGTCGTGTTCATCGAGACCGGCCTGCTGTTCCCGTTCCTGCCCGGCGACTCGCTGCTGTTCACGGTCGGCCTCCTCACCGGGAGCGGGGTGATCTCGAGCCCGCTCTGGCTGGTCTGCCTGGTGCTGTTCGCGGCGGCGCTGCTCGGCGACCAGACCGGCTACGCGATCGGCCGGTTCGCCGGGCCGAAGATCTTCCGGCGCGAGGACTCGCGGATCTTCAAGCAGTCCTACGTCGACCAGACCTACGCCTTCTTCGACAAGTACGGCGGCCGCGCGATCGTGCTGGCCCGGTTCGTGCCCATCGTGCGCACCTACATCCCGGTCGCCGCCGGGATCGGCAGGATGCCGTACCGGCACTTCCTCACGTACAACATGATCGGCGCGTTCCTGTGGGGCGTGTGCGTGACCCTGCTCGGGTACTTCCTCGGCAAGATCGCCTTCGTCCGGGACAACATCGAGCCGATCCTGATCGGCATCGTCCTGCTCTCCCTCGTCCCCGTCGTGGTCGAGGTGCTGCGGGCCCGGTACCAGGGCCGCGACGAGCGCTACGACGAGGAGAGCGAACGCGCCGCGGTCACGGACCGCCTCGCGGACGCCACCGACCGTGACAGCAGCACCACCACCACCAGGGGAGAGAAGGCATGACCAGCAACGACCCGTACGCCACCACGTCCCGGGGCGGGACACCCTCCGGTCAGCCCGGGGGAGGTCAGCAGCCCGGGTACGGCGCGGCGCCGGCCTACGGCCAGGGCCAGCCGGCGCAGCAGGGGTACGGAGCCGCCCCCGGGTACGGCTCCGCACCCGGCTACGGGGCGGCCCCGGGCTACGGTTCGGCGCCCTCGGCACCCACCTCCGCCCCCTCGACGATCAAGAACGCCGTCTACCTCATGTACGCGGGCGCTGCCCTCGGCGTCATCGGCGCGCTCCTGGCCTTCACGCTGCAGGACCAGATGCGCGCCGCGGTCCAGGAGTCGCTCGCCGGTTCGGGGGCCGAGCTCTCGGAGAGCATGATCCAGACCACGATCCAGATCGGCCTGGTGGTCGGGGTCGTGTTCGGCCTCATCGGCGCCGGCCTGTGGGTCATGAACGCGATCTTCGTCAGGAAGGGCCACAACTGGGCCCGGATCGTGGGGAGCGTCCTCGGCGGCATCTACCTGCTGAGCTTCCTGTACGGCCTGACCCAGCCCAACCCGGCGCTGACGATGGTGATCAACGTGCTGACCGCGCTGGTGGCGGTCGGCGCCATCGTGCTGCTGTGGCTCAGGCCCTCGAGCGAGTTCCTCGCCGCCCACGCCGCGGCCCGCCGCGGCGGGCGCTGACCGCGCCTCCCGCACGACCGAGGGGGGGTCGGGCAGTGAGCCCAGTACACCGTGAGTGACTGGCTGAGCTCGCTGCTCGACCCCCAGCTCGACGCGATGGGCGCCACGACGGTCTACGTCGTGCTGTTCACGTTCGTCTTCGTCGAGACCGGCATCCTGGTCGGCTTCTTCCTGCCCGGCGACAGCATCCTGTTCACCGCCGGCCTGCTCTCGGCAGCACCGGGCACGTCGCTGTCACTGCCCGTGCTGGTCGTCGGCGTCACGGTGGCGGCGATCGCGGGCGACACCGTCGGGTACTGGACGGGCAGGCGCCTCGGCCGGCCCTGGCTCGACGGCTGGGCCGGCCGCCGCGGCGAACGGATGGCGGCCCGGCTGCGCGAGGCCGAGGCGTTTTACGAGCGCTGGGGCCAGTGGGCGGTCGTGATCGCCCGCTTCATCCCGTGGGTCCGCACCTTCACGCCGATCCTGGCTGGCGTCTCGCAGATGCCGTACCGCCGGTTCCTGGCCGCGAACGTGGCCGGCGCGCTCTGCTGGGGCGCCGGCCTGGTCTACCTCGGCCATCTGGCCTACTCGATCCCCTGGGTCAAGGCCCTGGGGTACACGGTCGCCGCGATCGCGATCGTCGGCTCGCTCGTCGCGGCCACCCTCGCCTGGCTCACGGACCGCCGCGCTCGGGCCCGCCGCAGGGAGGACGAGGAGACGGAGGGGGACGCTCAGCCGAGGCCGAGCTCGGCCAGCCCGAACACGTAGTGGTAGGTCAGCCCGGCCGCCTCCACGGCCTCCCGAGCACCGGTACCGCGGTCCACGACGACGGCGACGCCGCGGACGTCGGCCCCGACCTCGCGCAGCGCCTCCACCGCCGTGAGCACCGAACCGCCGGTGGTCGAGGTGTCCTCGACGGCGACCACGGGGCGGCCGGGGACGTCCGGACCCTCGATCCGGCGCTGCAGGCCGTGCGCCTTGCCCTCCGTGCGGACGACGAACGCGTCGATCCCCCGGCCCTGGGCGGCGGCGGCGTGCAGCACGGCGGTGGCGACCGGGTCAGCGCCGAGGGTGAGCCCGCCGACGGCCTCGAACCCCAGACCCGAGCGGTCGAGCAGGTCCAGCAGCACGCGCCCGACCAGCGGGGCGGCCTCGTGGTGCAGCGTGATCCGGCGCAGGTCGACGTAGTACTCGGCGGTGGCGCCGCTGGAGAGGGTGACCGTGCCGCGCACGACGGCGAGCTCACGGATCAGCTGAAGCAGGCGGGCGCGGTCGGCAGCGACGTCGGTCGCGGACGGGGGGGTCACGGATCCCCACCCTACTGGCGTCCCAGGCGATATCACGGTGGTGGATATCAAGGCGACCGCGTCGTCCTCGCCATCCCCCACCGTGATATCGCCCTGAGGGGTGCCCCGCGGGAGGCGACTCGGCGATCGGCCTCAGCCCCGGCGGCGGGCCCCGACGCCGCTGGACCCGCGGCGCACCAGCGCCTTCGGGGCGTACCGCAGCACGGCGGCCGCCACCTTGTAGCGGGCCGACGGGACGCTGACCACGACGCCGCGGCGCAGGTCGCGCAACGAGGTGGCCACGAGGTCGTCGGCGTCCAGCCAGGCCAGGCCGGGCACGCCGGTCATCTCCATGCCGCCGCGCTGGTGGAACTCGGTGCGGGTGAAGCCGGGGCACAGCGCCTGGACCCGCACGCCCGAGCCGGCCAGCTCCTGGGCCAGCGCCTCGCTGAACACCGTGACCCAGGACTTGGCTGCGGAGTACGAGCCCATCGCGGCGAAGCCGGCCACCGACGAGACGTTGACGATCGCGCCGTGGCCGCGCTCACGCATCGTGTTCGCCGCCGCGTGCGAGAGCATCAGCACCGCACCGACCAGCACGTCGAGCATCCGCACCTCGTCGCGCACGTCGCTGCGGGTGAACGGCGTGCGGATGCCGAAGCCGGCGTTGTTGACGAGCAGGTCGACCGGGGCGTCCTGCGAGCAGAGCCGATCGGCGACGCGCTGCACCTGCTCGCGGTCGGCCAGGTCGGCCACCAGGACCTCGACCTCGACGCCGTGGACCGTCCGCAGCTCGGCGGCGCGCTCGGCCAGCCGGGTCTCGTCCCGGGCCACCAGGACAAGGTCGTGCCCCTGCTCGGCGAGCCGGCGGCAGAAGGACCAGCCGATGCCCGCGGTGGCGCCCGTGACCAGTGCCGTCGTCATGAGCTCGATGGTGTCGTCATGAGCTCGATGGTGTCGTCATGAGCTCGATGGTGCAGGAGGTACGTTCGGGGAGTGCGGCTGGCCACCTTCAACGTCAACTCGATCCGTTCGCGCGTCGACCGCGTCGCGGCGTGGTTGGAGCGCTCGGCGCCCGACGTCGTGGCGCTGCAGGAGACCAAGTGCCGCGACGAGCAGTTCCCGACCGAGCGGTTCACCGACCTCGGCTACGAGGTCGCGCACCACGGACTGAACCAGTGGAACGGCGTAGCGGTGCTGAGCCGGGTCGGGCTGGACGACGTCCGGGTCGGGTTCCCCGGCATGCCGTCGTGGGGCGAGCCCGAGCCCGCCGCCGAGGCCCGCGCGATCGGCGCCACCTGCGGCGGCGTGCGGGTCTGGTCGGTCTACGTGCCGAACGGGCGCCAGATCGGTGACCCGCACATGGAGTACAAGATCGGCTGGCTGCACGCCCTGGCCGAGGCCGGCCGCGGCTGGCTGACCGAGGACCCGCAGGCCCAGGTGGTCCTGATGGGTGACTGGAACGTGGCGCCCACCGACGACGACGTCTGGTCGCCGGAGTTCTACGCCGACAGGTCGCACACCTCCGCGCAGGAGCGTGCCGGGTTCGCCGCGGTGGTCGACGCAGGCTTCGCCGACGTCGTGAGAACGTTCCACCCGGGGCCGGGCGTCTACACCTACTGGGACTACCAGCGGCTGCGCTTCCCCCGCCGCGAGGGGATGCGGATCGACTTCGCCCTGGCCTCCCCCGCCCTCGCCGCGCGCGTCACCGACGCCGCGATCGACCGGCAGGAGCGCAAGGGCAAGGGCGCCTCCGACCACGCCCCCGTCCTGGTCCAGCTGGACTGAGCGGGAGGGAACGGCCGATGGGGACGCGCAGGACCGTCCGCACCGACGACGGCGCGGCACTGAACCTCGTGCTGGATGGCGCCGACCCGCGCACCGCACCCGTCACCGTCGTGCTCGCCCACGGCTGGACGCTGACCCACCACTCCTTCGACGAGGTCGTCGACCGGCTGCTCAGCGACCACCCGCAGATTGCGGTGGTGCGCTGGGACCAGCGCGACCACGGCCGCTCCACCAGCGGCCGGGCCGGCATCGGCCCCAGCCTCGGACGGCTCGGCGACGACATCGCCACCGTCCTGGCGGCCACCCGCCCCGGCGGCGGGATCGTCCTCGGCGGGCACTCGATGGGGGCCATGGCAGTGATGGCCTGGGCCGGTGAGCACCCTGAGGACGTCGCCCGGGTGGACACCTTCGTCCTGGTCAGCGGAGCCGTGGCCCTGCACCCCGGGCGGTCCCGCGCGCTGCCGGTCGCGATGCGCGCGCTCGGACGGCTGCCGCACGCCGTGCGGGTCCCGCGGCTTCCGGCCGCCGCGCGCCGGAGCCGGGCCTGGGGGACCACGGCCGACCCCGCGCTGGTCGCGGCGTCGGGCCGGCGCGACGGCTGGATCCGGGCCCGCGCCGTCGGCGGGTGGTACGGGGCCCTGATGGCGCACGACGAGCAGGCGGCGGTGGAGCTGATGGCCACCCGGCGGCTGGTCGTCCTGGTCGGCGACCAGGACCGCCTCACCCCCGCCGCCCTCAGCGAGCTGATCGTGAGCGCGGCGCCGGGAGCCCGGCTCGAGGTGGTGCCGGGCGCCGGCCACATGCTCCCGATGGAACGCCCCGAGATCGTCGTGGCAGCCCTCACCGCCGTGGTCGACCGGGCCGTCGGGGACCGAGGCGCCCCGAGGTCCGGATAGGCACGGTGCCGTCGTCGGCGGACGTGGCCTCGATCGACGTCGGCGCACCAGGGCTCGCGGCCCGGTGGGCGCAGGTCACGTGATCTCGTCGGCGGCCGTCCGGTCGAACTCGCCGACGCCGGCCCCACCGGACGCCAGCGCCAGCCCGTGCTCCCCCCGCTCGACCTGGACGGTGTCGCCGTCGCGCACCTCGTTCGACAGCAGGGCACGGGCGAGCCGGTCGCCGATCTCGGTCTGTACGAGCCGGCGCAGCGGACGGGCGCCGTACGCGGGGTCGTAGCCCTCGGACGCGAGCCAGGTGCGTGCGTCTTCGGACACGCGCAGCGTCAGCCGGCGCTGGGCCAGCCGCGCGGACAGCCGGGCGACCTGGATCCGGACGATCTCGGCGAGCTGCTCGCGGCTGAGCGGGTCGAACACCACGACGTCGTCGAGCCGGTTCAGGAACTCCGGCTTGAACGCGGCCCGGACGGCGGCCATCACGTTCTGGTGCTGGGACTCGCGCGACTGCGTGGGATCGACCAGGTGGGTGGAGCCGAGGTTGGAGGTGAGCACCAGGATCACGTTGCGGAAGTCGACCGTGCGGCCCTGGCCGTCGGTGAGCCTGCCGTCGTCGAGCACCTGCAGCAGGATGTCGAAGACGTCGGGGTGCGCCTTCTCGACCTCGTCCAGCAGCACGACGCTGTACGGGCGGCGGCGCACGGCCTCGGTGAGCTGGCCGCCCTGGTCGTAGCCCACGTACCCGGGCGGCGCCCCGACCAGGCGCGCCACCGAGTGCTTCTCGCTGTACTCGCTCATGTCGATGCGGACCATGGCCCGCTCGTCGTCGAACAGGAAGTCGGCG
>JBBSKB010000120.1:0-8568 GCA_038256725.1 Mycobacteriales bacterium | reverse complement strand
CTGGCCGGGCTGGCCTTCGCAGGGACGACGTCGCTCGGGGACGACGGGGCGGGCCTCCCCGTGCTGACCGCCGTGGTGCTGCTGGTCTGCGTGCCCCTGGCCGTCGGGGCACCCCGCTCTGTCAGCGCCGGCGCGCTGCTCGCGGCAGGGGTGCTCGCGGTGGCGGGTTTCGGGCTGCAGGTGGCCGTCGGTGCCACGGACGAGATGACGTACTTCGACGACGTGACGATGTTCGCCGTCGCGGCGATCGTCCTGGCCGGCCGCCACCCCTCCGCCGCCCGGCTCGGTCAGCGCCCGGACGCGGATGACCTGTCCACGCCGGGCCAGGTGGTCGGCCTCGGCGCCACCCTGCTCGTCAGCCCCGCGCTCCTGTTCATCCTGGGCATCCACCACGGATGGAGGGGTTATCTCCTCGGCGCCGGCAGCGCGGTGCTGACCGGCCTGGCCATCTGGCGGCTCTCCGCGCTGGCCCAGGAGCGGGAGCTCACCCGAGCTGCCCTGGCGAACAGCGAGGCCCGGCTCCAACTGCTCCTGGAGAACGCGGCCGACGTCGTCGCCATCGTCGAGTCGGGCACCGGGGCCATCACCTACATGAGCCCGGCCGTGCAGTCCCTGCTCGGCCGTCCCCCGGCCTACTTCGTCGGCCGGAACGCCTTCGACCTGGTCGACCCCCGCGACCTGTCCCGCCTCCAGGCGGCAGTGGCTGCCGCGGGGGAGGCCGACGATCCCAACGTCGGTGGCGTCGACACCGACATCCGCCTGGCGCACAGCTCGGGCGGCACCCGGTGGGTCGAGATGCGGCTCAGCGGTCGCGTCGACGCCGTGGGCATCACCGGCTGGGTGGTCAACCTCCGCGAGGTCACCGACCGCAAGCTCTTCGAGGACGAGCTGCGCCGCCAGGCGCAGACCGATCCGCTGACCGGCCTGCTCAACCGAACCTCGTTCGCCGAGCAGCTGGAGTCGGCGACCGGCTCGCTCGACCCCGCCGCGCCACCCGCCGTGCTCTTCGTCGACATCGACGAGTTCAAGGGCGTGAACGACTCCCTCGGCCACGCGGCCGGGGACGACTTCCTGGTCACCGTCGCCGCCCGGCTCACGGCCGCGGTGCGCGCCGAGGACGTCGTGGCGCGGCTGGGCGGCGACGAGTTCGCCGTCCTGCTGCCCGACGCCGACGACGACCGGCTCCGGGAGGTCGCCGACCGCCTGGTGGGCTCGCTGCGCGCGCCCATGGCGCTGGCCGGCACGACCCTGTCGGTCACGGCCAGCATCGGTGGCGCGCTGGGCGCTCCCGGCGACACCGCCGACCGGCTGCTGCACCGCGCCGACACCGCGATGTACGAGGCCAAGCGGTCCGGCAAGGACTCCGCGTCCCTGCTCGGCAGCGGAGCGGCGAACCCCGCCTGACCGTCAGCGCAGGCGGGTGGCCAGCCGGACGGTGAGACCGTCGGGCCCGGGCAGCAGGTCGACGTGGTCGAACAGCTTGCGGGCGAGCCACAGCCCCATGCCTCCGCGGCCGAGGTCCGGCCCGTGCGCGGGCTGGAACCCGGCGAGCGGATCGGAGAACCCGACGCCCCGGTCGCTGATCTCGCAGATGAGCTGGTCGGGGCCGGCCCAGACGCGGGCGGACACCGGGGGCACCCCGTGCCGGAAGGCGTTCGAGGCCACCTCGCTCACCCCCAGGTGCAGGTCGCCGGCCAGGTCGGGGTCCTCCACGTGCGCGGTGATCACGTCGCCCAGCCGGTGCCGCAGGTCGGCCAGCGCGGTCGCCTCGGTGACCACGAGGAGCGGCGGGGTGTCCTCGACCGGCTCGCGCGGGACGGGCAGCCGGCGCAGGTACGCGGTGGGGTCGTCGAAGTCGGGATTGGCGCGGCGCGCCCCGCCGACGACGAGGTCGGGGTGCGTGGCGCGCGCGCTGTCGATGACCTCGTCCGGGAGGAGCCGGGAGTCGTAGAGGCACAGACCGGTCAGCGGCTCACCGGCCAGCAGCACGTTCCGGGCCGCCTCGTAGCGGCATCCCTCGCGCCAGGTGCGCGGCTGCGGCCCGAACTGCACCGCACCCACGACCCGCAGCCAGCCGGAACCGGTACCGCGGGCGCGCTCGATCAGCCGCCGGGTGACGGTCAGCGCATCGGGCGCGCGGGTGTCCAGCAGGCCGATGCGGGGATGGTTCTCGACCGCGCCGGGCGACAACCCCAGGCCGGCGCCGATCAGCTCCGCGGTCTCCGCCGGGCAGGCGAGCACGGTGGTGTCACCGGAGGCCAGGCCCTCCTCGAGGAAGGGCACGCAGGAGGCGAGCAGCTCGTCGTCCGAGGAGATCACCGCCGCGGCGTGCGGCCGGGAGTGGAGGGCGTACTCGGCCGGGCGCGCGCCGGGTAGCGCGGAATGCTCCGCGTGCTCCCCCGCCGCTCGGTCCACCGGCCCTCGTCCCGTTCCGGGTCGGGCTCCCCGACCATCCACCCAGTCTCGGACATGCCGGCCGACCGAGCGGACCCGGGGCACCCGAAGAGGTGGCCCGGCGCAGGGCGGCCGGACCGCGGAGCCGGGTGCCGTGGGCAGTCTAGCCAGGAGCGCGGCCGATGCAGGCGCACCTGGGGGGTGCGGCGGAGAGCCTCACGATCTCTCGGCCGGGGCGCCACGGCCCGATCCCTGCCACCGTGAGCTCGCCGAGCGCGTTGCGGACGACGGCTACGAGCCCGACCTCATCCTGTCCATCGCCCGTGGCGGCTCTTCCTCGCCGGAGCGCTCGGCTACGCGCTCGACGTGAAGAACCTGTTCGTCCGAGCCCTGTGCGACCTCCGGGTCGCGCCGGCGCAGGAGTTCTTCGTCACGGCCAACGCCGTGTCACTGGCGGAGGCCCACGTCCACGGGGCCACATGCTCTGGCGGCTCATGATCGACGCGCGGTTCCAGGGCCACGGCTACGGCCGGCAGGCGGTGGAGCAGGTCGTGGCCCAGGTCCGGGCCCGCCACGTGCGGAGTCGTGGTCGCGACGGCTGCCGCGCGTCAGTACCGGAAGCGCCCGACGGCGCTGTGCAACGAGGTCGCCATGCGCGCGACCTCGTCGATCGCTGCCTGAGCATCGCTCATCGCCCGGGTCGTCGACGTCGTGGCGGTCGCGACCGCGTCGATGTTGGCCGCGATCTCCCCCGCCGAGGCCGCCGCCTCCGCGACGTTGCGGTTCATCTCCGTCGTCGTGGCGGTCTGCTCCTCGACCGCGGCGGCGATGGTGCCCTGCGAGTCGTTGATCAGGCCGATGATCGAGGAGATCTCACCGATCGCCCGGACGGCGCCCTCCGTGTCGGCCTGGATGGCCTCGACGCGCGCGGTGATGTCCTGGGTGGCCTTGGCCGTCTCCTGCGCGAGCTCCTTGACCTCGTTGGCGACCACGGCGAAGCCCTTGCCCGCCTCCCCGGCCCGGGCTGCCTCGATGGTGGCGTTGAGCGCCAGGAGGTTGGTCTGCTCGGCGATGCTGGTGATGACCTTGACGACCCCGGCGATCTCCAGCGAAGACGCCCCCAGCTTGGCGACGGTCGCCGTGGTCTCGTCGGCCGCCGTCACCGCCTGACCGGCGACCCGGGACACCTCGCTGGCGTTCTGCGCGATCTCGCGGATCGAGGAGCCCATCTGCTCCGAACCGGCCGACACGGTCTGCACGTTGGTGGACACCTGCTCGGCCGCGCTCGCCACGATGCTGCTCTGCTGCGAGGACTCGGCGGCGAGGCGGGCCATGTCCCGGGCGCTCGCGGAGAGCTGCTCGGTGGCCGAGGCCAGGGTGGTGGAGCTGTCGCCGATGGCCGTCATGACCTCCCGGACGTCGGCCATGGACGCCTCGAGCGAGGCCGCCATCTGCCCCACCTCGTCCCGGCTGGTGACGCCGGAGGAGGCGCGCAGGTCGCCATCGGCGAGTGCGGCGAGCACCGCGCGGACGGCGTTCAGCGGGCGGACGACCGACCGGGTCACGATCCAGCCCAGCAGCGCGAGCACCAGCACGCCGGCGACGGCCACGGCGATCGCCAGCGTGATCGCCGTGGCGCGCTCCTCGCGGCTGCTCGTGACGGCGGCCTCCGCGTAGGCGGTGACGGCGTCGCC
This sequence comes from Mycobacteriales bacterium, assembly GCA_038256725.1. Taxonomy (GTDB): domain Bacteria; phylum Actinomycetota; class Actinomycetes; order Mycobacteriales; family Geodermatophilaceae; genus Blastococcus. Next base: position 4,480 of record JBBSKB010000120.1, on the reverse strand, counting down.
CATCGTGGGGAGCTCGTCCTCGAGGGCGGAGAAGGCCCCGGCGAAGGCGGGATATGCGGCAGTGGCCGCGGCGGGGTCCGTCCCGGCGGTCCCGACGATCCAGGCGGCCGACGCGAGGTAGTCCTCGACAGCCGGTACGACGGACTCGACGGCGGTGTCCACGTCCGGCGAGAGGCTGCCGGCCAGCGCCTCGTCGAGGACGTCGCGGAAGGTGTTCTGGTGTTCGGTCAGGTCGGCCACGGCGCCGTCGTACAGCGTTCCGGTGCCCCCGCTGAGCAGCGCCTGGAGCACATCCGCGCGGACGGCGTCGTGCATCATGTCGGCGAGCAGCACGTCCCCGGTGAGCTCGGCGCCGGCCAGTACCTCGTCGGTGCGCTCACCGGTGTCCTGCAGCGCGCCGACGGTGACGACGGCGAAGACGCCGAGCGCGGTCGCGCCCACCGCCACGAGGGCGGCGAGTTTGACGCCCAGCGGCCGGTCGGACCACAGCGAACGCGCCATCGTGCATCTCCATCACCGTCGATCGGTGGACGCCCACCGATGGGGGGTTCTTCGGTCCGTGCTGGAGCGACTACAGCTCAACGTCCGGCCGGTCGAGAACCTTTCCGTTCCGGTTCCCGTCCGCCCGCTCAGCGGCTCACGAGCCGGTAGAACCGGAAGAAGTCGTGCTCGACGGGCAGCACGTCGACGTCGGCGAAGCCGGCCGCCCGGGCGTACCCGCGGAGGGTCGCCGGCCGCATGACCGTGCCGGTCGCCGCCGACGGCTGCACGGACATCGCGTCGGGCAGGCAGCAGGTGAGGCTGTAGCCGTACATCAGCCGCTCGACCTGGTCGCCGGGCGCGGTGAAGGTCTCCGCCACCCGCTCGTCCACCACCAGGACCGTCCCGCCGGCCCGCACCATCGCCCGCATCGCCGCCAGGACCGCGACCGGGTCGGGCAGGTCGTGCACGCACTCGAACGCCGTCACCAGGTCGTACTCGCCGGCCCCGGTGCGCTCGCCGACGTCGGCGAGGGAGAAGCTGACGCGGTCGGCGACCCCGGCCGCGATCGCGTTGCGGTGGGCCTGCTCCAGCGACGGGCCGTCGACGTCGAACCCGTCGACCCGCGCCGCCGGGTAGCCGGCCGCCATCCCGATCGAGGACCAGCCCAGGCCGCACCCGACGTCGGCGACCCGGCCGCCGGCGCGCAGCACGGCGTCCACCTCGGGCAGGGCCGGGAGCACGTCGGTGACCAGCGGCCCGACGAAGAACGGCCGGTTCGCCGCAGCCTGCCCCTCGCGCGCCTCGGGCCCCATCTCCGCCCAGCTCAGCCCGCCACCGGCGCGGTAGACCTCGGCCAGGCGCGGCACGTTGCGGGTGAAGGCCATGGCCAACCGGGCCAACGGCGCGGCGTAACCGGGGTCGTCGTCGTCGACCAGGACGGCGCGGTGGTCGTCGGGGAGCGTGTACCGACGCTCGTCCGGCGGTCTGGTGACGTCGTCCACCGTCAGGTACCCGGCGACGGCCTGCTGCTCGAGCCACTCGCGGACGTAGCGCGGATGGGTGTCGGTGCGGTCGGCGAGCTGGGGGGCGGTGGCCGGGGTGCTGGCGAGGGCGCGGTACCACCCGAGCCGATCCCCCAGGTCCACGGCCGCCGTCTCGAAGGCGCCGATGACCGCGGCGAGCAACCGGTCGCCCAGCGCGGAAGGGCCGCTCTGCGTCGGGATGTCCGTCATGCCCGCACACCGTGGCCCGGCCGGTCGCCGCGGACAAGAGGTCTGCCGACGGCGCCGGGATCAGCGCCGGGTGGAGACCGTCACGGTGAACTTGGGGGTCTGCTCGGCCACCCGCGTCGGGCCGACCAGCCGGGCCAGCGTCGGCTTGTAGCGCAGCGCGCTGTTGTAGACCGTCCACAGCTCGCCCCCGGGCCGCAGCACCCGTGCCGCGGCGGCGAAGAGCCGGTCGGCGGCGGTGGTCACCACTGCGGCGCCCACGTGGAACGGCGGGTTGCAGACCACCAGGTCCACGCTCCCCGCCGGCACGGTCTCCGCGGCGTCGTCCCGGATCACCTGCACGCGTCCCTCGAGGCCGTTCGCCGCCGCCGTCGCGGAGGTGGAGGCGACCGCGGACGCCGACTGGTCGGCGGCGAGCACCTGCAGCCCCGGTCGCGCCGACGCCAGGGCCGCGGCGAGAACTCCGGTGCCGCTGCCGAGGTCGAGGGCGACCGCGGCGTCCGGGGCCATGGCACCGAGCCGGCCGACCAGCGCCCGGGTACCGATGTCGACCTTCGTGCCGGCGAACGCGGCGCCGTGGGCGCAGACGGTGAGCCCGAGGTCGGCGTGCTCCTGCCTGCGGGGGAAGGACGCCGTCCCGGGACGCGGCCCGCGGGCGACCAGCACGCGGGACTTCTGCCGGGCCAGGGTGGCGGAGACGTCGGTGAACGAGGCGCCGAGGACGTCGTTCATGGCGTGGGTCATGTGCTTGACCCGGCCGCCGACGAGCACGGTCACGTCGGGGGCGGCGACGTCGGCGATCCGCTCGGCGATCTCGCGCAGCGCGTCCAGCGCCTTCGGGGCCTGCACGAGGACGACGCGGGCGCCCACCGCCACCTCCTCGAGGGGCAGCGAGCGGTACGTACCGCTCAGGCCGGTGCGCTCGGCGTTGCGGGCCAGCGCCCGCTCCCCCACCAGCAGGTCCTGCGCGACCCGGACGTCCCGGGCGTCGTGCAGCGCGACGGCGCCGAGGGTCAGCGCGCCGTAGGAGTCGTCGACGACGGCGATCTCCCCGGGGCCGCAGAGCGCCAGCGCGGCCGCGCCCTCGTCGAGCAGCAGCCGGTCGGTGGCGTCGACCGCGACCAGCTCCGGCGCCTCGACGGCGGGCGCCCGCCGGAGCTGGTCGAAGAGGTCGAGGGCAGAAATGGCCATTACTGCCCCGCGGGGAGCGGGGTGGCGGCGATCAGGTCCGCGACGACGCGGGCCAGCTCGGGGCCGACGTCCTCCTGCAGGAAGTGGCCGCCCCCGGCCAGCGTCGTGTGCGGCATCCCCTGGGCGCCGGGCACCAGCTTCTGGAACACCCGCTCCCCGCCGCGGGTGATCGCGTCGCCGTCGGAGAACGCGGTCAGGAACGGCTTCTCCCAGCGGGCGAGCACCCCCCACGCGGCACGGTTGTCCGCCGCGGCCGGGTCGTCGGGACCGGAGGGCACGAGAGCGGGGAACACCCGCGCGCCGGCGGTGTAGCGGTCGTCGGGGAACGGGGCGTCGTAGGCGGAGACGACCTCGGGGGTGGCCCCCTGCGCGGTGCCGTTCCCGACGAGCCGTCCGATCTGGAAGTCCGGCGACTCCTGGGAGAAGCGCTGCCAGGCCAGGAACGCCTCGGTCATCGGCTGGTCCCCGGTGGGCAGGCCCGTGTTGGCCGCGACGACCCGGGCGAACCGGTCGGGGTGCTCAGCGACCAGGCGCAGCCCGATCAGCCCGCCCCAGTCCTGGCAGACCAGGGTGATGTCGCGCAGGCCGAGTTCGTCCAGGAGTGCCTGCCGCATCCAGCCGACGTGCCGGGCGTAGCTGTAGTCGTCCCGGTCGGTCGGCTTGTCCGAGCGCCCGAACCCGACGAGGTCGGGGGCGACGACCCGCAGCCCCGCGTCGACGAGCACCGGGATCAGGTGCCGGTACAGGAACGACCAGGACGGCTCGCCGTGCATCAGCAGGACCGTCTCGCCGTCGCGCGGACCCTCGTCGACGTAGGCCACCCGGAGCCGCCCGCCGTCCCCGTCGTCGACCTCGAGGTAGCGGGGCTCGTAGGGGAAGTCAGGAAGGTCGGCGAACCGCTCGTCCGGCGTGCGCAGGGTCTCCATGGCCTCACCTTGCCAGGCCCGTCCCATGAGCAGGAGCGGGCACGGCCGCCCACCCCGCCGGGGTTCCGGATCGGGCCACGGGCATGATCGTCGATGTGTCCCTAACCACACGAGAGTGGCAGCTGGCGGCTCGTCCGCACGGCGAGCCGAAGCCCGAGGACTTCCGCCTGGTCGAGCTCGAGCACCCCGATCCGACCGAGGGCCAGGTCGTCGTCCGGATGCTGGCCATGTCCGTCGACCCCTACATGCGGGGCCGGATGAACGCCGGGAAGTCCTACGCGGCCGCGTGGGAGGTCGACGAGACGATGCAGGGCGGCGCCATCGGCCGCGTCGTCGAGAGCTCCTCCGCCGACGTCCCCGTCGGCGCGCTGGTGTCCACCAACGCCGGCTGGCGGGACGTCGCTGTCCTCGACGCCGGGATGGTCCAGGTCCTCCCCGAGCTCCCCGGCATCCCGCCCAGCTACCACCTCGGCGTCCTCGGCATGCCCGGGCTCACCGCGTGGGCCGGCCTGTTCCGCCTCGCCGAGTTCACGGCCGGCGACGTCGTCTTCGTCTCCGGCGCCGCGGGCGCCGTCGGCAGCATCGTCGGGCAGCTCGCCCGGCTGAACGGCGCCGCCGCCGTCATCGGCAGCGCCGGCACCCCCGAGAAGG
>JBBSKB010000119.1:0-8578 GCA_038256725.1 Mycobacteriales bacterium | reverse complement strand
TGATCATGTTCTCGGTGTTCGCCCGCTTCGTGACCATCGACGATGTCACGGTCAAGGCGATCGCCTTCGGCCTCGCGGTCGGCGTGCTGGTGGACGGCTTCCTCGTCCGCAGGACGCTGGTCCCGGCCGTGCTGGCGCTGCTGGGCCGCTCCGCGTGGTGGCTGCCCGGCTGGCTGGACCGCGTCCTGCCGGACCTCGACGTCGAGGGCGCCGGGCTGGCCGACGCACGGAGTGGGACGGCGACGCGCGCGCCGGCCACCGCGGCTCGCTGACCGGCACCCGGCAGACTGGCCGGGTGAGCGAACACGGGTCGGAGCACGACGGCGCGACCGAGAGCTATCCGGGCCCGCCGTCCTACGGACCGCCGCCGGGCTCCGGCCAGCCGGGGTACCCCCAGCAGGGGTACGGCCAGCAGGGGTATCCGCAGCCCGGGTACGGCCAGCCCTACGGCTACGGCCCGCCCCCCGGCTATCCACAGCAGGGGTATCCGCAGCAGGGCTACCCGCAGCAGGGCTACCCGCCGCCCGGGTACGGCCAGCCCTACGGCTACTGGCCCGGTCGCGTGCCGGCCTGGCCGGCCGGGCCGGGCCGCCCGAGCGTCGCCACGGCCGCCGCCGTCCTCGGGTTCGTGACCGGCGGGCTGACGGTACTGATGACCATCGGTTTCCTCATCGGACTGTCGTCCGGCGACGACGAGGCCGTGTACCTGCTCACGGTCGTCACCGGCCTGCTCTGCGCCCCCGGGCTGATCGCCGGCGGCGTGCGGCTGCTGGCCCGGAAGTCAGCGGACCTGCTCTTCTACTCCGCACTGGCCGCGACGGTCTCGCTGGCGCTCATCGGCGTGCTGGGCTCGGCCACGCTCTACGGCGACGACGCCGCCTTCATCGTGGGCTTCGTGGCGCTGGGCTTCGCGCTGCCGGTGGTCACCGCGGTCCTCGCCCGGGCGCGGCACACCGTCGGCTGGGTCTCCTCCGGCCCCTGACCGGGCGGCTCAGCGGGCGCGCGGCCGCCCGCGGCGGCGCCGGGCGGCCTTGTCCGCGTACATCGCGTCGTCCGCGGACCGGATCACCCGCTCGTGGACGTCGCCGGGCTCCTCGCCGCCCGGCGCGGAGCCGATCCCGATGCTGATGCCGATCGACACCTCCTGGCCGCTGAGCTCCAGCGGCGCGGTCACCGCGGCGCGCAGCCGGGCGGCCAGCACCTCGGCGTCGGGACGGTCGGTGTTCTCGCAGACGATGCTGAACTCGTCCCCGCCGAGGCGGGCCGCGGTGTCGCTGGCCCGCAGCACCGAGCGCATCCGGTCGGCGAAGGCGACCAGCACGAGGTCGCCCATCGGATGGCCGAGCTCGTCGTTGACCGCCTTGAAGCCGTCGAGGTCCATGATCAGCACGCAGGTGGGCGTGCGCTCGCGCTGACCGCGTTCCAGGGCGTGCCACAGCCGGTCCTGGAACAGCAGCCGGTTGGGCAACCCGGTGAGCGGGTCGTGCAGCGAGCGGTGCACCAGCTGCGCCTCGAGCGCCTTGCGCTCGGTGATGTCCTCGATGATCATGACGAGGTGCGGCTCGCCGCCCGGTGCCTGCGGCCGGACCCACGAGGTGGCGATCTGCACCGGCACCGGGCTGCCATCGGCGCGCACGAGGCGGCACTCGTGCCGCACGGGCAGCTCGGGCTGCTTGCGCAGCCCCTCACAGGCCTCGCGCGCTTCGGTCCGGTCGGCGACGTGGGTGACGTCGAACAGCGAACGACCACGCAACTCGTCGACGGAGGTGCCCAGCAGTCCGGACAGCGCCCGGTTCACGTCGAGCAGCACCCCCTCGGGGGTGGCCAGGGCGACGCCCACGGGGGCGTGGACGAACACGGTCGCCCGATCGGCAGGAGGGAGCTGGCCCACCAGGTCGCTCACGTGCCCACCTCCGTCATGTCGCCCCATCTTGCGTGACGGCACCGACGAAAGTGACGGCAGGCGTCACGGAACCGTTCCGGGTCGCCTCATCGGGGGACCCCGGACGGGTGGAAGATGCACGCAGGGTTACGTCAGGAGGCACCCGTGCACGAGTTCGACCTGGTCCTGCCCGCGGAGGTCGACGTCCGCGAGGTGGGCATGCGCGACGGCCTGCAGCTCGAGGCACCCCTCCCGCTCGAGGCCAAGCTGGAGATGCTGGAGGCGCTGGTCGCCTCGGGCGTGCGCCGGATCGAGGCGACGTCGTTCGTCTCGCCCACGGCGGTGCCGGCGCTCGCCGATGCCGACCGGCTCGCGGCCGAGCTGTCCCGCTGGCCGGAGGTGCACTGGTCGGCCCTGGTGGCCAACCCGCGTGGCGCCGTCCGGTCGGTCGACGCGGGGGTGCCCGACCTCGAGTACGTGGTCTCCGCCGCCGACGGGCACAGCCGCGCCAACGCGGGCCGCTCGACCGCCGAGGCAGTCGGCGCCATCGGCGAGATCGCCGACCTGGCTCACGGCGCCGGGGGGTCGCTGGAGGTCATCATCGCCACCGCGTGGGACTGCCCCTTCGACGGGCGCACGTCGATCGCCCGCACGGTCGACGTCGCGCGTGCCGCCGTCACCGCCGGCGCCGACCAGCTGTGCCTCGGCGACACGATCGGGACGACGACGCCGCTGCGCGTGGTGCAGATGCTCGACGCCGTCCGCCGCGCCTGCCCCGGCGTGCCGCTCGGCGTGCACTTCCACGACACCCGCGGGACCGGTCAGGCGAACGCGCTGGTCGCCGTCCAGGCCGGGGTGACCCAGCTCGACGCCTCGATCGGCGGCCTCGGCGGCTGTCCCTTCGCCCCGGGCGCCAGCGGCAACGTCGCCACCGAGGAGCTTGTCTACATGCTGGAGGAGTCCGGCGTGCGCACCGGCCTGGACCTCGACGCGCTGTTGGTCGCCGCGGCCGTGACGGAGCGGGTGGTCGGGCACGAGCTGCCCAGCTCCCTCCACCGCGCCGGCGGGCGTTCCGTGCCGCGCCCCCAGGACGCGCGGTGAGCGACGCGCTGTCCGAGGAGCCGCAGCGCATCGTCGACCCCCGGATCCTGCGCGACGTCCTGGGTCACTTCGCCTCCGGCGTCACGGTGCTGACCGCCGACACCGACGCGGGCCCGATCGGCTTCACCTGTCAGTCGTTCAGCTCGCTGTCGCTGGACCCGCCGCTGGTCGCGTTCGGCCCGGCTCGCTCGTCGCGGACCTGGGCGCAGCTGCGCGCCCTCGGCCGGTTCTGCATCAACGTGCTGGCCGAGGGCCAGGACGACGTCTCGCAGAACTTCGCCCGCTCCGGCACGGACAAGTTCGCCGGGGTGCCGTGGACGCCGAGCCCGCACGGCTCGCCGGTGCTCGACGACGTCGTCGCCTGGATCGACGGCGAGCTGTGGGCCGAGTACGACGGCGGCGACCACACCATCGTGGTGGCCCGCGTGCTCGACCTGGGTGCGGCGCCGGACCGCCGTCCGCTGCTGTTCCACCGCGGCACCTACGGGCTGCTGCACCGGCCGCAGGGCTGAGCCGTGGGACTGCTCGACCGGTTCTTCGGCCGCCGCCCGCAGCAGGAGCCCCGGCGGGCGGGGCAGCCGCTGCCCGACGAGCAGGCGGTGGCCCGCTACCGCTACCTGCTGCGCACCGCGCCGCCCGAGCAGATCGAGCGGGCGCACGCCGAGGCCTTCGCCCAGCTCACCACCGACCAGCGGCAGCAGGTGCTCGCCCAGCTCGCCGCCGCCGTGCCGGCCGCCGAGCGCCCGCGCACCGATGACGCCGCGACCCTCGCCCGGCTGGCCACCCGGGTGGAGATGCGCGAGCCGGGCACGCTGGAGCGTGCCCTGGGCGGCTACGGGCCCGGCTACGGGGCGCAGCCCGGGTACAGCGGCCGCCCGGGCGACGGCGGTGGCACCGGCGGCGGCTACGGCGGGCCGGGCATGGGCAGCACGATCGGCGGCAGCCTGCTCGGCACGATCGGTGGCCTCGTCATCGGCACCGCGGTCGCGGACGCCCTCTTCGACACAGGCCTGGGTGACGGCGGCCTCTTCGGCGGCGGGGAGGCCGGCGGTGACTTCGGGGGCGGTGACTTCGGGGGCGGGGACTTCTGAGCTCAGCGCACCGCGGTGCCCGTCGTCCCCCGGCGGAGCAGCACGGCGAGGCCGAGCATCGGGAGCACCAGCGGGATGAAGAGGTAGCCGCGGCCGTAGCCCGACCACACCGTCTCGTCCGGGAACGCTGCCGGGTCGACCAGCGACAGTGTGCCGACGACGAGGACGCCCACCAGCTCGACGCTGATCGCGACCAGGGCCACCCGTCGGCCGGCCGGCCCGCGGGCGAGCGCGACGGTCGCGACCAGGTAGACCACAGCGGCCAGCGCGGAGAGCAGGTAGGCCACGGGGGCCTCGTCGAAGCGGGTCGCCACCTGGACGGCGGCTCGCGAGCCCGCGGCGAGCGCGAAGACGGCGTAGAGCGCCACCAGCACGCGAGAGACGCCGGACCCGGAGCCCGCCTCGGCGGGCGCGCCCAGCGCGCGGTCGTCAGACACCCGTTGCCTCCCAGAGCTCGAGCAGCCGCCACACCATGACGCCCACCGACGCCCCCGCGACGGCCAGCACCGTGCCGGCCCAGCGGGTCACCTCGGTACGCGCCCACAGCACCCCGGCGACCGGGATGAGCACCACGCCGGAGAGGTAGCCGAGGAACGTCGGTGTGTCGGCGGGGGTGTCTCCGTCCATGGCGGCCAGCGCGAGCACCGCCTGCACCACCAGCAGGACCTCGACGACGGCGGCCAGACCCAGGTGCACGAGCCCGATCTGCCGCCGGGCGAACGTCGAGGCCAGCCCCGCCACGGCCAGCAGCGCCGCCGCCACGGTCGTGGCGACGACGAGGAACGGCGTCACCGCAGCGGCGCGGGGCGGACGGCGGGGAGCACACCGACATCCTCCCGCGCCGCGTCCGGGCGCCGGTACGGGGTCAGCGGTGGACCGAGGACATGTCCGGGTAGCGGTTCCCGGCGGCACCACGGTGGGCCTCCCGGCCCGGCCGCTCTGGACTCATCAGCCACGCCAGCGCGAGCTGCGAGGCGCGGTAGTCGGACGCCTGACCGGGAGCTGACCGGCCCCAGGGCAGAAATGGCCATTTCTGCCCTGCGGCGGTTCCACGTGGAACAGCATGACGATCGCGTGTGATCTTGCTCCCCGGAGGGCGTGAACCCGGCCCAGCGGGTTAGATCGTCGGGCATGTGCGGCCTCTGCGGCGAGATCACGTTCGACGGTTCGACGGCGGACACGACGGCCGTCGCCCGCATGGTGGAGGCGCTGGTCCCCCGCGGCCCGGACGGCCAGGGGGCCTGGAGCAACGGCCGCGTGGCGTTCGGCCACCGGCGGCTCGCGGTCATCGACCTCTCGACCTGCGGCTCCCAGCCGATGGTCGACAACGAGCTCGGGTTGACCGCCGTCTTCAACGGCTGCATCTACGACTACCAGGAGCTGCGGGCCGAGCTCGAGGGCCACGGCTACCGGTTCTTCTCGCACAGCGACACCGAGGTGATCCTCAAGGGCTACCACCACTGGGGCACCGACGTCGTCTCGCACCTGCACGGCATGTTCGCCTTCGCGATCGCCGAACGGGACACCGGCCGGGTCGTGCTGGCCCGCGACCGGCTGGGCATCAAGCCGCTCTACCTGGCCGAGACGCCGGGCAAGCGGCTGCGGTTCGCCTCGACGCTGCCGGCCCTGCTGAAGGCGGGGGACGTCGACACCTCGATCGACCCGGTCGCCCTGCACCACTACCTGTCCTGGCACGCGGTCGTGCCGGCGCCGCGCACGATCCTCAACGGCGTCCGCAAGCTCCCGCCGGCCACGCTGCGGGTCATCGAGGCCGACGGCACCAGCCGTGAGCACCGCTACTGGAACGCCACCTACGAGCGCCGCGCCGAGCACGCGAACTGGACGGCGCGCGACTGGGAGGACGCGATCGAGGAGGCGCTGCGGGTCGCCGTCCGCCGACGGCTGGTCTCCGACATCCCCGTGGGCGTGCTGCTCTCCGGCGGCCTGGACTCCAGCCTGATCGTCGGCCTGCTCGCCGCCGAAGGACAGACGGCGGTGTCCACGTTCTCCATCGGCTTCGAGTCCGTCGGTGGCCACGAGGGCGACGAGTTCGCCTACTCCGACGTCATCGCCGAGCACTTCGGCACCGACCACCACCGCATCCGGGTCGGGGCCGACGAGCTCGCCGGCGCGCTGGGCCACTCCATCGGCGCGATGGCCGAGCCGATGGTCAGCCACGATGTCGTCGCCTTCGACCTGCTCAGCGAGCGGGTGTCCGAGACGATCAAGGTCGTGCAGTCCGGGCAGGGCGCCGACGAGGTGTTCGCCGGCTACCACTGGTACCCGCCGCTGGCCGGGGTCGGCCGCGAGGAGGCGGTGCAGACCTACGCGAAGGCGTTCTTCGACCGCGACCACGGGCAGATGCGCGGCCTCGTCTCCGACCGGTACGCCCTGGCAGAGGACCCGAGCCTGTCGTTCGTCCGCGCGCACATGGCGGCCGCCGGCGCGGAGACCGCCGTCGACGCCGCGCTGCGCCTGGACAGCGAGATCATGCTGGTCGACGACCCGGTCAAGCGCGTGGACAACATGTCCATGGCCTGGGGCCTGGAGGCCCGCGTGCCCTTCCTGGACCACGACCTGGTGGAGCTCGCTGCGATGTGCCCACCGGAGCTGAAGCTGGCCGACGGCGGCAAGGGCGTGCTCAAGGCGATCGGCCGGCGGATCATCCCGGCCGAGGTCATCGACCGGCCGAAGGGCTACTTCCCGGTGCCCTCGATCACCCACCTCGAGGGCAAGGTCCTCGGCCTGGTCCGCGACGCGCTGGCCGGCGACGCGGCCCGCGACCGCGGGCTGTTCCGCCCCGAGTACGTGCGCGAACTGCTCCGCGACCCGAACGGTGAGCTCACGCCGCTGCGCGGCAACAAGCTCTGGCAGCTGGGCCTGCTCGAGCTGTGGCTGCAGACCCACGTGGCCTGAGCGGCGCCATGACGCGGATCGCCGGCCACCGGCGCAGGACACCGGTCACGACCCCGCCCATGACCGACCGGTCGTGGCGGGAGCCCTCCGCGCACCAGCGGCAGGGGATGCGCGACGAGGTCGTCCTCGACATGGGCTGGGGCCGGCTGGTCATGGGCCAGACCTTCGCCGACCTGCGCGGCATCGTCGACGCCCTGCGCGCGGAGGAGAGCGGCGAGCGGGACATCTGCATCTACCCGCGGGACCCGCACGTGCTCGTCGGCCTCGCCCCCGACGAGCTGTTCATCGACCCCAGCTACACCTACCGGCTGGACCTGCACCGCTACCGGCCACGCGCGGACCTGATCCGCGACGTCTTCGTCCGCACCGCGACCTCGCGCGCGGACATGGAGGCGATCAACGAGATCTACGCGCTCAACGGGATGGTGCTCGGCGAGGCCGACGTCATGTGGGCCAACCACCGCACCCGCTGCTTCACCTACCTGGTCGCCGAGGACTCGCGGACCGGCCGGATCATCGGGACGGTCACCGGCGTCGACCACCCGCTGGCCTTCGACGACCCCGAGGGCGGCACCAGCCTCTGGTGCCTGGCCGTGCACAACCAGGACGCCCCACCCGGCACCGGCGAGGCTCTGGCCCGGGTGCTCGCCGAGCGCTACGTAGGCCGCGGCCGCGCCTACCTCGATCTCTCGGTCATGCACGACAACGAGGGCGCGATCCGGCTGTACCGGAAGCTCGGCTTCAAGCGGGTCTCCGCCGTCTGCGTCAAGCGGAAGAATCCGATCAACTCGGCCCTGTTCGCCGCCCGGCCCGCCGGCCTGGAGGCCCTCAACCCGTACGCGCTGGTCATCGCCGAGGAGGCGCTGCGCCGGGGGATCCGCGTGGAGGTCACCGATGCCGGGTGGGGCGAGCTGCGGCTGTCGGTCGGTGGCCGGACCGTCGTCACCCGTGAGTCGCTGTCGGAGTTCACCACCGCGGTGGCGATGAGCCGCTGCGACGACAAGCGGGTGACCCGGCGGATCATGGAGCGCGCCGGGGTCCGCGTGGCCCGCGGCGCGCTGGCCGCCGAGGGCGAGCTCGCCGACGCCCTCGCCCTGGTGGCCGAGGTCGGCGCCGTGGTGGTCAAGCCGGCCCGCGGGGAGCAGGGGCGCGGTATCACGGTGGGCGTGCGCGACGAGGCCGCCCTGCAGCGCGCGGTCGACCTGGCGCTGCAGTTCTGCCCCGACGTCCTGGTGGAGGAGCTGGTGCCGGGCCAGGACCTGCGGGTGCTGGTGATCGACCGCGCGGTCGTCGCGGCCGCCGTCCGCCGCGCCGCCGAGATCATCGGGGACGGGCGGAGCACGGTCGCCGAGCTGGTCCGCTCCACCAGCCGGCGTCGCGAGCGGGCCACGGGTGGTGAGTCACGGATCCCGCTGGACGCCACGACCACCGAGGTGGTCGCCGACGCCGGCTACGGGATGGACGACGTCCCCCGGAACGGCGAGCGCATCCAGGTGCGGCGGACGGCGAACCTGCACACCGGCGGCACCATCGAGGACGTCACCGCCGAGCTGCACCCGGAGGTCGCCGCGGCCGCCGTCCGGGCCGC
>JBBSKB010000118.1:0-8847 GCA_038256725.1 Mycobacteriales bacterium | reverse complement strand
GGCGTCATGGTCGCGGTGTTCTTCACCTTCGCGCTCTCCGAGCCGCTCCCGCCCAAGGAGATGGGGATCATCCTCGGCGTCGCCGTCCTGCTCGACGCCTTCCTCGTCCGCCTCGTGCTGCTGCCCGTGATGCTCCGGCTCACCGGTACGGCCGCCTGGTGGAGCCCCGCGTGGCTCACCCGGGTGCTGCCGAACATCCGTTTCGCCCACGACTGACCACCGCTCGACACCCCACCCCCCCACCGATCACGAGGAGACCACCATGTGTCGAGCAGTCCCCTGCACGACCTGCGGCAAGACCACCTGGGCCGGGTGCGGCCAGCACGTCGACCAGGTCATGGCCGGCGTCCCCAGCGCGCAGCGGTGCCCGGGCCACCCGCGCCCCGAGCGGTCGGGTAACTGGCTGAGCAGGCTCTTCGGCCGCTGACGGCCGCAGCTCGACGACGACGCGAGGCCCTGGTCGAATGCGACCAGGGCCTCGCGCCGTGCTCGGCGCGTCAGCCGATGCGCAGCGGCAGTGCGCGCGGCCCGCGGATCTGACCCGCCGACCACCGGACGGCGTCGGGGTCCGCCAGGGTGAACTCCGGGATGCGATCCAGCCAGACGTCGAGCGCCACGGTCAGCTCCATCCGGGCCAGGTGCGAACCGACGCAGCGGTGGATGCCCAGACCGAAAGCTGCGTGCCGGTTCACCTCGCGGTCGAGCACGACCTCGTCCGCCCGCTCGAAGCGCTCCGGGTCACGGTTGGCGGACGGGAAGGGCAGCAGGACCCAGTCCTCCTTCTTCATCTGGACGCCGCCCAGCTCCACGTCTTCCTTGACCAGGCGCGCCATGGTGACCGGCGCGTAGGCGCGGAGGAACTCCTCGACCGCCTTCGGTCGCAGGGAGCGGTCAGCCACCAGTCGCTTCCGGTCCTCGGGGTTCTTCGCCAGGTGCCACAGCGAGGACCCGATCGCGCTCCACGTCGTGTCGATGCCTGCGATGAGCAGCAGCGTCATGGTGCCGACCACGTGCTGCGGGGACAGCCGCTGGCCGTACAGCTCGGCGTCGAGCAGGTAGGTCGTCAGGTCCTCGCGGGGGTTGTCGAGGTGGTCGCGCACCTGCTCGAACAGGTAGTCCGACAGCGCCATCCCCCGCGCCTGACGCTCCTCGAGCGGTCCGTTGGCTCCCTCGAGCGCGTTCTCGACGAAGTGCGCGAACTTCTCGCTGTCCTCCTGCGGGAAGCCCAGCATGTCGGCGATGACCCGCATGGGGATGTACATGCCGTACTCGGTCGCGGCGTCCACGACGTCCCGCCCGGCGAGGCCGTCGATCAGCGAGTGGCAGAACGCCTCCGTCGTCACCGCCTGCTTGGCCACGTTGGTCTTGGTGAACGCCGGCAGCAGCAGCTTGCGGGCGTCGTGGTGGAACGGCGGGTCCGAGGAGATCGGCGGGGCCAGGCCCACCGGCGCCGCGTCGAGCGGCGGACGGACGTTGCTCACGATGATCGCCCGGGACGTGAAGTGCTCGGTGTCGTAGGCGATCGCGGCGACGTCCTCGTACCGCGTGGGCAACCAGGCTCCGCCGAAGCGCTCGGTGTGCGCGACGGGGCAGCGCTCCCGGAGGTCGTCCCAGACCTCGATGGCGTTCTCGGCGTACTCGGGTTCCAGGTGGGAGAAGTCGGTGGTCCAGTCGGACACCGGCCCGGTGACGATCTCGTTGAACGTACCGAGCTGGGCCTGCGCGATGCGCTGTGCCCGGGCCTCCTCGGTGAACCTGTCGTCGACGGTCATGCCCGGGCCTCCTCGTGGACGAGCACGGCGGACTCGGGGCAGTTGGCCGCGGCGAGCCGGGCGTCGCCCTCCCGGTCGGCGGGCACGTCCCGGTCCGCGGTGAGGTCGGTCAGGACCGCGTAGCCCTCCTCGTCCTCCCCGAAGAGGTCCGGGGCGAGGTCGTAGCAGCGGCCGTGGCCCTGGCACGTCGCTGGATCGATGCTGACTCTCATGTGCGGCTTCCGATCTGTTCTCCGGTGTGGACGGGTTCGAGGCCGGCGACGACGCGGATGAGGACGTCGGTCCACTCCTGGTCCCCGACGTCGTGCAGGTCGGGGCCGATGAGGGTGGTGCCGGCGGCCAGCGCCAGGCTGAGGTGCGCGACCGCCTGCGGCGAGAGCGCGGGGTCGAGTTCCCCGCGGGCCTGGCCGTCGCGGACGAGGGCGGCGAGCCAGTCGGCCCGCTCGCGGATGTAGTCGCGCAGCGCCGTGGCCACCTCGCCGTGGTGGCGGGCCGCGATCAGCGCCTCGACGGCGAGGAAGCCGTCCGGGTCCTGCCGCCGGCGCAGCGCCGCACCGGTCTGCAGGAGCAGATCGGCCACCGAGCGGGTGGGGAACCGGGCGACCAGGTCCTCCAGCGGCCGGCGCCCGTGCACCCGGAGGGCGCCGATCAGCAGGTCGGCGCGGGAGGTGAAATAGCAGTAGAGGGCGCTGTTGCTGAGCCCTGCAGCGCCGGCGATGTCGGCGACGCGGGTGCCGTCGTACCCGCGGGCAGCGAAGACGTCGGCCGCGGCCCGCAGCAGGCGCCGACGGGTGTCATCGGCATTCGCACCCACGGTCCGCCCCATACGTGAAATGACATGTGATTCAGATCACCACGTCAAGGGCCGTGCGCGCCGCATGCGGGCTGTCCGCCGGGAACCCGGCTCACCGGCCGACCTGGGCCGGCGAGTCACCGCCCTCGAGGTCACCCTCGGTGTCGAGGTACGCCTGCTGGAGCTCGGCCAGCAACTGCGGGTCGGGCTCGGCCCACAGCTTCCGGTCGACCGCCTCGAGCAGCCGCTCGGCGATGCCGTGCAGCGCCCACGGGTTCGACTGCTCCATGAACTCCCGGTTCTCCGGGTCGAGCACGTACGTCTGCGCCAACTTCTCGTACATCCAGTCGGCCACGACGCCGGTCGTGGCGTCGTAACCGAAGAGGTAGTCGACGGTGGCCGCCATCTCGAAGGCGCCCTTGTAGCCGTGCCGGCGCATCGCGGACAGCCACTTGGGGTTGACCACCCGCGCGCGGAACACCCGCGAGGTCTCCTCGACCAGCGACCGGGTGCGCACGTGCTCCGGCCGGGTGGAGTCCCCGATGTAGGCCTTGGGAGAGCTGCCGGTGAGCGCGCGGACGGTCGCGACCATCCCGCCGTGGTACTGGAAGTAGTCGTCGGAGTCGGCGATGTCGTGCTCGCGGGTGTCGATGTTCTTGGCCGCCACCGCGATCCGCCGGTACGAGGTCTCCATGTCCGCCCGCGCGGCGACGCCGTCGAGGTCCCGGCCGTAGGCGTAGCCGCCCCACACCGCGTAGACCTCGGCCAGGTCGGCGTCGGTGCGCCAGTTGCGGCTGTCGATGAGCGAGAGCAGCCCGGCCCCGTAGGCACCCGGCTTCGATCCGAACACCCGGGTGGTGGCCCGCCGCCGGTCCCCGTGCTCGGCGACGTCGGCGTCCACGTGCGCACGGACGAAGTTCTGCTCGGGGGCCTCGTCCAGGCCCGCGGCGAGGGTGACGGCGTCGTCGAGCATGGTCACCACGTGCGGGAAGGCGTCCCGGAAGAAGCCGGAGATCCGCACCGTGACGTCGATCCGCGGCCGGCCCAGCTCGGCCAGCGGGATCGGCTCGAGCGCGGTCACCCGGCGGGACGCCTCGTCCCACACCGGCCGGACGCCGAGCAGCGCGAGCACCTGGGCGACGTCGTCGCCGGAGGTCCGCATCGCCGAGGTGCCCCACACCGAGAGCCCGACCGAGCGCGGGTGCTCGCCGGTCTCGCCGACGTACCGCTCCACGAGGGACTCGGCCAGCCCCTGCCCGGTCTCCCACGCGAGCCGGGAGGGCACGGCGCGGGGGTCGACGGAGTAGAAGTTGCGGCCGGTCGGCAGCACGTTGACCAGGCCGCGCAGCGGCGAGCCCGACGGACCGGCCGGCACGTAGCCGCCCTCGAGCGCGTGCAACGCCATGTCCATCTCGTCGGTGGTCCGGGCCAGCCGGGGCACCACCTCGGCGACGGCGAAGTGCAGCACCCGCTCCACCTCGGCGTGCGGCTCCCCCAGCACCTCGACCACCAGGGCAGAAATGGCCATTTCTGCCCAACCGGCGGCCTCCATGCCCGTGACCAGGGCGAGTGCGCGGGCCTCCACGTCATCGGTCTCGTGCAACCCGGCCGAGCCGTCCTCGACCAGACCCAGCGCCTCGCGCAGGCCCGGCATCGCGACCGAGCCGCCCCATATCTGCCGGGCCCGCAGGATCGCCAGCACCAGCCCGACGCGCGCGTCCCCCTCCGGCGGGGAGCCGAACACGTGCAGCCCGTCGCGGATCTGGCTGTCCTTGATGGCGCACAGCCAGCCGTCGACGTGCAGGATCATCTCGTCGAACTCGGCGTCGTGCGGCCGATCGTCCAGCCCTAGGTCGTGGTCGAGCTTGGCGGCCTGGATCAGCGTCCAGATCTGCTGCCGGACGGCGGGCAGCTTGGGCGGGTCCATCGCGGCGATGTTGGCGTGCTCGTCCAGCAACTGCTCCAGCCGGGCGATGTCGCCGTAGGTCTCGGCGCGGGCCATCGGCGGCACCATGTGGTCGATCAGCGTCGCGTGCGCCCGGCGCTTGGCCTGGCTCCCCTCGCCGGGGTCGTTGACCAGGAACGGGTAGATCATCGGCAGGTCGCCGAGCGCGGCATCCGGGGCGCAGGCCGCCGAGAGCCCGACGGTCTTGCCGGGCATCCACTCCAGGTTGCCGTGCTTGCCCACGTGCACGACCGCGTGCGCACTGAACCCTCCGTCCATCGGTGCGCAGCGCAGCCAGTGGTAGGCGGCGAGGTAGTGGTGGCTGGGCGGCAGGTCGGGGTCGTGGTAGATCGCGATCGGGTTCTCGCCGAAGCCGCGCGGCGGCTGCACCATCACCACGACGTTGCCGGCGCGCAGCGCGGCGAACACGATGCAGTCGTCGGTCGGGTCCACGAACAGCTCACCGGGCGGCGGCCCCCAGTGCTCCACCATCCGCTCGGTCAGCTCGGCGGGCAGGGTGTCGAAGAAGACGCGGTACTCGGAGGCCGCGATGCGCACCGGATTGCCCGACAGCTGCTCGGCGGTCAGCCAGTCCGGGTCCTGGCCGCCGGCCTCGATCAGCGCGTGCACCAGCGCGTCGCCGTCCAGGTCGGCCACGCCGGGCAGCGAGCCGGGCCCGTCGAACGGGCCGATGTCGTAGCCCTGGCCCTGCATCGCGGCCAGCAGCCGGACCACCGACGCCGGGGTGTCCAGGCCGACCGCGTTGCCGATGCGCGCGTGCTTGGTCGGGTACGCCGACAGCATCACGACGATCTTCCGGTCCCCCGGCGCGGTGTGCCGCAGCCGGGCGTGCGCGACGGCGGTACCGGCGACGCGGGCCGCCCGCTCGGGGTCGGGGACGTAGGAGGTCAGACCGTCGGCGTCGACCTCCTTGAAGGAGAACGGGACGCTGATGATCCGGCCGTCGAACTCGGGGATGGCCACCTGGTTGCCGACGTCCAACGGCGAGAGCCCGTCGTCGTTGGCCGCCCACGTCTCCCGCGAGGTGCCCAGCACGAGCCCCTGGATGACCGGGACGTCGAGGGCGGCGAGCTCGCCGACGTCCCAGGCGCCGTCGTCCCCACCGGCCTGGGCCGTGGCCGGCCGGGAGCCGCCGGCCGCCAGCACCGTGACGACCATCGCGTCGACCGTGCGCAGCACCTCGAGCATCGCGGGGTCGACCGCGCGCAGCGACGCGGTGTAGATCGGCACCGGCACGCCGCCGGCGGTCTCGATCGCCGCGCACAACGCGTGCACGAACGCGGTGTTCCCGGCCAGGTGGTGCGCCCGGTAGTAGAGGACGGCGACCCGCGGACCGGTCGCGGTCGTGGGGCGGTCCAGCAGGCCCCAGTCCGGTGCGACGGCCGGGGCTTCGAAGCCCTCGCCGTCCAGCAGCACGGTGTCGGCGAGGAAGCGGTGCAGCTCCACCAGGTTGTCCGGTCCGCCCTGGGCGAGGTAGGCGTGCGCCTCGGTGGCCACGCCCATCGGCACGGTGGACAACGCCATGAGCTCGGCGTCAGGCAGCTGCTCGCCACCGAGCACTACGACCGGCAGGCCGCTGTCCAGCAGGGGTGTGAGCATCTCCTCGTACCTGCGCGCGGCCCCGAGGATCCGGACGACGACCAGGTCGGTGCCGGCCGCGAACTCGGCGAGCTGGCCGGGCCCGACGCGGTAGGGGTTGCCGAGCTTCCAGTCCGCCGCGCCGGCCCTGGCCGAGAGCAGGTCGGTGTCGGAGGTGGAGAGCAGCGTGAACGTGCGCTGGGTCGTCACGGGGAAGCCTTCCCTGGGGGTCCGCGCCCCGGGTCGTCGGGCACGGCAGCCGGAGTATCTGGCTCCCCCGGTCTCCCGGGGTCACAGTGGCGGGACCGCACCGGAATCGCACCGGGTTTCCTCACGCACTGCCGTGGTGTGGGTCGCACGCTACCGGCCCGGCATCCGGGGCCGGCATCCCGGCAGCGGTCAGGCGACGCGGACGGCCGTACCGGGCGGGCCGTCGCCCGCATCCGGGTGCAGCAGCGCCGCGAGCGTCTCCACGCCGTCGACCAGCCGCGGCCCCGGCCGGACGATCACCGCGTCGCCGTCGACGGCCCAGACCGCGCGGCCGGGCAGCGCCTCGGCCACCCTGGCCGCCTGCTCGACCGCACCGGTCAGGCCGAAGCCGCAGGGCGCGACCACGAGCACGTCCGGCTCGGCGGCTCGGAAGAAGTCCCAGTCGACCGGCACCGAACGCTGACCCGGCAGGCAGGCCACCGGCTCACCCCCCGCGGCCGCGACCTGGTCGGGCACCCAGTGGGCGGCGGGGAACGGCGGGTCCACCCACTCGACCACGGTCACCCGGGGCCGGGGGCGTCCGGCCACGCGGGCCGCGACGGCGGCCAGCCGCATGCGGAGCGCGGCGACCAGGTCCTCGGCGCGTCCGGGGACGCCGAGGCGCCCGCCGACCGTGGTGATCGTCGTGAGGACCTCGTCCAGCGTGTAGGGGTCGAGCGCGACGACGTCGGCCCGGCAGCCCAGGTGGGTCAGCGCCGCGTCGACCGCACCCGCGGGCAGGGCGCAGACGCGGCACAGGTCCTGGGTCAGGATCACGTCGGGATCGAGTACTGCGAGCGCGCCCTCGTGCAGCGTGTAGAGGTCCTCCCCCGCCGCGAGCCGGCGGCGCACGGAGGCGTCGATCTCCGCCGGTGTCATGCCCGCGGTGTGCAGCCCGCCGACGACCACCGCCTTCTCCCGGCGGGCCGCGGGCGGCTCGTCGCACGCGAAGGTGACGCCCACGAGCTGGTCGGCGAGCCCGAGGGCGTAGACGATCTCGGTCGCCGAGGGCAGGAGGGAGACGACGCGCATCCGGCCAGCCTGGCACGCGGTCTGCCGGAGCTGCCCCGGCGCGCACGTAGCCTCGACGCCGCCATGGACGCCGCCCCCTCCCCACGCGACCGGGCCGACGCGTGCCCCGGCGCCCTGCAGACGCACCCCGCGGCCGACGGCGCGCTCGCCCGCGTGCGGGTGCCCGGGGGCGCCCTCACCACCGCCCAGCTGGGCGTCCTGACCACCGCGGCGCGCGACCTGGGGAACGGCGCGCTCGAGCTCACCAGCCGTGGGAACGTGCAGCTCCGCGGCCTGCGGCCGGGCTCCGAGCCCGAGCTCGGGGACCGGCTGGCCGACGCCGGCCTCCTCCCCAGCGCCACCCACGAGACGGCGCGCAACGTCCTGGCCAGCGTGCTGAGCGGCCGGGCCGGCGGGTTGCTCGACGTGCGCCCCTGGGTGCCGGCGTTCGACGCAGGGCTGTGCGCCGATCCCCGGCTCGCGGCACTGCCCGGCCGCTTCCTCGCCGCTCTCGACGACGGGCGGGGTGACGTCGCGGGCCTGGGCGCCGACGTCGGGCTGCTGGCGCTCGACGCGGACACCGTGGCGCTGTTGCTCGCCGGAGTGGACACCGGGCTGCGCGCCGCTCCTGACGACGCGGTCGCGCTCGCGCTGGCCGCGACCCGGGCGTTCCTCGACGTGCGCGAGCAGCAGGGCGGCACGGCGTGGCGGATCGCCGAGCTGACCGGCGGCCGCGCGTCGATCGCCGACACCCTCGGGGGCCGGCGCGAGCAGCCCCGGCCCGTCCCGCCGGCTCCGACGGTCGGCCCGGTCGGGGCGGTCGGGCAGGACGACGGCCGCACCGCGCTCGTCGCCGTCGTCCCGCTGGGCCGGCTGACGGCGGACCAGGCGGACCTGCTCGCCGCGTCCGCGACCGACCTCCAGGTGACGCCGTGGCGCAGCATCGTGCTGCCCGACCTCGACGGTATGGCGGCCGACGCCGAGCTGGCCGCCGCGGGGTTGGCCGCCGCCGGCCTCGCGCTCGACCCCGGTAGCCCGTGGCTGCGGGTGACCGCGTGCGCCGGACGCCCGGGATGTGCGAAGTCGCTGGCCGACGTGCGGTCCGACGTCATCCGGGCGGTCGCCGCCGGCACCCTCCCGGCCGGTGGTGCGCGGCAGCACTGGGTGGGTTGCGAGCGCCGCTGCGGCCGCCCCGTCGGCGAGGTCGTGGACGTCGTCGCGACCGGCGAGGGCTACCGCGTCGACTGAACCTCCAGGGGTCCGGGAGCACGTTCCGGACGACGCCACCGGAGAGCTGGCCGGCTCTTGTCAAGAGCCGCGCAGCATCTGTGGACAAGTCTCTGACCTGGGGAAACAGGTGGTCGGATCGATCTGTGGGCGGTACTGTTCGTACGTGTGTTCGACGGAGTGTGAGACGCCAAGGGAGTGCCTCGCCGGTGCGTTGCAGGCGCTCGGCCGAGAAGTGCTCACGTCCTCGT
>JBBSKB010000117.1:0-8867 GCA_038256725.1 Mycobacteriales bacterium | reverse complement strand
CTTGACCGTGCCGGAGCTGACCGTGCTGTTCACCGCGGCCGTGCTGTCGGTGAAGGTACCGAAGGTGCCCATGCCGGCGACGGCGGCCGCTGCCCCGATCACGCCGAGCGAGCCGATGACCTTGCGGGCGGTGCTGGAGCGGGTGGCCTTGGTGCCCATCGTGTTCTCCCTGAGTGCGTGGCACCGGCTCTTCCGGCGACAAGGAGAACCCTGGAGGTCGTTCCGCAGGCCATCCGCCCGCTTACCGCAAGGAATCCGCAAGGCTCCGACGGAGAACCCGCAGATCGCGCCGCAGGGGGGAGCGGTCAGGCGTCGCGGGGGAGCGTGAGGGTGAAGGTGGTGCCCTCGCCCTCGACGCTCACCAGGTCCAGCGTGCCGCCGTGGGCGGTGGTGATGGCCTTGGTGATCGACAGCCCCAGACCCACGCCGGGGACGGCGTTGCGCTGGGCGGTCGAGGCGCGGAAGAAGCGGGTGAACAGCTTGCCCTGCTCGTCGTCCGGGATGCCGATGCCGGTGTCGCGCACGGACAGCTGGGCGATCGGGGTCGCGCCGGGGCGCTCTGCGGCGGTGACGGCGCCGTCGGCCGACCGCCAGCCCGCAGTGACGGTGAGGGTCACGTCCCCGCCGCGGGGGGTGAACTTCACGGCGTTGGAGACCAGGTTGTCGCAGGCCTGACCGAGACGCACAGGGTCGCCGGCGACGACGAGCCGGTCGACCGGAGCCGCGACGCTCAGCTGCACGCCGGCGTTCGTGGCGGCGACCCGCGCGGTCTCCTCCGCGGCCTCGACGATCGCCAGGAGGTCGACCTGCTCCGGCTGCAGCGTGAACTGGCCGGCCTCGACGCGGGCGGTGAAGAGCAGATCGCCCACCAGGCGCAGCAACCGGTCGGCGTTGCGCTCGACGGTCGTCAGGTACGAGCGCTGCTCGTCGGTCAGCGTGCGGTCGTCGTCGTCGAGCACCAGCTCGAGGTAGCCGAGGATCGAGGTGAGCGGGGTCCGCAGCTCGTGCGAGATGAGGCTGACGAACTGGTCCTTCATCCGCTCGGTGGCGCGGACGTCGGTCATGTCGGTACCCACGAAGTTCCAGCCCGCGTGCACGCCCCGGTCGTCGGTGCGGGGGGTGATCGCGACCGAGACGGTGCGCTGCCGGCCGCCCGCGCCGACGTAGGTCCAGTCGCGGACGTCGCTGCCGTTGTCCTGCGCGTCCCGGACGAGGGAGTGCAGTCCGACGGTCGCGCCGTGGATCCCGGCGGCCTCCTCGAGCTCCTCGGGGAGGTGGAACTCCAGGATCGAGCGCCGGCGGACGACGTCGGCGCGGGGGAGGCCGAGCAGCTTCTCCGCGCCCGGGTTCCACACGCGGATCGTGCCGTCGGGGTCGGTGCCGATGATCGACTGCTCGGTGACCGCGTCGATGACGCTGGTCATGGTCTGGGCGCGGGCGGCCAGGATGCGGGAGGCCCGGTCCAGTTCGTCGGCGCGGCTGCGCACCTGCACGAGCAGCGTGGCCTGCTCGCGCTCGAGCCGGTCGATGGTGGCGGCCTGGCGGCCGAGGCGCTGCCCGCCGGCGACCAGGGCGCCGGCCGGCGCGAGGAGCAGGACGAGGACGGCCGGAGCGCCGGTGCCGGCGTGCAGCAGGCCCACGGCGACGGTCCCGGCCACGGGGCCGACGACGGGGCGGAGCACGGCGACCCGCTCCCGGGGCAACCAGTCGACGGCCACGGCCACCGCGGCCGCGGTGAGACCGGCGGTCACCGTCGCGGCGTCGGCGGTCGGCAGGACCCCGGCGGCGATCAGGCCGGTGGCGACGAGGAAGGCGAGGGCCGCGGGCAGCCGACCGAGCACGACGGCCCACCACGTCCCGGCGGACCACGGCCGGCGCGCCGGCGCGTCCGAGCGGTCGAGGACGGCGGCGGTCATGCCTCGGACTTCGGCGTCCGGGGCCTGCCCCAGCAGGTTCCTCGACCGCCGCGTCACCCGCCCGGGTGACGCTTCGAGGCGGCCTCCGGGGCCGCCCGGACAGCACAGCGCCCCGCCGGGAGGACCCGGCGGGGCGCGGTGGCGTGCGAGCGGGTCAGGGACCCGCCTGGATCAGGCGCCGGAGGTCTGGCTCTGCACCGTGTCCTTGGACTGCTGGGCCTGGCCCTGCACGTCCGCGGCGGCGGACTGGCCCTCCTCCTTGACGGTGGCGGCGGCGTCCTGGGCGGTGGACTTCACCGACTCCACGGCGTCCTGGGCGGCGGGCTTGAGCTGCTCGCCGATCTCCTGGGCGGCCTGCTTGGCCGGAGCCAGCAGGGCGTCCTTGTTGTCGCGGACGGCCGTCTCGGCCTGCTGCGCGAGCTGCTGCTCCCGCTGCGTGGCCGGGAGCAGGCTGGAGACCAGCCAGCCCACGCCGAAGGCGATCAGGCCGGCGGCCAGCGGGTTGCCCTGGGTCTGGCGGATCGCCATGTCCGGAGCGCCCTGGATGGCCCCCGCCGCGGTGGAGGCGGCGTCCTGCACGGAACCGGCGGCGCTGCCGGCAGCACCCTGCACGGAACCGGCGGCGTCGGACGCCAGCCCGTGCCCGGAGTGCGCGGTGTCGTGTGCGGTACCCATCACCTTGTCCTTGAGGCCGGTGACGCGTCCCTTGGCGGCGGTGACCCGCCGGTCGACGACGCGTGCGGGGTTGACCTTCTCGTTCAGGGCGTCCACGTCGTAGCTGAGCTCACGCCGCGTGTCCTCGATCTGGCGGCGGATGACGTCCGGGTCACTGCTGGTCATGTCTGCGACTCCTTCGGGAGTGGGGGAGGTCGGCTGGTCAGTTGGGCTTGAGGGCGCCGGGCACCTGCGACAGCGTGTCGACGGTGCGCTCGGGCTTCGGGTTCACCTGCTGGAACTTCTTCCGGCCCATCACGAAGGCGACGGCGCCGCCGATGCCCCAGAGGACGGCCACGATCAGCGCCGCCCAGCCGGTGGGGATGGCGCTGGCGAGCGCCCACATGAGGGCGATGGAGAGGAACAGAGCCACCATGTAGCCGGCGAACCCGGCGGCGCCGAACATGCCCGCGCCCTGCCCGGCCTTCTTCGCCTCGGCCTTCATCTCGACCTTGGCCAGCTCGAGCTCCTGGCGCATGAGGGTGGAGAGGTCCTTGGTGACCTCGCCGATCAGCGCACCGACCGAGTTGCCCTCGACGTCGGGGCGGCCCTCCTCGGTGTAGGGCGTGCCCATGGCACCGCTGTGGTCGTGGGCGTGGTCCGGGGCGTAGTTCTGCGCGATCGGCTCCACCGGCGGCGGTGCGTAGGCCGGGCCGCCGGCCGGCGGACCCGGCGTGTACGGGGTGCTCATGGGTCAGCCCACCCCGCCGGGACGACGGGCCGGGTCGTCCCAGCCGGCCGGGGGCGCAACGCTTCCCTCGGGCGACACGGTGCCGTACGGGGGCGGCGGCAGCGGGGCGGCGGCCGGGGTGGGATAGGCCGCGCCGGTGCCCGTGTAGGCGCTGGCGGGGTCGGTGAACGTGGTGTCCGGGTACGCCGGGGTCGGGTCGACGTAGTTCGTCGTCGGGTGGCTGCCGGCCGTGCCGGAGCCGGCCGAGTCGGCGTGCGCCGCACGGACTCCGCTGGTCAGCCGGCCCGCGACGATGCCGGCTGCTGCCGCACCCAGCAGGAACATGCCGGGACGGCGGCGGGCGAGGCTGCGGACCTCGTCCAGCAGCTGCGCCGGCTCGCGGTTCTGCAGCTTGTCGGCGAAGCCCTCGAGGTAGCCGGAGGCCTGCTGGAGCAGGTCGCGGGCAGGTCCGGGAGCACCCTCGCTGGTGCCGTCGGCGAGGCTGCGCAGCTCGCCGGCGAGCGAGCTGAGGCCCTGGGCCGCCTTCTGCTGCTGGGCGACGGCCTGGTCCTTGAGCTGCGACTGGCCCTGCGCGAGCAGGTCCTGCGCCTGGCGCTGGGTCTCCTGCGCGACCTCCTTGGCCTGGTCGGCGGCGGTCGAGGCGACCTGGCTGCCGGCCTGCGCTGCGGTCTGCCCGACGTTGCGGGCCTCTTCTGCAGCCACGTCCTTGGTGCTCGTGGAGCTCTGGCCCGGGCTGCCCGCAGTGGTGGTGGGCGGGGGGAGCGGGGCGTCGATGGAGTGGGTCATCGGTCCTCCTCGGCTGGTTCGTGGACGGTTCAGGGGCTGGCGGGAGCGCTACCCGCGAGCCATCCGGACACACCTGCGAAAAATGTGGGTCAGGAGGATCGGGGAACCGGTCGTCCGCTCGGGGCATCCGTGCGTTCCGGGCGTGCGACGACAGGCCCGGGACGCGGCTGGGCGCTGCGTTCGGGTCTGCTCGTGGGGGGGTAGCGCTGCAGGGACCCAGGTACCCCCCTCCGCCCGGTCCCGAAACCGGATTCCGATGTGGTCAGCTGGTCCAGCCGAAGCGCGGTGGACGGCGTTGGGCGAAGGCCGCCACGCCCTCGGGCAGTTCGCCGGCCGCGATGGTGGCCCGGAACCAGGGGGCCACGACGTCCTCGGCGTCCCGACCGTCGGCGAGCGCGGCGACGACGTCCTTGGTCGCCTGCTGCGTCAGCGCCGAGCGTGCCGCCAGCACCTCGGTGAAGCGGCGCACCTCGGCCGCGAGCTCGTCGGCCTCGACCAGCCGGTCGACCAGGCCCGTGCGCAGAGCGGTGGCGGCGTCCACCAGCTCGCCGCTGAAGAGCAGGTACTTGGCCGTCGCGGGACCCACCAGATCCATCAGCGCCCGGGTGGACGAGGGCGGGTAGACGATCCCGACCTTGGCCGGCGTGACCCCGAAGACGCTGCTCGGGTCGGCGAAGCGCAGGTCGCAGGCGGCAGCGATCTCGACCCCGCCGCCGATGCAGTGCCCGCGGATCATGGCGATCGTCGGCTTGGGGAAGTTCCGCAGGGCTGCCTGGGCGGCGAGGTTGTGCGCTCGGAGGTCGGCCATCGGGTCGAGCGGGTCGTCCCCTCCCAGCAGGCCGGCGAGGTCGGCGCCCGCGCAGAAGCTCGGCCCCGCCCCGGTGACCACGAGCGCGCGGACCTCCGGATCGGCGGCCGGGCCGGCGAGCACCTCCGGCAGGGCCGCCCACATGCCGGCGGTCATCGCGTTGCGCTTCTCGGGACGGTCGATGGTGAGGACGGCGGCGTGCCCGTCCCTCGCCACGGTGAGGTTCTCGGTCACGTCAGCCCAGGTCGTCGGTGGCGAAGGTGTCGCAACCGCTGGGGTCGCCGCTCTCGTAGCCGGCCCGGAACCAGCGCTGCCGCTGCTCGGAGCTGCCGTGCGTGAATGCCTCCTGGTCCACGGTGCCGTTGCCGAGGTTCTCCTGGATGTAGTCGTCGCCGATGCGGGCGGCGGCGTCCAGGGCGCGGTCGATGTCGTCGTCGGTGATGTCGGCGATCAGCGGCTCGCCCGAGTCGTCGGGGACGGTCTCGGCGTGGTTCGCCCACGCGCCGGCGAAGCAGTCGGCCTGGAGCTCCAGGCGGACCGATCCGCTGGTGGGCCCGCTGTCACCGGGGGTGACCCGCGCGTTGGTCCCCAGCAGGTTCTGCACGTGGTGGCCGTACTCGTGGGCCAGCACGTAGGCGTCGACGAACAGCCCGCCCTGGGCGCCGAACTGCTCGCGCAGCTGGTCGAAGAAGGTGAGGTCGATGTAGACCAGCTGGTCGGCCGGGCAGTAGAAGGGCCCCGATCCGCTGGTGGCGCCACCGCAGGAGGTCTGCACCGAACCGGTGAAGAACACGGTCTCGGTGCGGGCGTACTGCCCCCCGAGCAGCCCCGACCAGTAGTCCTGGATCGACTCGACGTCGGCGACCACGGCGCACTCGACCGACTCGTTGGCGTCGGCCCCGGTGCGGCAGTTCTGCTCCAGCGTCGAGTTGTCGACGGTCTGGTCCTGGCCGAGCCCGGAGAAGGCGCCGGCGGCGCTGCCGCCGTCCCCACCGCCGAGGACCTGCAGCAGGACGACGACGACCAGCCCCACGAGGCCCAGCCCACCGCCACCGACGGCCACGCCCCGGCCACCCCGCAGCCCCCCGCCGCCCCGGGTGTCGCGCACCCCGGACGCGTCCAGACTGCCGCTCTCGCGGTACCTCATGGTCGGCGGACCTCCGTGCTCTGCGGCCCCGTCGGGGCGGGTGCGGGCGGCGGTGGTCGCCGTCCGTCGTCGGGAAACCGTGCCACCGCCGCCGTGCGGCGCGCGACCCGGGAGCCCCACCGCGGTGGGACGGGGGCGGTGCACGGCCGTGCGGTCGCCCGGAGGAGACGCCTAGGGTTCGGGGGAACCCGAGGAGGAACCAGCTCATGGCGGTCTCCAACCGCGTCCGTGCCGCCCTCACGACGACCGTGCTCGCCACCGCCGCGACCGGCTTCCTGGCCGGCTGCACCGCCGGCGGTGAGGACGACGAGCAGGTCGCGTACTGCACCGACGAGGACGGCAACATCGTCGACGAGAACCTCTGCGACGACGACGGCGGCGGCGGCGGCGGGTTCGGCGGCGGCGGGCTGTTCTTCCTCTACCTGGGCGGCTTCCGGCCCGGTCTGCCGGTCGGCACGGCGCTGCCGTCGGGGGGCACCCGGATCAACCCGGGCGACAGCGTGGCCCGGCAGCGCGCCGGCCTCCCGGGCACCGGCAAGGTGAGCGCCGGCCAGCGGGTCAGCGGCGGCATCGGCAGCGGGGTCGGCAACAAGGCCGGCTCCGGCGCGGGGAGCTGAGCCGCGCCCCGTGCGGAGGATCGAGAGCGGCATCGTCCGCCCCGGCTGGGAGGCCGAGGTCGAGGCGCAGGGCCTGGTCTACAACCGCACCTCCCTGCCCGGAGGCGAGGCGCGCAGCTACTGGCGCGAGGGGCCCTTCTACGACTTCTCCATGGCCGAGATCAGGGAGCTCGAGGGCGCGGTCTCCCAGCTGTTCCAGATGTGCGTCGCCGCCGGGGACCACCTGGTCGACAACGACCTGTTCGACCGGCTGCACGTCCCGCCGATGGCCCGGCCGCAGATCCGCCGGACGTGGGCGGAGGAGCCACCGAGCATCTACGGCCGGTTCGACCTGCGCTACGACGGCAACGGCCCGCCCAAGCTGCTGGAGTTCAACGCCGACACCCCCACCGGCCTGGTCGAGTCCGCCGTCACCCAGTGGAACTGGCACCTCTTCACCGGACAGGGGCGTGACCAGTGGAACGCGCTGCACGACACCCTCGTCGCGGCGTGGCAGCGCAACCTGACGAAGTGGGAGCGGCGCACCGGCGTCCGCCCGCGGGTGCACCTGGCGTGGACCAGCGAGGAGACCTCCGGTGAGGACCGGATGACGGTCGCCTACCTGATGGACACCGTGGTGCAGGCCGGCTACGAGGCGGTCGAGCTGGTCGTCGAGGACATCGTGCTGGACTCCGGGGACGGCCGGTTCTACGACCCGCAGGGCCGCCACCTCGACGTCGTCTTCAAGCTCTACCCCTGGGAGTGGCTCATCGAGGACGAGTTCGGCGCCGCCGTGCTCGCCGACGGCGCGCGGCCGGGCGGGACCACCTGGGTCGAGCCGGCCTACAAGATGCTGTGGAGCACCAAGGCGCTGCTGCCGGTGCTCTGGCAGCTGTTCGGCAGCGACCCGGTGCTCGGGCAGTACCTGCTGCCGGCCTACTTCGCCGACGAGATGCCGTCGGCCTGGCGGACCTACGTGCGCAAGCCGCTGTGGGGCCGCGAGGGGGCCAACGTGGCGATCGTGCGGGACGGCGAGGTGACCGCGCAGCTGCCCGGGCGGTACGGCACCGAGGGGTTCGTCGTCCAGGAGTTCGCGCCGCTGCCGGACTTCGCCGGCGTCGACGGGCCGCACCACCCGGTGCTCGGCGCCTGGGTCGTCGACGGCGAGCCGGCCGGGCTCGGCATCCGGGAGAGCGACGGGCTGATCACCGACAACCTGAGCTTCTTCGTGCCGCACACCATCGACTTCACCGCTCCGCAGGCCGGGACGCGCCGGGGGTTCTAGGTTCGGACCATGCCGCTGGAGGGGAAGTACGAGCCGAGTCCGCAGAAGTGGGTCCGGGATCAGGTGGAGCTCTACGAGCGCACCGGGGGCACCGAGGGCAACACGCTGCTCGACCGGGGTCTCCCGGTCGTCATCTTCAGCACCCGGGGCGTGAAGAGCGGCAAGGTGCGCAAGCAGCCGCTCATGAAGGTGGAGCACGACGGGGCCTACCTGATGGTCGGTTCCCAGGGCGGCGCGCCCACCGACCCGGCCTGGGTCGCGAACCTGCGGGCCGCGCCCGACCAGGTCGCCGTCCAGGACGGGCCGGAACCGTGGGACGGCACAGCGCGCGAGCTCGAGGGCCCGGAGCGCGAGCAGTGGTGGGACCGCGCGGTTGCCGCGTTCCCGGACTACGCCGACTACCAGACGCGGACCGAGCGCCGGATCCCGGTCTTCCTGGTCGAGCGCCGCTCCGCCTGACGCCGGGAGCACGCCGCCGTCCGCCCGGCACCGCTCAGGGCAGGGCGGCGGCGAGTTCCGGCACGGCGGCCACCGGGCCGTCGTCCTCCGGGCGGAAGGCGGTGCCGACGGCGGCCCGCCGGGCGCCGCGTCCCTCGAACCTCCAGGTGCCCACGATCCGGCCGTGGACGACGACGGTGGACAGGAACATCCCGTTGTTGCCCGGGACGATCCGAGTCGCGGATCCGGGGTCGAGCACCGCGCTGCGGTCGCCGTAGCCGAGCACGAACTCGTCGAACCCCGGCAGGAGGAACGTGCCGCGGGCCTCCTCGCGGCAGGCGGCCAGCCGCTCGGGGGTGGCCGGGTCGAGGAAGTGCTCGGTGCCGTCGACGGTCGTCGACTCCAGCTGCCCGCACGCCACCGCCAGCCCGGCCCGGGCGTCGCGGACCGGGAGCCCCGACCAGCGGGCCAGGTCGTGCACCGTGG
>JBBSKB010000116.1:0-8871 GCA_038256725.1 Mycobacteriales bacterium | reverse complement strand
CACTACCGAGGACCGGCCCTCGCGGGACGCGTCCGGCAGTCTGGCCGGTTCTCCGCGTGCGACGGGTGCCGCACGAGGAAGGGACCGTCCCGGAGTGTTCCGGGAGCGGCCCCCTCGTGGTGCCTAGCGGCGCAGGCCGAGGCGCTCGATGAGCGACCGGTAGCGGTTGATGTCCGTCTTGGCCAGGTAGTTCAGCAGCCGGCGGCGGCGGCCGACCAGCAGCAGCAGGCCACGACGGCTGTGGTGGTCGTGCTTGTGCATCTTGAGGTGCTCGGTCAGGTCGCTGATCCGGCGGGTCAGCATCGCGACCTGGACCTCGGGCGAACCGGTGTCGTTCTCGACCGTCGCGTAGTCGGTCATGATCTGCTTCTTGAGCGCGCTGTCGAGCGGCATGTTCGCCTCCGGGGCGGGTCACGTGTGGCCATCGGTCTGAGTCACGACGGCAGGATTCACACACGTCGGTCACCCGACGTCACCCTCCAGGCTACATGCCGAGGATGTGGCGGGTGTCCGAGACGTCCTTCGCCATGGCGACGACCAGCGCCTCGACATCGGGGAACGCCGCCATCGGGCGAAGTCGCGAGACGAACTCGACGCCCACGTGCTCACCGTAGAGGTCGCCGTCGTAGTCCAGGACGAAGGCCTCGACGGTGCGCCGGCTGCCCTGGAAGGTGGGGTTGCTCCCGACCGAGATCGCCGCCGGGAACCGCTCGCGGCTGGCCCCGCCGCGGGGATCACGGGTCACGAGGTACCCGGCGTACACGCCGTCGGCAGGGATCGCCGTGTACGGCGGGCTCTCCACGTTCGCCGTCGGGTAGCCCAGGTCGCGGCCGCGCCGGTCGCCGCGGACGACGATGCCGTCCACCCGGTGCGGGCGCCCGAGGGCCCGCGCAGCGGAGACCATGTCACCGGCGGCGACGCAGGCGCGGATGTAGGTCGAGGAGATGGTGACGTCACCGGAGTCCGAGGAGTCCTCCGCCAGCGGGACGCCCTCGACGGCGAAGCCGAACCGGCGCCCCTCCGCGGTGAGCGTCGACACCGTGCCGGCCGCCTTGTGGCCGTAGGTGAAGTTCTCCCCGACCACGACCTGGGCCGCGTGCAGGTGCTCGACCAGCACGGTGTGGGTGAAGGTCTCCGGCGGCAGCCGCATGAACTCGGTGGTGAACGGCAGCACGCACATGGCGTCGACGCCGAGCCCGGCCACGAGCTCGGCCTTGCGGTCCATCGCCGTGAGGATCGCCGGGTGCGACCCCGGGCGGACGACCTCGGCGGGGTGCGGGTCGAAGGTGAGCAGCAGGGCCGGTCGCCGCATCGCCTTCGCCCGCGCGACCGCAGCGCCGATCAGCTTCTGGTGCCCGAGGTGGACACCGTCGTACATGCCGATGGTGACCACGGTGCGGCCGAGATCGGCCGGGGTGGCCTCCAGGCCTCGCCAGCGCTGCACGTGTCCGACGTCCTCCGGTCCGGTGGGGCTCAGCCGACGCGGTGCAGCCAGCCGCGCGGGTCGGCCACCCGCCCGTGCTGGATGTCGAGCAGGGCCTCGCGCAGCCGCATGGTCAGCGGGCCGGGGGTGCCGTCGCCCACGGTGAAGTCGCCGGTGCGCGCCTTGACCTCGCCGACCGGCGTGATCACCGCGGCGGTGCCGCAGGCGAAGGTCTCGGTGACGGTGCCGTCGGCGACGCCGCGACGCCACTCCTCCACCGAGAACAGCCGCTCGGTGACGCGGTGGCCCATCGAGCGGGCGACCTCGATCAGCGAGTCGCGGGTGATGCCCGGCAGCAGGGTGCCGGTGAGCGCGGGGGTGACCAGCTCGGCTTCGTCCCCGGAGCCGAGGACGAAGAACAGGTTCATCCCGCCCATCTCCTCGACGTACCGCTTCTCGACGGCGTCGAGCCAGACGACCTGGTCGCAGCCGGCCTCGATGGCCTGCTCCTGGGCCAGCAGGCTGGCGGCGTAGTTGCCGGCACACTTGACGTCGCCGGTGCCCCCGGGTGCCGCCCGGATGTAGTCCTCCGAGAGGTAGACCGAGACGGGGTGCACGCCCCGGGGGAAATAGGCCCCGGCCGGGCTGGCGATGATCATGAACAGGTACTCGTGCGCCGGGCGGACGCCGAGGAACGGCTCGCTGGCGAGCATGTAGGGGCGGAGGTAGAGCGTCTGGTCCGGGCCGGTGGGCACCCACTCGCGGTCGGCCTCGACCAGCGCGTCGACAGCGGTCAGGAAGGACTCCTCCGGCACCGGCGGCATAGCGAGGCGCCGCGCGCCTCGGGCGAAGCGGGCGGCGTTGGCCTCGGGGCGGAACGTCGCGACGCTGCCGTCGGGCTGGGCATAGGCCTTGAGCCCCTCGAAGATCGACTGTGCGTAGTGCAGCGCTGCCGTCGCCGGGTCCAACGGCAGCGGGCCGTAGGTGGTCAGGCGGGCGTCGTACCAGCCCTCGCCGTGCCGGTAGCGCGCCACGAACATCGAGTCGGTGAAGTGGCGGCCGAAGCCGGGGTCGGCGAGCACCGACTCGCGCTCCGCGGCGGTGCGACGACGCACGTCCTCCACGACGACCGGGACGTCCTCGGTGAACATGCGCGAGGCGGTACGGCTGTCGCTCAGCGTGTCGGTCATGGCTCCCACCTGCATGTGCGGAATCGGGCACCCGGCGTCCACCGGGCCCGCATCACACTATCCCCGCCTCCGGCGGGGGCCGGGAGCCGACCGCCGCCGGACGGGTCAGGCCTGGTTCTCCTGGTTGGCCGTGGGGCCGGCGTACTCGAGGACCTCGTAGGTCCAGACGTGGGTCGAGTGCGGTGCCGCGGGCGCCAGGGTGTCGCCGCCGCCGTCGTGGGCGCGGTCGAAGTCCTGGCTGGACTGCCAGGCCTCGTACGCCTCGTGGCTGCTCCACCGGGTGTAGACGAGGTACTGGTCGGTGCCCTCGAGCGGCCGCAGGAGCTCGAACCACTCGAAGCCGGGGGTCGACTCGACGGCCCCCGCCCGGCCGCGGAAGCGCTCCTCGAACCGGTCCTGCTTGTCCTTCGGGACGGTGATCGCGTTGATCTTCACGACGCTCATGCCCCTCCCCGTTCCCGGCGCGCCCGGCCGTCAACCGCGCGGCGGGAAGCCCACGGCCACGCGCGCCGTCGTCCCTGCGTCCTCGACCAGGGCCACCAGCCGGCCATCGGGGTCCACGGCCGCGTGCAGCCCGGGTGCGCCGGTGGCCGGGACGCGCTGGCCGTACCCGACGGCGATGGCCTCCGGTGCGGTGAGCGGGCGTTCCGGGAAGACCAGCCGGGCGGCGTCGGTCAGCCCGAGCACCCCTGCTCCCCCGCCCGCGGCCAGCGCGGCACCCGCGTCCTCGACCGGCGCGGCCTGGCTCACGGTGAACGGGCCGGAAGCGGTGCGCCGCAGCGCGATCAGGTGCCCGCCCACCCCGAGGGCGGCGCCGGCGTCCCGGGCGATCGCCCGGATGTAGGTGCCGGCGGTGCACTCCACGGTGACGTCGACGTCGACCAGCTCGGGTTCCGGACGGCGGAGGCGGTGGACCTCCAGCCGGTGGACGGTCACCGAGCGCGGCTCGAGGACGACGTCCTCGCCGGCGCGCACGCGGTCGTAGGACCGGCGGCCGTCGACCTTGACCGCGCTCACCGAGGACGGCACCTGCCGCAGCGGGCCGGTCTGCGCGGCGAGCGCCGCGCGGATCGCGTCCTCGTCGACGTCCGCCGTCGAGGTGGTGGTGAGGACCTCGCCCTCCCGGTCGTCGGTCACGGTCGACTGCCCTAGCCGGATCGTGGCCTCGTAGGTCTTGTCGTGGCCGCCGACGTACCCGAGCAGCCTGGTCGCCGTCCCGACGCCGAGGACGAGCAGGCCGGTGGCCATGGGGTCGAGCGTGCCGGCATGCCCCACCTTGCGGACCGAGAGCACCCGCCGGGCCCGGGCGACGACGTCGTGCGAGGTCATCCCGCCGGTCTTGTCGACCAGCATCAGGCCGGGCGGGACATCGGCGTCGGGGCGTCTCGGGCTCACGCCGTAACGGTCGCAGGTGCGGTCAGCCACCGGTCACCGGCCACCCGCACGAGGACGCCGGCCAGCCGGAGCGCGATGAACAGGCACAACCCCGTCCACACCCCGGCCAGGCCCCAGTCCAGCGGCCCGGAGAGCAGCGACAGCGGCAGGAAGCCGACGACGGCCGAGCCGATGGTCAGCGTGCGCAGGTAGCCGACGTCGCCGGCCCCCATCAGCACGCCGTCCAGGGCGAAGACCACGCCGGCGAGCGGCTGCATGGCGGCGAGGAACCACCACACGAGCAGCGCCTGGTCGACGACGGCGGGGTCGTCGGTGAACAGCGACGGCAGGACGCCGCGCAGGGCCAGCAGCAGCGCCGCCACCCCGGTCCCGGTGGCCAGGCCCCACAGCGCCACCTGGCGGGCGGTCGCCCGCGCCTCCGCCGGGCGGCCGGCGCCGAGCGCGCGGCCGACCAGGGTCTGGGCGGCGATGGCGTAGGCGTCCAGGACCAGGGCCAGGAAGAAGAAGAGCTGCAGCGCGATCTGGTGCGCGCCCAGCTGTGCGGTGCCGGTGCGGGCGGCGACTCCTGCCGCCACGAGGAAGGACGCCTGCAGCACCGCGGCCCGCAGCAGGAGGTCGCGGCCGATGACCAGCTGCGCCAGGACGGCGCCGAACCGAGGATGCCATCCGGTGCCCTCCCGCACCAGCGCGCGGAGGAAAAGGGCGGCGGTCACCGCCTGGCCGAGCACGTTGGCGACGGCGGAGCCGACCAGGCCCCACCCGACCGCGTGCACCAGCAGGGGGCACAGCACCAGGCTGAGCAGGCTCCCGGCGAGCACGAACCGGACCGGCCGGCGGAGCTCCTGGACGCCACGCAGCCAGCCGTTGCCGGCGAGCGAGATCAGCAGCAGGGGCAGGCCGAGGGAGGCGACCCGCAGCCACTCCTCCCCCGCCTCTGGCACCGGCCCGGCCCCCCGGCCAGCAGCCGGGTGACGGGACCGGCGGCGATCTGGAAGAACGCCAGCACGACCAGGCCGAGGCCCGCCGCCAGCCAGGTCGCCTGCACGCCCTCGGCGACCGCGCCGGCGCGGTCACCGGCGCCCGCACGGCGGGCGGCCCGGGCCGTGGTGCCGTAGGCGAGGAAGTTCAGCAGCGCCGCCGACCAGGCCAGCAGCCCACCGCCCACGGCCAACCCGCCGAGCGCGACGGTGCCGAGGTTGCCGACGACCGCGGTGTCGACGAGCAGGTACAGCGGCTCGGCGGCGAGGACGACGAGGGCCGGTAGCGCGAGCCCCAGGACCGACGGGGCCCGCCCCGATGGGGCAGAAATGGCCATTTCTGCCCTGTCAGCGAGCGGTGAGCTGGTCGCGCAGGGCGGCGATCGTCCCCTCGCGGTCGAGGTGCGAGCTGTAGCCGGCAGCCAGCGTGTGCCCACCGCCGCCGAGCTCCATGGCCACGCGGGCCAGGTCGGTGCCACCGCGCGAGCGGAGGGAGACCGACCAGGAGCCGTCGTCCTGACCCTTGAGGACGCAGGCCACGTCGGCTTCCTCGGCCGCCCGGACGACGTCCACCAGGGCCTCGAGCTGCTCACCGGGCAGGCCGTGCTCGGCCGCCTCCGCGGTGCTCGACCAGGTCCACACCAGCCCCCCGCCGACGTCCGGTTCCAGGAGGGCACGGCCGGTCACGACCGAGAGGAGGCCCAGCCAGCCGAAGGGTGCGGTGTCGAACAGCCGGCGGCTGATCGCGGCGTGGTCGATGCCGGTCGCCAGCAGACGCGCGGCCAGCTCATGGGTCTGCGGCCGGGTGTTGCCGAACCGGAAGGAGCCGGTGTCGGCCGCCAGCCCGGCGTAGAGGCAGGTGGCCAGCTGCCGGTCGAGGGTGACGCCGAGGTCGTCGAGCAGGTCGGCCACCAGGGTCACGGTGGCGGGCGCGCCCGGGTCGACCAGGCGGAGCCCCCCGAAGCCGGGGTTGCTGGCGTGGTGGTCGATCACGATGGAGGTGGCCGCGCCGTCGAGTAGCACGGCGATCTCGCCGAGCCGGCCGGGCGAGGCCGCGTCCAGGCTGACGAAGACGTCCGGCGAGGAGGGCAGCGCCGACGAGGGCACCAGTCCCTCGGCGCCGGGCAGCCAGCCGAGCGACGCCGGCAGGGTGAACTCACCGGGAAAGGTGGGCAGGACCCGGGCACCGCGCCGGCGCAGCCCCTCGGCAAGGGCCAGTGTGCTGCCCAGCGCGTCGGCGTCGGGGTTCACATGCCCGGAGAGGACGACGGTGGCGCGGGTCTCGGCGGCCTCGGTCAGGACGCCGGCCACGCTGCGGGACGCCGCGGCGATGCGTGCCGTGGCCGCGGCGGTGGGGGGAACGGCCATGGGTCAGGCGTCCGGTCCCGGGTCGGCGACCGGCGGAGCGTCCTCCTCCTCTGTGACCGTGCCACCGCCCACCGGATAGGTGCTGCCGTCGTCGGGCTGGTCGGAGGCGATGCTGGGTGCCTCGCCCACCTGGCCGCGCTTGCCGCCGTCGGTGGGGTCACCGGTGCCGTCGACCTTCTCGTCGCCCAGCATCGAGGTGCCCTGGCCCTCGAGGGGCTCGTACGGGTTCGGGTCGTCCTGGCTCATGACGCGCTCCTGCTCGGGGCCGGGGAATCCTCGGCGGTGTCATCGGCAGTACCGGGGGCCGACGTGGCGGCGGTCGCGACGTCGTCTGCGTCCTCGTCGTCCTCCGCCGGCTTGCGGTAGGGGTCGGGCTCGCCTGCGTACTGGGCGCCCTCGCGAGCGCGGGCCAGCTCGGCGTCGGCGTACCGGGCCCGCTCGAGGGCTTCCTCGAGCTCGCGCGCGGTGTCCGGGACGATGTCGGCGATGAACTCCAGGGTCGGCACGAACTTGATGCCGGTCTGCTTCCCCACGGTGGAGCGGAGCACGCCGGTGGCGCTGGCCAGGGCGGCGGCGGAGTCGGCGATCTGCGTCTCGTCGCCGTAGACGGTGTAGAAGACCGTCGCCTCGCGGAGATCGCTGGTCACGCGGGCGTCGGTGACGGTCACCATGCCCAGCCGGGGGTCCTTGATCTGCGTCTCGATCGCGGCGGAGACGATCTGACGGATGCGCACCGCCAGCTTGCGTGCGCGGGCCGGGTCGGCCATCGGACCTCCTCGGGAGGGCGCACCGGACGGGTCCGGGGCGCCGGGGCGGACAGGATTCGGGATGAACGGGTCAGTCGGTGTCCGAGAACAGCTGACGGTGCGTCGACAGCAGCGTCACCTCCGGCCGCTCCGCCAGCAACCGCTCGCAGGCGTCGAGGACGTCGGCGACCTGCCCGGCGTCCGCGGAGACGGTGGCCAGGCCGATCTGCGCCCTGCGGTGCAGGTCCTGGTCACCGACCTCCGCGGCCGCGACGGCGAAGTGGCGCCGCAGCTCGGCCACGATCGGCCGCACCACGGCCCGCTTGCCCTTGAGCGAGCGGACGTCGCCCAGCAGGAGGTCGGCGGTGAGCGTGCCGGTGAACACGCTCACCGCCTCCCTGCTGGTCGAACTCAGACGCGCGGGATCTCGCGCATCTCGAACGTCTGGATGACGTCCTCGGGCTTGATGTCGTTGAACGACCCCAGGCCGATACCGCACTCGTAGCCCTCGCGGACCTCGGTCGCGTCGTCCTTGAACCGGCGGAGGGACTCCACCGTCAGGTTGTCGGCGACCACGTTGCCGTCACGGAGCAGACGCGCCTTCGAGTTGCGGACGATCGTCCCGGAGCGGACCAGCGAACCGGCGACGTTGCCGATCTTGGGCACCCGGAAGACCTCGCGGACCTCCGCCGTGCCGAGCTGGACCTCCTCGTACTCGGGCTTGAGCATCCCCTTGAGGGCGGCCTCGATCTCGTCGATGGCCGCGTAGAGGACCGTGTAGTACCGGACGTCCACTCCCTCGCGGGTGGCCAGCTCGGTCGCCTGGCCCTCGGCCCGGACGTTGAAGCCGATGACGATGACGTCGTCGGCCAGCGCCAGGTCGATGTCGCTCTTGGTGATGCCACCGACGCCGCGGTGGATGACCCGCAGCGAGATGTCGTCGTCCCCGACCTCGATCTTCATGAGCGCCTCTTCGAGCGCCTCGACGGTGCCCGAGTTGTCACCCTTGATGATCAGGTTGAGCTGACGGTTCTCCTTGAGCGCGGCATCGAGGTCCTCGAGGCTGATCCGCTTGCGCATGGAGGCGTTCTGCGCGTTGCGGATGCGGGCCTGGCGGCGGTCGGCGATCTGCCGTGCCGTCCGGTCCTCCTCGACGACCAGGAAGGTGTCGCCGGCACGCGGGACCGAGGTCAGGCCGACGACCTGCACCGGCCGCGAGGGCAGGGCTTCCTTGAGCTTGTTGCCGTGCTCGTCGAGCAGCGACCGGACGCGACCGTAGGCGTCGCCGGCCACGATCGAGTCGCCCTGGCGCAGCGTGCCGCGCTGGACCAGGACCGTCGCGACGGGGCCGCGCCCCTTGTCCAGCTTGGCGTCGATGACGACGCCCTGCGGGTCCTGCTCGATGTTCGCGCGCAGGTCGAGCGAGGCGTCGGCGGTCAGCAGGATCGCCGTGAGGAGCTCGTCGAGGCCCTGGCGGGTGGTCGCGGAGACGTCGACGAACATCGTGTCGCCGCCGTACTCCTCGGCCACCAGCCCGTACTCGGTGAGCTGCTGACGGATCTTGGCGGGGTTGGCCCCCTCCTTGTCGATCTTGTTGACCGCGACCACGATCGGCACCTCGGCGGCCTGGGCGTGGTTGAGCGCCTCGATGGTCTGCGGCATCACTCCGTCGTCGGCTGCCACCACCAGGACGGCGATGTCGGTCGACTTCGCACCACGGGCACGCATGGCGGTGAACGCCTCGTGACCCGGGGTGTCGATGAAGGTGATCT
>JBBSKB010000115.1:0-9380 GCA_038256725.1 Mycobacteriales bacterium | reverse complement strand
GGCATGAACGTCGTCGGCGACCTGTTCGGGCAGGGCAAGATGTTCCTGCCGCAGGTGGTCAAGTCCGCGCGGGTCATGAAGAAGGCCGTCGCCCACCTCATCCCGTTCATCGAGGCGGAGAAGAAGCCCGGCGACGTCGAGCGCAGCAACGGCAAGGTCGTCATGGCCACCGTCAAGGGCGACGTGCACGACATCGGCAAGAACATCGTCGGCGTCGTCCTGCAGTGCAACAACTACGACGTCGTGGACCTCGGCGTGATGGTGCCGGCGCAGAAGATCCTGGACGCCGCCAAGGCCGAGGGCGCCGACGTCATCGGCCTGTCCGGGCTGATCACGCCGTCGCTGGACGAGATGGTCAACCTCGCCTCGGAGATGGAGCGCCAGGGCTTCGAGATCCCGCTGCTCATCGGCGGGGCGACGACGTCGCGCGCGCACACCGCCGTCAAGGTGGCGCAGAAGTACCACGGCCCGGTGATCTGGGTGAAGGACGCCTCCCGCTCGGTGCCGGTCGTGGCCGCCCTGCTGTCGGACGATCAGCGGCCCAAGCTGCTGGCCGACACCGACGCCGAGTACGCCACCCTGCGCGAGCGGCACGCCGCCCGACAGGACAGCCGCTCGCTGCTGCCGATCGGCACCGCCCGCGAGGCGGCGACCCCGATCGACTGGGCCGACTACGTGCCGCCGCGCCCCCGGATGCTCCTGCAGCAGGCCAAGGACGTCTGCGCAGGGCCGGGGTGCGACCACGCGCACGGCGACGCCACGCAGTTCGTGAAGGTGCTCACCGACTACCCGCTGGCGGAGCTGCGCGACTACATCGACTGGCAGCCGTTCTTCTCGACCTGGGAGATGCGCGGCCGGTTCCCGGACATCCTGCACAACCCGACCAGTGGTGAGGCCGCCCGTCGGCTGTACGACGACGCGCAGCTGATGCTGGACCGGATGGTGGCCGAGAAGTGGGTCCGTGCCAACGGCGTCTTCGGGTTGTTCCCGGCCAACCAGGTCCCCGGTGATGACATCGAGGTCTACACCGACGAGTCCCGCACCGAGGTGCGCACACTGCTGCACCAGCTGCGCCAGCAGACGGAGGGCCGCGACGGCACGCCCCGCAAGTCGCTCGCGGACTTCGTGGCCCCGAAGGAGCGCGGGCTGCGCGACTACGTCGGCGCGTTCGCGGTCACCGCGGGCCTCGGCGCGCTCGAGCGCGTGATGGCGTTCAAGGCGGAGAACGACGACTACAACGCCATCCTGCTGGAGTCGCTGGCCGACCGGTTGGCCGAGGCGTTCGCCGAGCGGCTGCACGAGCGGGTCCGCAAGGAGTTCTGGGGTTACGTCCCGGACGAGGTGCTGGACAACGAGGCGCTCATCGCGGAGAAGTACAAGGGCATCCGCCCCGCGCCCGGTTATCCCGCCTGCCCGGAGCACACCGAGAAGCGCACCATCTGGGAGCTGCTCGACGTCCAGGCGACCACCGGCATCGAGCTCACCGACAGCATGGGCATGTGGCCCGGCGCCACCGTGAGCGGGTTGTACTTCTCCCACCCGGAGTCGCGGTACTTCGTGCTGGGCCGGATCGGTCGCGACCAGGTCGAGGACTATGCGCAGCGCAAGGGCTGGACGGTCGACGAGGCCGAGAGGTGGCTGTCGCCGAACCTCGGCTACCGGACCGAGGACGAGTGACGGGGCGTCGGCCTCCTGGTCGTCCTACTGGACGACCAGGACGTCGGCGAACAGCGCCGAGTGGGCGCTGGTGAACGGGTACTCGCCGGGCCGCTGAGGAGCCGGGAAAGTCGACAGGGTCCCGGCCGGGAGGACGACGTCGAACGAGCCGTCGACCGCGGTCAGCGTGACCTGCTCGGCGGAGCTGTTGAAGACGGTCACCCGTGAGCCCGCGGCCACCGGGCGGGCGACGTGGAACTGCTCGTCGTCGACCAGCACGCCGACCGACAACTCGCCGTGGTCGTGGCCGGCCATCGGGTCCGCCGCCGCCTCGGGCGGAGCGACGGTTCCCGCTGTGATCGCCGTCCCGTCGGCGGACGGTGCCGTCTGCACCGGCGGCGGCGAGGCGGCGAGCGCCACCGCGAGCGTCACCGTGGCGAGCATGAGCAGGACCTCTCCGGCGGCGAACCGGCGGAAGCTCCGGCCCTCTCCCGCGCGCAGGCGGGGGAGGGTGCGCCGGCGGTGCTGCCACCCGAGGACGCCCAGCAGCGTGAGCCCCGCGGTCTTGGCCAGCAGCAGCGCGCCGTAGCCGGTGCCCAGCGCTGCCAGTACCGCGCCGGTGCCACCGAGCACCAGCAGCGCGGCCACGACGCCGGACACCGCCGTCGCCAGGAAGCAGAGCAGCGCCAGCCCGCTGAACCGGAACGCCGCCTCGGCCGCTCCGTCCCCGCGGCCGTGCACGAGCAGGGCGAGCAGGCCGCCGACCCAGACGGTCGCGGCCACGACGTGGAGGCCCAGGGTGCTGACGGCGAGCGCGTGGTCGTCCGTGGCGGAGGAGTGACCGCTGAGGACCACCGGGAGCAGCAGCGCGCCGAGCGCCACGGCCAGCAGGGCCCGCGCGCCGGAACGTGAGGTCCGGGTGGCCGCGACGGCTACGACGCCCGCAAGCGCCACGCCGAGCAGCGCCGCGCGACCGGCACCGGTGTCCTCGACGAACACCCGGACCGATGCCCAGGGCAGCGACGTCGGGGCGGTGCCCAGCAGCCGGCTGAGCGTGAGGAGCCCGCCCAGGGCGGTCATGACGGTCCACGCCAGGGCCCAGCCGGCGGTCGCGCGGAGCGCGCGCTGCGACTCCCCGGGCAGTTCGCCGCCGGAGCCCGGGCGCAGGACCGCGGCGAACAGCAGGGTGCCGACCGTGCCCACGGCCGCGATCCGGCCGGCCAGCGTGCTCAGGGGCAAGCCCCACTCGACGAGCCGGCCGGCGTCCGGAAGACCCGTCGCGGTGGTGGTGCTCCCGTCGTCGCCGACCGCCAGCGCCCCGAACAGCAAGGCGCCCAGCCCGGCCAC
Source organism: Mycobacteriales bacterium (assembly GCA_038256725.1). Taxonomy (GTDB): domain Bacteria; phylum Actinomycetota; class Actinomycetes; order Mycobacteriales; family Geodermatophilaceae; genus Blastococcus. Next base: position 6,377 of record JBBSKB010000115.1, on the reverse strand, counting down.
CCCGAGTACGGCTCCGAGCACGGCTGCGCGGCGCCGGACGGGCCGCCGTCGCGGCTCGGCGGGTGCCGGGACGGGCGGGCGCCGGAGCGGGGCGGTCGCGCTCATGCGCGACGTCGCAGGCGAGTCACGACCACCGCGCCCAGCCCGAGCAGGACCACCGCGCCCCCCACCAGCCAGACGAGGGCGATGTCGTTCTGGTCCGGGGCCGGTGCGGAGCGGGCCTCCGACGCCGGGGACGCGGCGACGGGAGTCGATGCCGCCGGCGTGCTCCCCGCCGTCACGGTGAAGTCGAACGTGCCCGACAGCGGGTGCCCGTCGGACGACGTGCTGCGCCAGTCGACGCGGTAGGCGCCGGCCGGCAGATCGGCGGCCAGCGGCTGCACGACCGTGGTGCCCTCGATCTCGGCGGGTCCGTCCGACACCGGGGCGCCGTCGGGCCCGGTCACCGCCACCAGCGTGCCCAGCGGCAGCGGTTCCCCGGTGAACTGCAGCTCGATCACGTCGGGTCCGGCGGCGACGGTGGCCGCAGTGGCCGGGCTCGTACCGATGAGGCCGTCGTGGGCCAGGGCGGGGGAAGCGCCGAGAAGCAAGGCTGCGCCCGCGGCGACCGGCACCAGCACCGGCGCCGCTCGCCGGAGGAGCCGCTCCAGGGCCGTGTGCAGTGATGTCATGCCCAGCTTTCGGTGCCGACCCTGCATCCGGTTGCCCGGCGGCAATCTTTTTCTGACGGCAGTGAACCGGTCGGTCTCCCCATGCCGAACCCCACATGGACAGCGCGCCGGCAGGACTCGTCCACGCCGGCCATCTCCCCGCTGACCCGGGTCATCCGACCGGCTCGACGGCAGGCGCACCGACGCGTCGGCCGGCACCACGAGCGTGCGGCGCGCAGCCGTCGCCCTGGCACCACTCCGATCGAAGGAGCACACCTTGCGCAAGGCATTCGCACTCCCCACCGTCGTCATCGCCGCCGCCGCCTTCCCGCTGCTCGCGATGTCTTCCGCCTCGGCACACGAGGGCAGCACCAGCTACCAGGCGAACCTCACTGCCCTGAACCAGTCGGGTGTCTCGGGCACCGGGATGGTCACCCTGGACGGCAACTCCGCGACCGTCATGATCAAGGCTTCCGGCCTGCTGGCCGGCGCCCCCCACGCCCAGCACTTCCACATCGGGGCGCTGGGCACCTGCCCGACCGACGCCGACGACAAGGACGGGGACGGCTTCCTGAGCACGACCGAGGGCGCGGGTGCCTACGGCGCCATCGGCACCTCGCTCACGCTCACCGGCGACACCAGCCCGGACAGCGGCCTGGCCGTCGACCGCTTCCCGACCGCCGACGGGGGCTCGGAGAACTACAGCCGGACCCTCGAGGTCACCGATGACGTGCACAAGGCGTTCGAGGCCGGCACGGCGGTGCTCGTGGTGCACGGCGTCGACAAGAACGGCAGCGGCACCTACGACGGCGACATCAAGAGCGACCTCGACCCGTCGCTGCCCATGGAGGCGACCGCTCCGGCCGCTTGTGGTGCCCTCAAGGTCGCGCAGATGGGCACCACGCCCTCCGGTGGTGCCGAGACCGGTGGCGGCAGCACGTCCGGCATCGAGAACCAGGGCGCCATCGGCGTCGGGGCCCTCGCTGCCGTCGGCGCGGTCGCGGCGGGTGCCGTGGCCTACCGCCGTCGTTCGGCCGACCAGGCCTGATCGACACGGCCTGATCGACCAGGCCTGATCGTCACGGCCTGATCGTCACGGCCTGATCGACCGCCCGGCCGCACGGGGGCAGTACGCCCCCGTGCGGCCGGGCACTCCACAGCCATCTCCTCCGGAAGGACCCCGTGACCGAGCAGAGCGGCCGTCGGCCGAGCCCCCGCATCTGGATCGCGCTCGCCGTGGCCCTCGTCGTCGTCGCCGCAGTCGCACTCGTGGTGGTGCTGACCGGACAGCAGCAGGCCCCGCAACCGGCCGCAGCGGCGGCCGACCGGACGTCGTCCCCGTCCTCCGCCGTGCCCGCTCCGACGACCGCGCCCGAGCCGACCCCGGCCGCGGACGCGCCCGTGGTCGCCGAGCCGGTGTCGGTCGGGATCCCGTCCATCGACGTCACCAGCGAGCTGATGCGGCTGGACCTCAACGACGACGGCACCGTCGAGGTGCCGCCGCTGGAGGCCGATGACCGGGCGGGCTGGTACCAGCGCGGTCCGGCACCGGGCGCCGTCGGGCCGGCAGTGATCCTCGGGCACGTGGACTCCGCCGCCTACGGACCGGGCATCTTCTTCGACCTGGGCGGGCTGCGTGCCGGCGACGAGGTGACCGTCGCCCGCGCCGACGGCACGGTGGCCGTCTTCGCGGTCGACCGGGTCGAGACCCACCCCAAGGCCGACTTCCCGACCATCGCCGTCTACGGCGACACCACCGACGCCCAACTGCGGCTGATCACCTGCGGTGGCGACTTCGACTCCGACGTCCGGAGCTACGAGGACAACATCATCGTGTTCGCCACGCTGACCGGCACCCGGTCGGCCTGAGCCGACCGGTACCGGGCCGCTCCCCGGCGCTCCCTACAGTCGTTCCGGTGACGGGTTCCCCGGCGAGTGCGCAGCAGTCCGGGTCCCCCTCGCGGCCGGGCGCGCTCAGAGCGGTGCTGTTCGACATGGACGGCACCCTCGTCGAGACCGAGCAGTACTGGGGCGAGGCGATGTTCTCCCTGGCCGGCCGACTGGGCGGCCGGATGTCGGCGGAGGCGCGGGCCGCGACGGTGGGGACGAGCATGGCCGTTGCCATGCGGGTGCTCTACGACGACATCGGCGTCATCCGCACCGCGGCGCAGATGCAGGCCGACGTCGACCAGATCCTGGACGTCGTCGCGCAGAAGATGACCGAGCGGTTGATCTGGCTGCCGGGCGCCCGGGAGCTGCTCATCGCCGTCCACGAGGCAGGGCTGCGCACCGCCCTGGTCACCACCACGCCGCGCCGGCTCGCCGACCTGGTCATCACGCACATCGAGGCGGGGTTCCCCGGCGGCGGCCCGTTCGGGGTCACCGTCTGCGGGGACGAGGTGCCGGCCCGCAAGCCCGATCCGGCGCCCTACCTGCAGGCGATGGCGGCGCTGGACGTCGTCCCCGAGGAGTCCGTCGTCATCGAGGACTCGCTGGTGGGCGTCACCGCTGGGCTGGCCGCCGGCGCGGCGGTGCTCGGCGTCGCCGGCCTGCAGGCGGTCCCGCCGGCGCCCGGGCTGGTGCAGTGCGGGTCCCTGGAGGGCATCGGGCTCGCCGAGCTGTCCGACGTCCTCGCCGCCCGGCGGCCCGTGGATGCGACGCTGCGATGGGGCTGAGCGCGATCAGTCGCGATCGACGAGCGGGAGGGTCGGCCACCCGGCGGCGGCAGCGGCCTCCGTGGGGAACGGCGGGGGAGTGCCGCCGAACGCCGGGCAGACGGCCTGGTGGTCGCACCAGCCGCACAGCCGTGACTTGTTCGGCCGGAAGTCGCCGGTGCTGACGGCGCGCTCGATCGCCGACCAGATGGCCTGCAGCGTGCGCTCGAAGCGGAGCAGCTCCTCCTCGTCCGGGGCGTAGGTCAGCGCATCGCCGTCGCCGAGGTAGATGAGCTTGAGCTGGGCGGCGACCACGCCGCGGGTGCGCCACAGCACCAGCGCGTAGAACTTCATCTGGAACAGCGCCTTGTTCTCGAACGCCTCCCGGGGCATCGAGCCGGTCTTGTAGTCCACGACCCGGAGCGCGCCGCTCGGGGCGACGTCTAGCCGGTCGACGAAGCCGCGAAGCAGCAGGCCGTCGGGCAGGGTCACCTCGACCAGCTCCTCGCGGCCCGCCGGCTCGATGCGGGTCGGGTCCTCGAGGGTGAAGTAGCGCTCGACCAGCTTCCCGGCCGAGGCCAGCCACGCGTCCACCGACTCCGGCGCGTGCACGTCGGTCCCGGCGCCCTCGCCCTGCGCGCTGGCGAACAGCCCGGCCACCTCCGGCTCGGCCCGGAGGTCGGCCCACGCCGGTTCCAGCAGCTCCAGCGCGCCGGCGACGGTGCGCTGTGCTGCGGGCAGGTCGTAGAGCCGCTCGAGCACCGAGTGGACCAGCGTGCCGCGCACCATGGCGAGGCTCTTGCGCTCTGGGAGCCGGTCGATGGTGCGGAAGCGGTAGAGCAGCGGGCAGGTCTTGAAGTCGGCGGCGCGGCTCGGGGACAGCGACGGACGGCGCGGGGCACGGTCGGGCGCCGGTTCGGCAGCGGGCCCGACGACCTCGGCGAGGGATGCGTTCGTCTCCACCGTGAGCGTCATGGGTCCGAGGCTAGGTCGGGGCTGCGACAGTTCCGAGCGCCCGCGCCGCACCGGGGCGGCGCTGCACCGGGGGCGCGGGTCACACCCGCCCCCTCCGTACGCTCGGCGGTCGTGACCACCGAGCCCGAGCCCGACCTCGACGCCCCTGCCGAGCGACCCGAGCCGGTGCCCGGCGCGTTCGTGGCCGGCGACCGCGTGCAGCTGACCGACCCCAAGGGCCGGCTGCACACCGTCGTCCTCGAGCCCGGCAAGCAGTTCCACACCCACCGCGGCGCCATCGAGCACGACGACCTCATCGGCGCGCCCGAGGGCTCCGTCGTCCACTCCACCGCGAACACCGGCTACCTGGCGCTGCGGCCCCTGCTGGCCGACTACGTGCTCTCCATGCCGCGGGGTGCCCAGGTCATCTACCCCAAGGACGCCGCCCAGATCGTGGGCTTCGGCGACGTCGGCCCGGGCATGCGGGTGCTGGAGGCGGGTGCCGGCTCCGGCGCGCTGAGCTGCTCGCTGCTGCGAGCGGTCGGGTCCGAGGGCTCCCTGACCAGCTACGAGCGGCGCGAGGACTTCCTCGACGTCGCCCGGGGCAACGTGGGCGCGTTCTTCGGGGAGGTGCCGGCCAACTGGGATCTGCGGCTGGGCGACCTGGCCGACCACCCGGCCGACGAGGTCGTGGACCGCGTCGTCCTGGACATGCTCGAGCCCTGGGCGGTGCTGCCGACGGTGGCTGCGGCCCTCCGTCCGGGCGGCGTCCTGGTCGGGTACGTGGCGACGACGACGCAGCTGTCCACCTACGTCGAGGCGCTGCGGGCCCAGGGCGTCTGGACCGAGCCGCACCAGTGGGAGACCCTGCTGCGCCCGTGGCACGCGGTCGGACTGGCGGTGCGCCCCGAGCACCGGATGGTGGCCCACACCGCCTTCCTGGTGACCGCCCGCAGGCTCGCCGAGGGCGCCGTCGCCCCCATCCGGCAGCGGCGGGCGCAGAAGTACTGAGCCGCCTCGGGGGGCGCGCAGCACCTCGTGCGAGCCCCCGGCGAACTGTCGTCCCGCGTGTATAGATTTGCGTCCTGGCTCCCCCGAATGTGCGGAGGTGCGTGATGGGCCCAGGTCCGATCGATGGTCCCGACGAGGCGAAGGCGCGACGCGAGCGTGACGTCGCCGCGCTGCTCACCCAGATCTCCTATCTCGAGGAGGAGATCGGTCTGCTGCGCCGCAAGGTGTCCGACGGCCCGCGGCAGACGCGCGTGCTCGAGCAGCGGATCGCGGAGGCGGAGGGCCGCGCGGACTTCCTGTCCGAGCGGAACGACAAGCTCTCGTCCACCCTGCGCGACGCCCGCGAGCAGCTGGTCACGCTCAAGGAGGAGGTCGACCGGCTGGGGCAGCCCCCCTCCGGCTACGGCGTCTTCCTGGAGCGCCACGAGGACGGGTCGGTCAACGTCTTCACCAGCGGCCGCAAGCTGCGGGTGACCCTCTCGCCCACCGTGGAGGGGCTCGACCTCCGGCCCGGCCAGGAGGTCATGCTCAACGAGGCGATGAACGTGGTCGGGGCGCGTGGCTTCGAGCGCGCCGGCGACGTCGTCATGCTCAAGGAGCTGCTGGAGCCGGTCGACGGCGTCACCCAGCGGGCGCTGGTCATCGGCCACACCGACGAGGAGCGCATCGTCTACCTCGCCGACTCGCTGACCGACCAGCCGCTGCGGACGGGGGATTCGCTGCTGCTGGAGTCGCGGTCGGGCTACGTCTACGAGCGGATCCCGAAGAGCGAGGTCGAGGAGCTCGTCCTCGAAGAGGTCCCCGACATCGACTACACCGACATCGGTGGCCTGTCGCGGCAGATCGAGCAGATCCGCGACGCCGTCGAGCTGCCGTTCCTGCACGCGGACCTGTTCCGCGAGTACCAGCTGCGCCCGCCGAAGGGGATCCTGCTCTACGGCCCGCCCGGCTGCGGCAAGACGCTGATCGCCAAGGCAGTCGCCAACTCGCTGGCCAAGAAGGTGTCGGCGCTCAAGGGCGAGGGGCAGGGGAAGTCCTACTTCCTCAACATCAAGGGCCCCGAGCTGCTGAACAAGTACGTGGGGGAGACCGAGCGGCACATCCGACT
>JBBSKB010000114.1:0-9464 GCA_038256725.1 Mycobacteriales bacterium | reverse complement strand
CATCTCCGTCGGCGACATCGACCATGTCGTGCTCGTCGGTGGTTCCACCCGTATGCCCGCCGTCAGCGACCTGGTGCGTGAACTCACCGGAGGCCGCGAGCCCAACAAGGGTGTCAACCCGGACGAGGTCGTGGCCGTCGGTGCCGCACTGCAGGCCGGTGTGCTCCGCGGTGAGGTCAAGGACGTCCTGCTCCTCGACGTCACCCCGCTGTCCCTGGGCATCGAGACCAAGGGCGGGATCATGACCAAGCTGATCGAGCGCAACACCACGATCCCGACGAAGCGCTCCGAGATCTTCACGACGGCCGACGACAACCAGCCCTCCGTGCAGATCCAGGTGTTCCAGGGCGAGCGCGAGATGGCGATGTACAACAAGAAGCTCGGCATGTTCGAGCTGACCGGCCTCCCGCCGGCGGCGCGCGGCGTCCCGCAGGTCGAGGTCGCCTTCGACATCGACGCCAACGGCATCGTCCACGTCACCGCGAAGGACCTGGGCACCGGCAAGGAGCAGTCGATGACCATCACCGGCGGCTCGGCCCTGCCCAAGGACGACATCGAGCGGATGATGAAGGACGCCGAGGCGCACGCCGATGAGGACAAGAAGCGCCGCGACGAGGCCGAGACCCGCAACCTCGCGGAGTCGCTCCAGTACCAGACCGAGAAGTTCCTGGCCGAGAACGGCGACAAGATCCCGGCCGACAAGAAGGACGAGCTCGGCGAGGCCCTGACCGACCTCCGCAGCGCGCTCGGCGGCTCGGACATCGAGGCGATCAAGACCGCCCAGGAGAAGGTCGCCCGGGTCTCCCAGGAGGTCGGCGGCGCCCTGTACGCCCAGGCGGGCGAGGCCGGCGCGGCCGGTGCGCCCGGCGCCGAGGCGGGGGACCAGGCCGGCGCCCCGGTGGGTGACGACGACGTCGTCGACGCCGAGATCGTCGACGAGGACACCGACAAGCGATGACCTCCGGGGAAGAGCAGCCGCGGGTCGTCATCCGTGACAAGCGGCGCATCGACCCGACCAGTGGTGAGGTGCGGGCGCCGGCCGGCGAGCAGCCGGCCGGCGGCCCGCCCGGGCCGACCGTCGCAGGGGAGCAGATGAGCGAGCAGGAGATGCCCGTGCAGGACCAGCCGCAGGAGCAGGCCGAGCCGGCCGCCGGTGCCGGGGACGACGTCGCCGCGCAGCTGGCCGAGCGGACCGAGGACCTGCAGCGGGTCACCGCCGAGTACGCCAACTACCGGCGCCGGGTGGACCGCGACCGGGCGCTGGTCGTCGACCAGGCGGCCGAGAGGTTCGCCACCGGCCTGTTCCCGATCGTCGACGACATCGAGCGGGCGCGGGACCACGGCGACCTGACCGGCGCGTTCAAGCTGGTCGCCGACCGCATCCTGGGCCTGCTCGACGGCCTGGGCGTCGAGGCGTTCGGCGCCGCCGGTGACGCCTTCGACCCGTCGCTGCACGAGGCGGTCATGCACGACACGTCGGCCGACGTGACGGTGCCGACCGCCACGACGGTCCTGCGGCAGGGTTTCCGCCGCGGCGACCGCGTGCTGCGGACGGCCATGGTCGCGGTGTCCGAGCCGGAGCACCCGGCACCCGCCGGCGACGGCGCGGCGCCGGCCGACCCGGGCGCCGCGGCGTCCGACTGATCCACCGGGAGGGGGGCACCCGATGAGCACACGGGACTTCATCGAGAAGGACTACTACGGCGCGCTGGGCGTCTCCCAGGGCGCCGACGCGGCCGAGATCAAGAAGGCCTACCGCAAGCTGGCCACCGAGCTGCACCCGGACAAGAACCCCGGCAACGCCGAGGCGGAGTCCCGGTTCAAGGAGGTCTCCGAGGCCTACGACGTGCTCTCCGACCCGAAACGGCGCGGGGAGTACGACGAGGCCCGGCGGCTGTTCGGGGCCGGCGGGGCGGGCGCCCGCGCCGGCTTCCCCGGGGGCGGGGCCGGCTTCCCCGGCGGTGGGCAGACCTTCGACTTCGGTGACCTGTTCAACGGCGGCGCTGCGGGCGGTCCGGGTGCAGCCGGCGGCCGGGGCGCCGGCCCGGGCGGCCTGGGCGACCTCCTCGGTGGCCTCTTCGGCGGTGCCGGGGGGGCCGGGGGTGCAGCCCGGGCCCGCAGCCAGGCCGCCTCCGGCCCGGCCCGCGGTCAGGACGTCGAGACCGAGGCGACGCTCTCCTTCGAGGAGGCCGTCCTCGGCGTCACCGTGCCGCTGCGCATGCAGAGCCCGGGCAGCTGCCCGACCTGCAACGGCAGCGGCGCGAAGCCGGGGACCAGCCCGCACACCTGCCCGGTGTGCCAGGGCGCCGGCGTCACCAGCCGCAGCCAGGGGGCGTTCGCGTTCTCCGAGCCCTGCCGCAACTGCCGCGGCAGCGGTTCGGTCGTCGACGACCCCTGCCCGACGTGCTCGGGCAGCGGCGTCACCAGCCAGACCAGGACGATCACCGTGCGCATCCCCGCCGGGGTCAAGGACGGGCAGCGCATCCGGCTGGCCGGCAAGGGCGCTCCCGGGCGGCGCGGCGGGCCGGCCGGTGACCTGTTCGTCGTCGTCCACGTCGCCGAGCACACGTTGTTCGGTCGCAAGGACCGGGACCTGACGCTCACCGTGCCGATCACCTTCGCCGAGGCGGCGCTGGGGACGACGCTCACCGTGCCGACGCTCGACGGCTCCGTCTCGCTCAAGGTGCCCGCCGGCACCTCGAGCGGACGGACGCTGCGGGTGCGGGGCCGGGGTGCGCCCGGCAAGGGCCGTACCGGCGACCTGCTGGTCACCCTCGACGTCGCGGTGCCCGTGCGGCTCACGCCTGCCCAGCGCGAGCTCATCGAGAACCTGGCCGCGGAGATGGACGAGGACCCGCGGCCGCAGATCACCGCGGTGCTCAAGGCGGGAGCCGAGCGATGACCGGCCCGGTCGACCCCGCGCAGGGCGCGGCGCGCTCCGTCGCGGAGGACGCCGCGGTCTTCGTGATCTCCGTGGCGGCCGAGCTGGCCGGCATGCATGCGCAGACGCTGCGGCAGTACGACCGCCTCGGGCTGGTGAGCCCCGGACGCACTCCCGGGGGCGGCCGCCGGTACAGCCCCCGGGACGTCGCGCTGCTGCGCGAGGTCCAGCGGCTGTCCCAGGAGGACGGCGTCAACCTCGCCGGGATCAAGCGGATCATCGAGCTCGAGTCGCAGGTCGAGGCGCTGCAGGCGCGGGTGCACGAACTGCTGGACGAGCTCGAGCACAGCGAGCACCGCCGGATCGCCGCCGAGGCCGCGGTCGCGGCGGGCTACCGCGCCGAGCTGGTGCCGCAGCGACGGCCCGGCAACGCGCTCGTCGTGTGGCGCCCGCGGAGCGGTCGGTGAACGAGGTCGACGCGCACGAGGCCTTCGTCGCCCTGGAGCGGGAGATCGGCCTGCTGCTGCGCCGCTCCCGGGCCATGTCGGCCCGGCTGGCCGGTCAGCTGCACCCGGACCTGGACGGCGCCGCCTTCGGCCTGCTCGCCCTGTTGCAGGACGCCGGCCCGTTGCGCGCCGGCGACCTGGTCGCCCGGCTGGGGCTGGACAAGAGCACGGTGAGCCGGCAGGTGGCCAGCCTCGTGGCCCTCGGCCTCGTGGACCGGCGCGCGGACCCCGACGACGGGCGCGCCCAGGTGCTCACCCCGTCGTCCGAGGGTGCCGCCCGGCTGGCGCAGATCCGCACCGCCCGCCGTGAGCGCTGGGAGTCCGACCTCGGTGACTGGCCGCCCTCCGACGTCGCCACGCTGGCCGAGCTGCTGCACCGGCTGAACCGCATCGGCGAGCGCGAGGCTGCGGAGACGCCCGCTCCCTGATCCGCCGACGTGCGGGAATGTTCTGACGGTCGATTCGTTGCAGACCACAACCAACAGGTTTATGGTTGCACTCTGCACACGTCTCGATCGTCAGGAAATCCGCTCATGTCCATCAGTCCCGATACGCGGGACCGGCTGACCGCCAGCATCGCCCAGCTCATCCGCACGGGCCGCCACGTCAGCACGCGTGCCGCCACCCAGCTCTACGGCGAGCTCCCCTCCTACGGCTGGACCCTCCTGCTCCCCCTCGAGCTGGACGGCGCCCAGCGCTGCAGCGCGCTCGCCGCGCGGGCCGGGATCGACGTCTCGGTGGCCAGCCGGCAGCTCGCCGTCCTCGAGCGGTCCGGGTACGTGGAGCGCCACCCCGACCCCCGGGACGGGCGGGCCACCCTGCTCCGTCTCACGCCGCAGGGCGCCGAAGCGCTCGCCGCCACGCGTGCCATGCGCGCCGACTGGGCACTGACCGCGCTGTCCGGCTGGGACGAGCACGACGCCCGCCGGCTCACCGACCTGCTCGACCGCCTTCGGGCCGACATCGAGGTGGCCGTCCCGGCCCCGCCGACCGCGGGCCGGCAGCCGACGGGAGCCGGCCGATGACCCGCACCACCCGCCCCGCCTCCGCGACCCATGACCGCTCCGCCCAGCAGCCCAGGAGACCCATGACGAGCACCGTCGAGCGGCCGGCGCCGGAGGCGCCCGCCCAGCAGCAGGGGAGCATGACGCACCGGCAGATCCTGTCGGCGCTGTCCGGGATGATGCTGGCGATGTTCGTGGCGTTCCTGTCCTCGACCGTCGTCTCGAACGCCCTGCCCACGATCATCACCGACCTGCGCGGCTCGCAGAGCCAGTACACCTGGGTCGTCACCGCCACCCTGCTGGCGTCGACCGCCTCGACGCCCATCTGGGGCAAGCTCTCGGACCTGTTCAGCAAGAAGCTGCTGATCCAGCTCTCGATCGTCATCTTCATCGCCGGCTCGATGGCCGCCGGCCTCTCCCAGTCCGTGGAGACGCTCATCGCCTGGCGGGTGCTCCAGGGCCTCGGTCTCGGCGGGCTGCAGGCGCTGGTGCAGATCGCGATGGCCGCGATGATCAGCCCCCGCGAGCGCGGCCGGTACTCCGGCTTCCTCGGCAGCGTCATGGCCGTCGCCACGGTCGGCGGACCGCTGCTCGGCGGGCTGCTCGTGGACACCAGCTGGCTGGGCTGGCGCTGGTGCTTCTTCGTCGGCGTGCCGTTCGCCGTGGCGGCCCTCGTGCTGCTGCAGCGCACGCTGCACCTGCCGGTGACCAAGCGGAAGGTGCACATCGACTACATGGGCTCGGTCTTCCTCACCGCCGGCGTCTCCGCGCTGCTCATCTGGGTGACCCTGGCCGGGGGCAGCTTCGGCTGGGCCTCCCGGGAGACGGCGCTGTTCGTCGGCGGCGGTCTGGTGGCGATCGTCGCGTTCATCGTCACCGAGACGCGGGCCAAGGAGCCGATCGTCCCGCTGCGGCTCTTCCGCGACCGCACGACGACCCTGGCGATCATCGCCAGCATCGCCGTCGGCATCGCGATGTTCGGCTCGTCGGTGTTCCTCGGTCAGTACCTGCAGATCTCGCGCGGCTACTCGCCGACGGCGGCCGGCCTGCTCACCGTCCCCATGGTCGGCGGGCTGCTGATCTCCTCGACCGTCTCGGGCCTCCTGATCACCCGCACCGGTCGCTGGAAGCGCTTCATCGTCGGCGGATCGATCCTCGTGCTGGTCGGCTTCGCGCTGCTGTCGATGGTCGACCACGAGACGAACATGGTCCTGCTGTGCAGCTTCCTGTTCGTCCTCGGCATCGGCATCGGCGCGACCATGCAGAACCTGGTCCTCGCCGTGCAGAACACCGTGGCCGCCCGCGACCTGGGTGCGGCCAGCTCCGCGGTCGCCTTCTTCCGCAGCCTGGGCGGCACCATCGGCGTCTCGGTCCTGGGTGCGGTGCTCTCCTCCCGGGTCGGGCACCTCATCACCGAAGGGCTGGCCGGCACGCCCGGTGCGCAGCAGGCCGCGGCGTCGGGCGACGTGGGCCTGGCGAACCTGGCCGACGCCCCGGCGCCGATCCAGACGCTGATCCGCGTCTCCTACGGCGACGCGACCGGCCGGATCTTCCTGGTCTCGGCGATCGTGGCGATCGTGGCGGTGCTGGCGATCCTGCTCATCCGCGAGGTCGCACTCGCCACCGAGAGCGGCGAGCAGCGTCTCCAGCGGGAGCTCGCCGACGCCGAGGGCTGAGCGAGCCCGACGACGACGGCGGCCCGCCTCCCCCCGAGAGGGGAGGCGGGCCGCCGTCGTCGTGGTGGATCAGTCGAGCGAGGCGTCGAGGGTGATCTCGGTGCCGGCGAGCGCCTTGCTGACCGGGCAGCCCACCTTCGCCGCCTGGGCTGCGGTCTGGAACGCGTCGGCATCCAGGCCCTCGACCTCACCGCGGACGGTGAGGGCGATCCCGGTGATCGCCGAGGCGCCGTCCTTCTGCCCGAGCGTGACCTCGGCGGTCACCTCGAGCGCCGTGGGGGTGCCGCCGGCCTTGCCGATCTCGTTGGACAGGGCCATCGCGTAGCAGGACGAGTGCGCCGCCGCGATGAGCTCCTCGGGGCTGGTCGTCCCCCCGGCCTCGTCGGCGGCCCGCTTCGGGAACGACACCTCGTAGGTGCCGATCTTCGAGCTGGAGAGCTCGACCTGCCCGGACCCCTCCTGGAGGGTGCCGTTCCAGGCGGTGCGTGCGGTACGAGTGGGCATGTTCCTTCTTCCGTGCCGGGCGCCGCCCGCTCCTGGACGGCGCGTCGACCCGGCCCCTACCCGGTGAGCGGTCGGCCCACTCAGCAGATGGTCCCGCCGCCGTTCACCCGCTGGATGAGCACCTGCAACCGGCTCTTGAGCTCGGCGAACTCGCCGTTGTCGAAGCCGATGGCGCCGATCATCTCCTCGGAGATGGCGATGGCCTTTTCCTGCAGTGCGCGGCCGCCGTCCGTCAGCGCGATGGCCACGGAGCGTTCGTCCTCGACGCGGCGGTGGCGGGTGACCAGGCCGGCGGCGGTGAGCCGTTTGAGCAGCGGGGAGAGCGTGCCGCTGTCCAGCGCCAGGCGCGAGCCGAGCTGCCCCACGGTCTGGTGGTCGGACTCCCAGAGCAGCATCATGACCAGGTACTGCGGATACGTCAGCCCGATCGCCTCGAGCAGCGGCCGGTACCGGGCCGTCACCGCACGCGAGGCCGCGTACAACGCGAAGCAGAGCTGGTCGTCGAGCGCCACGCTCGGCGCCGGCAGTGCGGTCATGCGTCGAGTCTAGAGCGCGTGCGCGCGGAGGCGAGGGGTCCGCGTGGTTCCGTTCGCGCAGCTGTTCCGCACGGTGCGGGGGTGGACGCGGCAGGGTTGAGCGGAACAGACTCAACTCCGCGCTCGTTGCTGAGAACGACCCGTGAGGTCGCCGGTCCCGGCGGCCCGTGCACGACGAGGCGAGAGCGACGACACGAAAGGGCAGGCGCCCCGACCATGGAGAGCAAGCTGACCACCCGTTCGCAGGAGGCCATCGCCGCCGCACAGCGGCTCGCGGTCGCCCGTGGCCAGGCCGAGCTCCAGCCGCTGCACCTGCTGGCGGCGCTGCTCGAGCAGGACGACGGCATCGCCGGACCGCTGCTGAAGGCCGTCGGGGCCGATGCCGCCGACGTCCGGACCAGGGCTGAGGCGGCCGTGCGCAGATTGCCCAGCGTCAGCGGGGCGACCGTGCCCGCGCCGTCGCCCACGCGGGAGTTCCTGCGCGTGATGAACGACGCCGGCGAGCAGGCCGGCGCCCTCGGCGACGAGTACATCTCGACCGAGCACCTGCTGGTCGGTCTGGCCGGGTCCGGCGGGGAGGCCGGTTCGGTGCTGACCGGCGCCGGCGCCACCCGGGACGCGCTGCTGGCGGCGTTCCGGACCGTCCGCGGGACGCGCAAGGTCACCACCCCCGATCCGGAGGGCACCTTCCAGGCGCTCGAGAAGTACGCCGTCGACCTCACCGAGCGGGCCCGCGAGGGCAAGATGGACCCGGTCATCGGCCGGGACACCGAGATCCGCCGCGTGGTGCAGGTGCTCTCCCGGCGGACCAAGAACAACCCGGTGCTCATCGGGGAGCCCGGCGTCGGCAAGACCGCGATCGTCGAGGGTCTGGCCCAGCGGATGGTCGCCGGCGATGTTCCCGAGAGCCTCAAGGGCAAGCGCCTCATGTCGCTGGACCTCAGCGCGATGGTCGCCGGGGCGAAGTACCGCGGCGAGTTCGAGGAGCGGCTCAAGGCCGTGCTCCAGGAGATCACCGACTCCGAGGGCCAGATCGTCACCTTCATCGACGAGCTGCACACCCTGGTCGGTGCCGGTGCCAGCGGCGACGGCGCCATGGACGCCAGCAACATGATCAAGCCGATGCTGGCCCGCGGCGAGCTGCGGATGGTCGGTGCGACCACGCTGGACGAGTTCCGCGAGCACATCGAGAAGGACCCGGCCCTGGAGCGGCGCTTCCAGCAGGTCTTCGTCGGGGAGCCCAGCGTCGAGGACACCATCGGCATCCTGCGCGGGCTCAAGGAGCGCTACGAGGTGCACCACGGCGTCCGGATCACCGACACCGCCGTCGTCGCCGCCGCGACCCTGTCCGACCGCTATGTCACCGCCCGGTTCCTGCCGGACAAGGCGATCGACCTGGTCGACGAGGCCGCGAGCCGGCTCCGCATGGAGATCGACAGCCGGCCGGTCGAGGTCGACGAGGTCGAGCGTGCCGTGCGCCGTCTCGAGATCGAGGAGATGGCGCTGTCCAAGGAGGACGACCCGTCCTCGGTGGAACGCCTGGCCGCGCTGCGCGCCGACCTCGCCGACAAGCGCCAGGAACTGGCCGAGCTGACCGCCCGGTGGCAGCAGGACAAGAGCGACATCGGCCGGATCCAGGCGATCAAGGAGGAGCTCGAGCGGCTGCGGCTGGAGGCCGAGCGCGCCGAGCGCGACGGTGACCTGGCCCGCGTCGCCGAGCTCCGGTACGGCCGTCTCCCGCAGCTGGAGAAGTCCCTCACCGAGGCCGAGGCGTCGGTGGAGAGCGGCGACTCGATGCTCAAGGAGGAGGTCGGCCCCGACGACATCGCGGAGGTCGTCCAGGCCTGGACCGGCATCCCCGCGGGCCGGCTGCTCGAGGGCGAGACGCAGAAGCTGCTGCGCATGGAGGACGAGCTCGGCCGGCGGGTCGTCGGCCAGGTCGACGCGGTCCGCGCCGTGTCCGACGCCGTCCGCCGGGCGCGGTCCGGCGTCGCCGACCCCCATCGGCCCACCGGCTCGTTCCTCTTCCTCGGCCCGACCGGCGTCGGCAAGACCGAGCTCGCCCGCGCGCTCGCCGAGTTCTTGTTCGACGACGAGCAGGCGATGATCCGGATCGACATGTCCGAGTACCAGGAGAAGCACACCGTCTCCCGGCTGGTCGGCGCGCCGCCCGGCTACGTCGGCTACGAGGCCGGCGGCCAGCTCACCGAGGCCGTCCGGCGGCGCCCGTACACCGTCGTCCTGTTCGACGAGGTGGAGAAGGCGCACCAGGACGTCTTCGACGTGCTGCTCCAGGTGCTCGACGACGGCCGGCTCACCGACGGCCAGGGGCGGACGGTCGACTTCCGCAACACGAT
>JBBSKB010000113.1:0-9492 GCA_038256725.1 Mycobacteriales bacterium | reverse complement strand
ACGAGGCGGTCGAGCTGACCGTGGACCGGCTCGCGGCGCTCGCCGGTCTGCCGCCGGTCGAGTGGCCCACCGAGGCCGACGGCTACGCGAGCTGAATCGAGCGCGTCGCCGGACTTCTGCTGCTCAGGAGCCTGGCGTGCGCCTGAGCTCCTACCGCCGGGGCTTCCCCGCGGGCCTAGGGTCGGGCCATGACGACCGACGCTCCGATCGACCTGCACGCACTCGCCGGCGAGCTGCTGGAGAAGGCCACCTCGGAGCACGCCGGCCGGGCCGGCCGCACCCTGCCGCACCCGGTGGACGGGCTGCGCCAGACGGTCATCGCCCTCCGGGCCGACGCCGAGCTGAGCGAGCACGAGAGCCCCGGGCCGGCCACGATCCTGGTGATCCGCGGCCGCGTGCGCCTGGTCGCGGGCGACGAGACGGTGAGCCTCGCGGCGCACCAGATCAGCCCGATCCCGAACCGGCGGCACAGCCTGCACGCCGACGAGGACAGCGTCGTCCTGCTCAGCGTCGCCGTCCCGGACCGCGCCCCGCAGGCCGACTGACCTCCGCGAGGCGGGTGCGGCCGGACCCGCCGCGCGGTAGGCCGCCGGTCAGGCGCGACGTCGCTGGCGGCCGCGCAGCAGGCCGTAGCCGGTGAGCACCAGGGTCACGAACAGGATCCCGAGGCCGGCGGACAGGAGTTGCGCGCTGCCCTCGGTCTCCAGTGCCGGGCCGCCCGCGGCGACGAACACCTGCCCCTTCCCGGACTCCACCGGCGAGGGGACCGCGGTCGGAGCCGGCGACGGGGCCGGGACGAGTGCGGCGACCAGCTGCGGTTCGTCGGCCGGGACGGCACGCGCCACGGCGGCCGCACCGGCACCCGCCCGCGGCCTGATCCCGGGTGCGGGCGACGGCTGGGCCGCGCCCGAGGACGGCGCACCGGCGGACGGACCCGCTGCAGGAGGGGGAACCGCGACCTCCGGCCGAGCGACGGACGGCAGGGTGAGCTCGAGCCGCCACGGCCGCGACGTGTCGCCCTGTTCAGCGGTCATGGTCATGAGCAGCGGCGCAGGCTGACCGGCGACGGCGAACCACCACTCACCCGGGCGGAACCAGCCGCTCCAGGCGCCCCGACCGTCCTCGTCGGTGACTGCCGGGGTTGCCGGGAAGCCGGGCCCGGTGAGCGTGACCTCGGCCCCGGCGACCAGACCGTTCGCGGACAGCACCTGGATCTCGGTACGGGTGCGGTAGGTCGAGACGTTGACGACGGTCCGGCTCGTCCCGCAGCCCGCGGGAGCCGGCGCGACGCACAGCTCGAGCGGGGCGATCTCGTCTGCAGGCACCAGCCCGACCGGCGCCGTGACCTGGCGGACGGCGTACGTCCCCGCCGGCAGGACGACCTCGGCGGACACGTCGTCGATCGGCACGTCGTCGCTCGGCACCTCGTCGCTCGGCACCTCGTCGATCTCGACGTCGTCGGTCGGCCCGGCGGGAACGACCCGGATGGTGCAGCTGCCGGCCGCATCCGTGACGCAGGGCGTCGTGGTCGGCTCGGCGCCTGGGCCGGTCAGCTCGAACCGGACGCCCGCCAGGTCCAGGTCGGCGGGCGCCGGTCCGCCGACCTGCAGGGCCAGCCTGGCCGTCCCGGTCGCCGGCGGCAGCGGGGCCACCGGCGCGGACTGGCGGACCGGGACGACTTCGGCGATGAAGGGCGCTGAGAGGTCCACGAGGGCGAGGGTCCACATCCCGGATTCGAAGACCGGGGCGCGCAGCAGGGTGGCACCGGTGCCGCTGCCGCGCTCGACTCCTGCGTCCACCGGAGCCGCCACCGCGGCGGGCGCGAGCAGGAGCCCTGGCGCGAGGGCAGCCGCCGCGAGCAGCGCGCTCGCGGTGACGCTCCGCCTGCGGACGCGGGGAACGGCGGGACGGGCCGACTGCTGCACGATGGGTCTCCGGCGGTCTCGGGCGACCATCGCCACGAGCCGAACCGGACTGTCTCCCAGCGTGAACCGCGTGGTCGGCGGCTGGTTCCGGGGCGCACGGGACGATCCCGGGCCGAATTCCCACCCGCCCCCGCAACGCTCAGCCGCCCCAGCAGGTCACCCGGCCCGGGCGGCCCGCGGCGCGGGGCGCTCAGCCCAGGCCGAGGTCGCGGGCGATGAGCATCCGCTGCACCTCGGACGTCCCCTCGCCGATCTCCAGGATCTTCGCGTCGCGGTAGAACCGGCCGACCGGGAACTCGTTCATGAAGCCGTAGCCGCCGTGCACCTGGGTGGCGTAGCGGGCGTTGTCCATCGCGACCTCGGAGCTGTACAGCTTCGCTATCGACGCCTCCCGCTTGAACGGCTCGCCGCGGAGCATCTTCTCCGCCGCCCGGTAGTAGGCCAGCCGCGCGGTCGAGGCCCGCACCTCCATGTCGGCGATCATGAACTGGATCGCCTGGTTCTTCCCGATCGCCTGCCCGAACGCCTCGCGCTCACCGGCGTACTTCACCGACTCGTCGACGCACCCCTGGGCCAGCCCGACCGACAGCGCCGAGATCGCGATCCGCCCCTCGTCGAGGATCGAGAGGAACTGCGCGTAGCCGCGGCCCCGCTCCCCCACCAGGTTCTCCGCCGGCACCCGGACGTCGGTGAACGAGAGCTCCCGGGTGTCCGACGCGTTCCAGCCGACCTTCGAGTACCGCTGGCCGACGACGAAGCCCGGCGTCCCCGACGGCACGATGATCGCCGAGATCTCCTTGCCGCCGTCCGGCCGCGTGCCCGTGACGGCGGTGACGGTGACCAGCCCGGTCAGCTCGGTACCGGCGTTCGTGATGAACGCCTTCGAGCCGTTGATGACCCAGTGCCCGTCCTCGAGCCGCGCGCTGGTCCGGGTGGCGCCGGCGTCCGAGCCACCGCCGGCCTCGGTCAGCCCGAAGGCGCCCAGCATCTCCCCCGTGCACAACCGCGGCAGCCACTCGCGCTTCTGCGCCTCGGTGCCGAACCGGAAGATCGGCATGGCCCCCAGCGAGACCCCGGCCTCGACGGTGATCGCCATCGACGAGTCGACCCGCGCCAGCTCCTCGAGCGCCACGCACAGGTCGAAGTAGGTGCCGCCCGAGCCGCCGTACTCCTCGGGGAACGGCAGGCCGAACAGCCCGAGCTCGCCCATCTGCCGCACGATGTGGGTCGGGAACTCGTCGCGTTCGTAGAACTCGCCGATCTGCGGGGCGATGACCTCGCGCGCGAACTCGCGCACCGTCGTCCGCAGCGCCTCGGTCTCGTCGCTGAGCCGGTAGTCCAGCATGTCAGTCCTCCTGCTCGGCGGCGGCCGGGGTCACCAGCGCCACCCGCTCGTCCAGCGCGACCGTCTGGCCCGCTGCCACGCCGAGCTCGGTCACCGTGCCCGCGATGGGGGCGGTGAGCACGTGCTCCATCTTCATCGCCTCGACGACGAGCAGCGGGGTCCCGGCCGCCACCTCGTCGCCGACGGACGCCTGCACCACGGTCACCGTGCCGGGCATCGGCGAGGTCACCGCGCCGTCCCCACCGGTGCCGGTGGCGCTCGAGGCCAGCCGCTCGTGCTCGCGCAGCGCGGTCACCCGTCCCCCGGCAGCCAGCCCGACCGTGCCGCCGCTGTGCACGACGACGGCGGACGTCGTCCGGCCGTCCATCGTCACGCTCAGCCGGTCGCCGTCCCGGGCGGCGCTCGCCGGCACCGGGTCGTCGTCGCCCACCGCGACCTGCGCGTCCCCCGAGCGCCCGCGCACCCGGACGGTCACCGGCTCGCCACCGGCGGCCTGCAGCCGGCGCACCGTCCAGGCCGGCTCGCCCAGCCGCCAGCCGTCCGGCACGTCCCACCGGTCGACGACGCCGCCGGTCGGTTCGGACTCCACGAGCAGCGCCAGCGCCGCTGCGGCGTAGACCTCCGACGGCGGCGGCCCGGACACCGCGAGCTGCTCGCCCCGCCGCTCGATCAGCCCGGTGTCCAGCCGCCCGGCGACGACGTCGGGGTCGTCCAGCAGCCGCTGGAGGAAGCCGGCATTGGTCGTCACGCCCAGGACGGCGGTGCGCCCGAGTGCGGCGACCAGCCGGGCGCGGGCGGTCTCCCGGGTCGGCGCCCAGGCCACGATCTTGGCCAGCATCGGGTCGTAGTCGGTGCCGACGACGGTGCCCACCGCCAGCGAGCTGTCCACCCGGATGCCCGGTCCGTCGGCCTCGACCAGACCCAGCACCGTGCCGGCCTGCGGCAGGAAGCCGCGGGCCGGGTCCTCGGCGTAGAGCCGTGCCTCGATGGCGTGCCCGTCGAGGGAGACGTCGCTCTGCTCGACCGGCAGCCGCTCACCGGCGGCCACCCGGAGCTGCAGCTCGACCAGGTCCAGGCCGGTGACCGCCTCGGTGACCGGGTGCTCGACCTGCAGCCGGGTGTTCATCTCCAGGAAGAAGAAGTCGAACTCTGCGCCCGGCCCGCCCCGGTCGGCGTCCACGATGAACTCGACCGTCCCGGCGCCGGTGTAGCCGACCGCCTTCGCCGCCTCGACCGCCGCCCGGCCCATCGACGCGCGCATGGTGGCGTCGAGCAGCGGTGAGGGCGCCTCCTCGATCACCTTCTGGTGCCGGCGCTGCAGCGAGCACTCGCGCTCGCCGAGGTGGATGACGTTGCCGTGCGCATCGCCGAGCACCTGCACCTCGATGTGCCGGGAGTTGCCGACGTACCGCTCCACCAGCAGGGTGTCGTCGCCGAACGAGCCGCGCGCCTCGCGCCGGGCGGCGGCGATCGCCTCCGGCAGCTCGTCGGCCGCCCGCACCACCCGCATGCCCTTGCCGCCGCCCCCGGCGCTCGGCTTGAGCAGCGCCGGGAACCCGACCTCGGCGGCGGCGTCGGCGACCTGGGCGTCGGTCATGCCGGGCTCGCTGCGGCCCGGCACCACCGGCACCCCGGCCGCCATGACCGTCTGCTTGGCGCGGATCTTGTCGGCCATCGCCTCGATCGCAGCGACCGGCGGGCCGATGAACACGATCCCGGCAGCCGCGCACGCGCGGGCGAACTCGACGTTCTCCGACAGGAATCCGTAGCCGGGGTGGATGGCCTGCGCACCGGTCCGCACGGCGGCGTCGAGCACCCGCTCGACGGAGAGGTAGCTCTGCGCGGCGGGCGCGGGCCCGATGGCGACGGCGACGTCGGCCAGCCGGGTGTGCAGCGCGCCGGCGTCGGCGTCGCTGTGCACCGCGACCGAGCGGATGCCCATCTCGCGCAGGGTCCGGATCACCCGCACGGCGATCTCGCCCCGGTTGGCCACGAGCACGGTCTCGAACACCTACGCCACCCCCCTTCCCTGCTTTTCCGCGGAAAAGCAGCCCGCTTTTCCGGGGAAAAGCGGAGGGGTGGTGGGGTCACATGCGGAAGACGCCATAACCGACCTCCTCGAGGGGTGCGTTGGCGCAGGCGGAGAGCGCCAGGCCGAGGACCGTGCGGGTGTCGGCGGGTGCGATGACGCCGTCGTCCCAGAGGCGGGCGGTCGCGTAGTACGGGTGGCCCTGCTGCTCGTACTGGTCGCGGATCGGCGCCTTGAACGCCTCCTCCTCCTCCTCGGCTGGCCACTCCTCGCCGCGGGCCTCCAGACCGTCGCGGCGCACCTGGGCGAGCACGGACGCCGCCTGCTCCCCGCCCATCACCGAGATCCGGGCGTTGGGCCAGGTGAACAGGAACCGGGGCGAGTACGCCCGGCCGCACATCGAGTAG
This sequence comes from Mycobacteriales bacterium, assembly GCA_038256725.1. Classification (GTDB taxonomy): domain Bacteria; phylum Actinomycetota; class Actinomycetes; order Mycobacteriales; family Geodermatophilaceae; genus Blastococcus. Next base: position 3,786 of record JBBSKB010000113.1, on the reverse strand, counting down.
TTGCCGGCGCCGAACGAGCCGCCGATGACGACGGTCAGCTTGGGCACCCGGGCGGTGGCGACGGCGGTGACCATCTTGGCGCCGTGCTTCGCGATCCCGCCGGCCTCGTAGTCGCGCCCGACCATGAAGCCGCTGATGTTCTGCAGGAACAGCAGCGGGATCTTCCGGCGGTCGCAGAGCTCGATGAAGTGCGCGCCCTTGAGCGCCGATTCGCTGAACAGCACGCCGTTGTTCGCGACGATCCCGACCGGGTGGCCGTGCAGCCGGGCGAAACCGGTGACCAGGGTCGAGCCGTAGAGCGGCTTGAACTCGGCGAACCGGCTGCCGTCGACCAGCCGGGCGATGACCTCGCGGACGTCGTAGGGGGTGCGCGGGTCGGGCGGCACGACCTCGACCACCGATTCCGGCGGGTGCAGCGGCTCCTCGACGGGGTCGACGTCCCACGGCCGGGGCTCGCGCGGGCCGAGCGTGCCGACGATCTGGCGGACGATCTGCAGGGCGTGGGCGTCGTCGTCGGCGAGGTGGTCGGTCACCCCGCTGACCCGGCTGTGCAGGTCGCCCCCGCCGAGGTCCTCGGCCGTGACCACCTCGCCGGTCGCCGCCTTCACCAGCGGCGGGCCGCCCAGGAAGATCGTGCCCTGACCGCGGACGATCACGGCCTCGTCGCGCATGGCCGGTACGTACGCACCGCCGGCGGTGCACGACCCGAGGACGGCGGCGATCTGGGCGATGCCCGCCTTCGACAGGTTCGCCTGGTTGAAGAAGATCCGGCCGAAGTGCTCGCGGTCGGGGAAGACGTCGTCCTGCATCGGCAGGAACGCCCCGCCGGAGTCGACCAGGTAGATGCAGGGCAGCCGGTTGGCCAGCGCCACCTCCTGCGCCCGCAGGTGCTTCTTCACCGTCATCGGGTAGTAGGTGCCGCCCTTGACCGTGGCGTCGTTGGCGACGACGACGCACTCCCGCCCGGCCACCCGCCCGATGCCGGTGATGATTCCGGCGGCCGGAGCGTCGCCGTCGTACAGGCCGTGCGCCGCCAGCGGGCTGAGCTCCAGGAACGGGCTGCCGGGGTCGAGCAGCGCGTCCACCCGCTCGCGGGGCAGCAGCTTCCCGCGGGAGACGTGCCGCTCGCGGGCCCGCTCCCCGCCACCGAGAGCCACGGTGCGCAGCTGCTCGGCGAGATCCGCGGCCAGCGTGGCGTGCGCCGCGGCATTGCGAACAGCAGTCGCCGGGTCGGGCGACGACGAACGGGAGAGCACCGGGGCGTCCACAGCTGCAGGTTAACCACGGTTCACCCCTGTGGGCCAGTCCGGTCGCGGTCCGATGAACGCTCGTTCACCGGCGGCTACGATCCGGGCGTGACGACGACCGGCCCGGCGCGGGACACCGCCCTGCACACCGACGCCGACCGGCCGTCGCGGCGGGAGCAGATCCTGCAGGCCGCGGCCCAGTTGTTCGCCGAGCGCGGCTCCCGCGCGGTCGGTGTCGACGACGTCGGCGCGGCCGTGGGCGTGACCGGGCCGGCGATCTACCGGCACTTCGCCGGCAAGGACGCGATGCTCGCGGAGATGCTGCTGCGGATCAGCGAGCGCCTGCTGGCCGGCGGGAGCGAACGCGTGGCCGCCGCCGGCGCCGACCCCGCGGCCCAGCTCCGGGCGCTGATCGCCTTCCAGGTCGAGTTCGCGCTGGAGAACCCCGCGCTGATCACCGTCCACGACCGCGACCTGGTCTCCCTGGCCGATGCGGACGCCGCCCAGGTGCGCCGGCTCCAGCGCCGCTACGTGGAGGTGTGGGTGGCGGTGCTGGCGCGGCTGCACCCGGCCGCGGACGCCGCCGCCTGCCGCGTCCGCGCGCACGCGATCTTCGGCCTGATCAACTCCACCCCGCACAGCGCCGGGCAGCTCGACCGGACCGCGACGGCCACCCTGCTGGCCGGCATGGCCGAGGCCGCGGCCCGGGCCTGGTAGGCCCGCGGCTCAGCCCGGGAGGGCGGGGGTGGCGAGGGAGAGCCCGTCGGTGGCGATCTTGTCCACCTCGGCGTCGGTGCCGCCGGCGGCCGGGTCCACCCAGGCGCTCTCCACGATGGTGACCGTCGGCCCGGAGACGGCGCTGGCGTACTCGGCGCCGGTCAGCTTCTCCGGCCCACCGGGGTAGCGGACCCCCTCGCCGAGCAGGTCGCTGACGTTGCCGCTGCCGTTGGTGTCGGCACGTCCCCTGAGGTCCCGCGCCGCGGCGGTGTCGGGCATCCGCACCCGCGAGACCGAGACGACGACGTCGCGCCCGCCGACCTGCGCGGAGTACAGCGCGCGGGAGAGGCCGGTGCAGTCCGACTGCTGGAAGAAGGCTGCGATCTGGCCGTAGGCGTGGCCGGCGCAGGAATCCTCGACCTCGGCGGCCTGCACGGTGAAGTCCACGCCGCCGATCGCCTGGACGGTGCCGATCGCGGGGGCGGCCGGGGCCGGCTCCTCCGTCGACGTCTCCGGTGCCCCTGCGCCCTCGTCGTCGTCCCGGCCGCCCAGACCCATGCCGACGCCGACGCCCGCGGCGACGAGGAGGACCACGGCCGCGGCGACCAGCAGCGCCCGGCGGGTGCGCCCGGGCTTCTCGGCCGCGGGCTCGTCGTGATCGGGAGCGCGGTCCCAGAAGTGCTGCGGCGCCGGCTCGGCGACCACCCGTGCGGCCGGACCGGCGGGCGCCGCCTGCTGGGCCGGCAGGACGGAGGTGCGCGGCGGAGCCGGCACGGCGTCGTGCTCGCCGCCGGCGAACAGCCCGCCGATGCCCTCGTCGCCCGGCGGCGGAGCCGACGGCCCGTCGACGGCCACGGTGTCGTGGGTGGGAGCCGCTCCGGCCCCGGGCTCGGCGGGCGCGTCGATGGCGACGGTGTCCCCGTGCGGCGTCGGCACCACCGGCTCCACGGGTGCCACGGAGCCGTCGACGGCGGCTGCCGCGTGCGCGGCCGCCACGGAGGCGGCCACCGCCTGGTCGATGGAGGCGCGGGAGGGGCCGGCGGCCGGGGCGACCGGCTGGGGCTTCGTCGTCGGCATCCCGGGCGGCGCGGGGGCCACGGAGCGGGGCCCGGCAGCCATCGCCGCCGGGGTGAGCAGCTGCGGGCGGCGCAGCACGTAGGGCGAGTAGGGGAATCCCTCGCCGTTCAGCTCCTCGACGGAGGGGCCACGGCCCTGCAGGCCCAGCGCCTCGAGGGCGGCCCGCACGTCGGCCGTCGTCCACAGGCGGGGATTGTCCACGCCGGTGTAGCGGCTGGCGCGGGCGAAGCCGAGCAGCAGCGAGCGGGTCTCGAGCAGGGCGACCTGGTCGCCCTCGCCGAGGTCACCGTCGGCGGGCAGCAGGCCGTCGATGTCGCCGGCGAGCACCGTGAGCCGGGCGATGCGGCCGGGCTCGAGGCCCGCCCGCCGGAGCCGCATCGCGGTCTCCATCCCGGCGCGCATGAGCCCGTCCAGCGGCGTCGAGCCACCGCCGGCGAGCTGCAGGACCGCTCCCCCGGTGCCCGCCGGTCCGATCGTCCACGGACCCTCCGGCGAGGCGTTGACGACGCCGGACTGCCGGGCGACCTCGGCCACGCGGATCACCGCGATGCCCTCGGGCACGAAGAGGATCGCGTCCGAGAGCCGGCGCTGGAGCGGGCCGTCGGAGAAGGGGATCGCCGCCACGACGGCGCCGCGGACGGCGTTGCCGGAATCCCAGCGCACCAGCTCCGAGAAGAAGGCGCGCTCCCCGTCCGTCTGCGGCGGCAGCGGGGTGAGGGGCAGCACGTCGGTCCTCCGGGCGGGT
>JBBSKB010000112.1:0-9821 GCA_038256725.1 Mycobacteriales bacterium | reverse complement strand
CTGGTCGCCGCGCTCAACCGCGTGCAGGCCGAGGTCCGCTTCTGCGTGACCTGCTACAACGTCGCCGAGGCCGAGCAGTGCCGGATCTGCCGCGACCCGCGCCGCTCCGAGGACGTCATCTGCGTCGTCGAGGAGCCCAAGGACGTCGTCGCCATCGAGCGCACCCGGGAGTTCCGCGGCCGCTACCACGTGCTCGGCGGCGCGATCAGCCCGATCGACGGCGTGGGCCCCGACGACCTGCGGGTCAAGGAGCTCATGACCCGGCTCATGAACAGCGGGATCACCGAGCTGATCATCGCCACCGACCCCAACCTCGAGGGCGAGGCGACCGCCGCCTACCTCGCGCGGCTCGTCGGCCCGATGGGGCTGACCGTGAGCCGGCTGGCCAGCGGTCTGCCCGTCGGCGGCGACCTGGAGTACGCCGACGAGGTCACGCTGGGCCGCGCGTTCGAGGGCCGTCGCACCATCACCGCGTGACGACGGCCCCGGGCCACCGCGGAAGCCGAGAACCGGCCCGCTGCCGGACGATCTCGCGGGGGAGTGGGGTCCAGGCAGGCAGTCACGAGGCGGTAACGGTGTTCCCGCGACATTTCTTGCGGCGTTCACCGCGTGTTAGACCTACGACATCCACTGACCTGTGGTGGTCCGCAGCAACGCCTGGGCGCGCATGCGCGGACCGTTTTTTGACGAAGACGAGGTATCGGATGATCTCCGGATCGAGCAGCCGACGGCGCATGGCCGCCACGGCGGGCGTCGCGGTGACGGCCCTCCTGCTGAGCGCGTGCGGTGGCGACGACGGTGACAGCGGCGGCTCCGAGGGCGGCGGCAGCAGCGGCGGCGCGCTGACCATCGGCACCACCGACAAGATCACTTTCCTCGACCCGGCCGGTTCCTACGACAACGGCTCGTTCGCGGTGATGAACCAGATCTACCCGTTCCTGCTGAACACCCCGTACGGCAGCCCGGACGTCGAGCCCGACATCGCCGAGTCGGCCGAGTTCACCTCGCCGACCGAGTACACGGTCACCCTGAAGCCGGACCTGAAGTGGGCCAACGGCAACGACCTGACCAGCTCCGACGTCAAGTTCACCTTCGACCGCCAGCTGGCGATCGCGGACGAGAACGGCCCGTCCTCGCTGCTCTACAACCTGGACAGCGTCGAGACGCCGGACGACACGACCGTCGTGTTCAACCTGAAGACCGAGAACGACCAGGTCTTCCCGCAGATCCTCTCCAGCCCGGCCGGCCCGATCGTGGACGAGGACGTCTTCTCGGCCGACGAGATCACCTCGGACCAGGAGATCGTCGACGGCGAGGCCTTCCACGGCCAGTACGTCATCACGAACTACGACCAGAACAACCTGATCTCCTACGAGGCCTACCCGGACTACCAGGGTGTGCTGGGCGAGGCGAAGACCGAGAAGATCAACGTCAAGTACTACGCCGATGCCTCGAACCTGAAGCTGGACATCCAGCAGGGCAACATCGACGTCGCGTGGCGCAGCCTGACCGCGACCGACATCGAGGACCTGCGCGGCAACGACGAGGTCAAGGTCGTCGACGGCCCCGGCGGCGAGATCCGCTACATCACGTTCAACTTCGACACCCAGCCGTTCGGCGCCACCACCGCCGAGGCCGACCCGCTCAAGGCCGCCGCCGTCCGTCAGGCCGCCGCTGACCTGATCGACCGCGAGGAGATCGCGGAGCAGGTCTACAAGGGCACCTACACCCCGCTGTACTCCCACGTCCCCGAGGGCCTGACCGGTGCGGTCGAGCCGCTGCTGGAGAAGTACGGCGACGGCAACGGCGGCCCCGACGCCGCGGCCGCGAAGGCCCGCCTCGAGGCGGCCGGCGTGACCACCCCGGTCGAGCTGAACCTGCAGTACTCGAACGACCACTACGGCCCGTCCTCGGCCGAGGAGTACGCGCTGATCAAGGACCAGCTCGAGGCGGACGGTCTGTTCACGGTCAACCTGCAGACCACCGAGTGGACCCAGTACTCGAAGCAGCGCACCGCGGACGCCTACCCGGCCTACCAGCTGGGCTGGTTCCCGGACTACTCGGACGCGGACAACTACCTGACGCCGTTCTTCCTGCTGGAGAACTTCCTCAGCAACCACTACGAGAACCAGCAGGTCAACGACATGATCCTGGCGCAGGCGAGCACCGCCGACACCGCTGAGCGCCAGGGCATGATCGAGCAGATCCAGGACCTCGTCGCGGACGACCTGTCCACGCTGCCCTACCTGCAGGGTGCCCAGGTCGCCGTCGTCGGCTCCGAGGTCGAGGGCGCGGAGGACACGCTGGACGCGTCCTTCAAGTTCCGCTACGGCGCCCTCAGCAAGGGCTGATCCCACCAGCTGGGAGACTGATAGGCACCACGGCCCCGGGTGACCCGCCGCGAGCGGATCACCCGGGGTCTGCCGTGTGAGGGCCCGATGACCGAGTGGGAGAGATGACCACCACCACGACCGAGCTGACGGGGGGCGGCGCCGCTCCCGAGGCCGCGCCTCCCGCGGGCCGGCAGCGCCGCAGCGGCGGGCTGGGCAGCTACCTGCTGGTCCGCTTCCTGCTGATCTTCCCGACCATTTTCATCCTGGTGACGACGGTCTTCGTCCTCATGCGGCTCACCGGTGACCCGATCACCGCCGCGCTCGGCGGCCGGCTCCCGGCCGACGAGCTCGCCGCGCGGGTGAGCGCGGCCGGATACGACCGGCCGATCCTGGTGCAGTACTTCGAGTACCTGGGCCAACTGGTCCGGGGCGACTTCGGGACGGCGATCAGCGACGGCCGCGAGGTCAGCGACATGCTCACCTCGTTCGGGGCCGCGACCCTCGAGCTCGTGTTCTACGCCCTCCTCGTGGCCTTCGTCGTGGGCATCCCGCTGGGCCGGCTGGCCGCCTACCTGCGGGACCGCTGGCCCGACGCCCTCCTCCGGGTCTTCGCGATCCTCTGCTACGCCACCCCGGTCTTCTTCGCCGGCCTGCTGCTCAAGCTGGTGTTCGCGGTGAACCTCGGCTGGCTGCCCGTCGCCGGCCGGGCGTCCACCGGCGCGGAGATCCAGCTGCAGCAGCAGGACAGCTCCACCGGCATCTACCTGATCGACGCGCTGAAGCTCGGCGACGGCGAGGTGATCCAGGACGTGCTGGAGCACGCCGTCCTCCCGGCCATCGCGCTCGGACTGCTCACCGCCGGGGTCTTCCTGCGGTTGGTGCGCACCAACGTCATCGGCACCCTGGGCAGCGGCTACGTCGAGGCCGCCCGGTCCCGCGGGGTCAGCGAGCGGCGGCTGCTGCGCAAGCACGCCTACCGGCCCGCGCTGATCCCGATCGTCACGGTCATCGGCCTGCAGATCGCGCTGCTGCTCGGCGGCGCGGTGCTCACCGAGACCACCTTCGAGTGGAAGGGCCTGGGCTTCCAGCTGGTGCAGTACCTGCAGGCCCGCGACTTCGTCGCCGTCCAGGGCATCGTCGTCCTGGCCGCCGTCATCGTGGCGCTGGTCAACTTCGTCGTCGACGTCATCGCCGCGCTCATCGACCCCCGGGTGAGGTACTGAGATGGCCACCTCCACCACCGCCGTCGACGCCCCGGGCGCCCTCCCCGCGGCCGGCCGCCGGCCCCGCGGCTGGCGCGGCCTGCCGGTGATCCGGCAGCTGCGGCAGAGCGTCGGCCTGCAGCGCGGCATGCTCGTCGCCGGTCTGGTCCTGACCGGGATCTTCCTGCTGACGGCGATCTTCGCGCCGTTGCTGGCGCCCTACGAGTTCAACCAGCTGCGCGACCCCGCCGGCGCGTTCGGCGCCCAGCAGGAGCCCTCGTCGGCACACTGGCTGGGCACCACGGTCGGCGGCTACGACGTGCTGTCCCGCGTCATCTGGGGCACCCGGACGGCGCTGTACGTCATCGTCGCCGCCGTCGCGATGTCGATCGTGATCGGCGTGCTGCTCGGCCTGGTCGCCGGCTACTTCGGCGGCTGGCTCGACCGGGTGCTGGTGGTCGTCGCGGACGCGATCTACGCCTTCCCGTCGCTGCTGCTGGCGATCGTCGTGGGCATCGTGCTCAACGGCGGTGAGTCCAGCCTGAAGGGCGGCATCATGGCCGCCGCGCTGTCGATCACGGTCATCTTCGTGCCGCAGTACCTGAGAGTGGTCCGCGCGGAGACCGTCCGGATCAAGGCCGAGGCCTACGTCGAGTCCGCCCGCGTCATCGGCGCCTCGCACTGGCGGATCATGTCGCGGCACATCTTCAAGAACGCCACGCGCACGCTGCCGCTGATCCTCACGCTCAACGCCTCCGAGGCGATCCTGACGCTGGCCGGGCTGGGCTTCCTCGGCTTCGGCATCGAGCCCACCGCCGCCGCGGAGTGGGGTTACGACCTGCAGAAGTCGCTGTCCGACGTCACCAGCGGCATCTGGTGGACCTCGCTGTTCCCGGGCCTGGCGATCGTGCTCGTCGTCCTCGGGCTGACCCTGGTCGGCGAGAGCCTCAACGACCTCGCCGACCCGCGGCTGCGCACCCGGCGGCGCGGACCGGCCACCCCGGCCGACGTCGCCGAGACCTCGGTGGTGCCGGGCAGCCCCGCTGCGGATTCCGCCGACCTCGACCACGGGAAGGGCTCCCTGTGACCAGCACCCCCGCCCGCGACGTCGTCGAGATCGAGAACCTGTCGGTCACCTTCGCCACCGACGCCGGGGACGTCGACGCCGTCCGCGACGTCTCCCTGACCGTCGGCGCCGGCGAGGTGCTGGCGATCGTGGGGGAGAGCGGCAGCGGGAAGACCGTCACCGCCCGCAGCATCCTCGGGCTGCTGCCCGAGACGGCGCTGACCCGCGGCGCCATCCTGCTGACCAGCAAGGACGGCGCCGAGACCCACGACGTGGTCACCCTCTCCCGCCGCGACCTCGGCGAGGTGCGCGGTCGGGACGCCGCCATGGTGTTCCAGGAGCCCTCCACCGCGCTGAACCCGGTCTTCCCGGTCGGCTGGCAGATCGCCGAGGGGCTGCGCGCCCACGGCGACTACAGCAAGAAGGAGGCGCGGGCCGAGGCGATCGACGTGATGCGCCGGGTCGGCATCCCGGACCCGGAGAAGCGGGTCGACCACTACCCGCACCAGTTCTCCGGCGGGCAGAAGCAGCGCATCGTCATCGCGCAGGCGCTGGCGCTCGACCCCGGTGTGATCATCGCCGACGAGCCGACCACCGCCCTCGACGTCACCGTGCAGGCCGAGATCCTCGACCTGCTGCGCCGTTGCCGTGACGAGTTCGGCACCGCGATCGTGCTGATCACGCACAACATGGGCGTCGTCGCCGACCTCGCCGACCGGGTCGCGGTGATGTACCAGGGCCGGATCGTCGAGCAGGCCGATGTCCGCACGCTGTTCGCCGCGCCGGTGGACTCCTACACCCGCCAGCTGCTCGGCTCGGTGCCGCGCCTCGGCGAGGGGCGCGCCCGCACGGCCGACCGGGCCACCGCCCGGGCCGCCGGCTGGCAGGAGGCGACGCCGGTCGTGGAGGCTCGCGACCTGCGGATCGTCTATCCGGGCCGGCTGCGCCAGCCCGACTTCGTCGCCGTCGACGGCGTCAGCTTCGCGATCCGCCCCGGCGAGGTGCTCGGGCTGGTCGGCGAGAGCGGCAGCGGGAAGACGACGATCGGGCGGGCCATCGCCGGGCTGACCAAGGTCACCGGCGGCTCGCTCACCGTGCACGGCGCGGAGATGAACGGCGTGAAGGAACGGGCGTTCCGGCCGCTGCGCGAGCGGATCGGGTTCGTGTTCCAGGACCCGGCATCCAGCTTCAACCCGCTGCTCACCATCGCCGACGCCGTCGCCGAGCCGCTGGTCGTGCACAAGCGGGCGAAGAACCCGCGGGAGGCGCGCGGCCGGGTCGACGAGCTGCTCGAGGCGGTCCAGCTGCCGAAGAGCTTCGGCGACCGCTTCCCGCACGAGCTCTCCGGCGGTCAGCGGCAGCGCGCCAGCCTCGCCCGCGCGATCGCCCTGGACCCCGAGCTGCTGATCGCCGACGAGCCGACCTCGGCGCTCGACGTGTCGGTGCAGAAGCGGGTGCTCGAGCTCTTCGACGAGCTGCAGCGCGAGCTGGGCTTCGCCTGCCTGTTCATCAGCCACGACCTCGCCGTCGTCGACCTGCTGGCCGACCGCATCGCGGTGCTCTACAAGGGCGAGCTGGTCGAGGAGGGCACCGGCGAGCAGGTGCTCGGTGCGCCGCAGCACCCTTACACGCAGCGCCTGCTGGCGTCGCTGCCCGTGCCGGACCCCGACGAGCAGGCCCGCCGCCGCGCCGAGTGGGACCGCCTCCGCTGATCCCGCCGGGACCACGGGCGCCGCCGGTACTGTCGATCACCCGTACCGAATCGCTCAGGAGGTAGCCGTGCGCCGGCTGTTCGTGGTCCTGGGCGCATCCGCCCTGCTCTCCCTCGCCGCGTCTCCCGCGCTGGCCGAGGAGCCCTTCCGGCTGGACGACCAGGTCGTCGACGAGGCAGGCGTGCTGGGCGGCGGGTCGGAGATCGAGTCCGCCCTGGACGAGCTGCAGTCCGAGGACGGCATCCAGCTGTTCGTCACGTTCGTCGACACCTTCGACCCCGGTACCGCGGACGAGTGGATCCGGGCCACCTACGACCTCTCCGAGCTGGGGGGCAACGACGCGTTGCTCGCCGTGGCCGTCGTCGACCGGGACTACCGCTTCTACGTCCCCGACGGCGCCGACGTCACCCAGTCCGAGGCCGACCAGATGGCCGGCCAGGCGGTCGACCCCGAGTTCGGCGAGGGGAACTGGGAGACGGGTGTCGTCGCGTTCGCCGACATCCTGCGCACCGGCGAGGCCCCGGGCGCGGGCGGTTCCGGCGGCGGGGACGCGCTGCTCCTGCTGGGCGGCATCGCCGTCGTCGGTGGTGGCGGGTACCTGGTGATGCGCAACCGCCGGAAGAAGCAGCGCGCTGCGCTGCCGCCGGTGGCTCGGATCGAGCAGGTCGACCCCTTCGAGGGCGAGGCGACGGAGCAGCTGCAGTTCCGGGCGAGCACCGCGCTGCTGGAGCTGGACGAGGCGATGCAGACCTCGCAGCTGGACCTCGACTACGCCCGCTCGCAGTACGGCGACCAGGCGGTGGTCGGGTTCGACACGGCGCTGGCGACCTCGCGCGACGAGCTCTCCCGCGCGTTCACCCTCCGGCAGCAGCTGGACGACGACGTGCCGGAAGACGAGCCGACGACCCGGCGGATGCTCGGCGAGATGCTCGCGCTGACCCAGGCCGCCGCCGCCCGGCTGGACGAGCAGGCGACGGCGTTCGCGCAGCTACGGGACCTCGAGCACACCGCGCCCCAGGTGCTGGACGCGCTCGCGCCGCGGATCGCCGGGCTGCACGACCGCATCCCGCAGGAGGAGCAGCGGCTGGCGCAGCTGCAGCAGCGGTTCGCGGCCTCGGCGGTTGCTCCGGTCGCCGACAACGTGACCGAGGCGCGCGCCCGGCTGGCCGCGGCCGAGCAGGAGGTGCAGGAGGCGCGCACGGCGCTCGCCTCGCCCGAGCCCGGCACCGCCGTGGGCGACATCCGCGCGGCGGAGGACGCGGTGGCGCAGACCGCGACGCTGCTCGACGCCGTCGGCCGGCTCGGGGACGACCTGGCGGCCGCCGGCGGCCGGGTCGCCGCGGTGCGGGCCGAGACGGAGAAGGACCTCGCGGAGGCCCGGGCGCTCACCGCCTCGGGGGACCGGAGCGGCCTGCGCCCGCAGATCTCCCGCGCGGAGGCGGCGCTGACCGCGGCCGACGGCCTGCTCGGCGGCGAGCGGCCGGACCCGCTGGGTGCGCTGCGGCAGCTCGAGGAGGCCGACATCGCCCTCGAGCAGGCGCTCGCCGTGGCCCGTGACCAGCAGACCCAGGTGCGACGGGCGGCGGCCGCGCTGGACCAGGCGGTGATGACGGCGCGGTCGGCGATCGCGTCGGCCCGCGACTTCATCGCGACCCGCCGCGGCGCGGTCGGCGCCGAGGCGCGAACCCGGCTGGCCGAGGCCCAGCGGCACTTCGACGCCGCGATCGACCGTGGCCGCGACGAGCCGGTGGCCGCGCTGCAGGAGGCCCACCAGGCGACCTCGCTGGCCCGCTCGGCGCTGGAGCGGGCGCAGGACGACGTGCAGGGCTGGGGTGGCGGTCACGGCGGCGGCCCCGGCGGCTTCGGCGGCGGCCACCGCCGCGGTGGCGTCGACCTCGGCAGCCTGGTGCTCGGCGGGATCCTCGCCGGCGGGCTCGGCGGGGGCCGGGGCGGCTTCGGGGGCGGTGGCGGCTTCGGGGGCGGTGGCGGCTTCGGCGGCGGCGGCGGGGGCGGTGGCTTCGGGGGCGGCCGGTTCTGATCCGGCGTCCCGCTGCGGCGTGATGCCGGGCGGGCCGCTTTCTGTCGGACCCCGGTGGCATCGTGACCTCTCTCACATCCGAGAAGGAGGCGCGAGATGCCCACACGTGACACCGCCTGGCCGGCCGGCACCCCCTGCTGGATCGACTACGGCGCGGCAGAACCGGAGGCCGCGAAGGCCTTCTACGGCGAGCTGCTCGGTTGGACCTGGACCGGCGGTGATCCCGAGTACGGCGGGTACTCGAACGCCGAGAAGGAGGGCCGGCAGGTGGCGGGGCTCGGCCCGCTGATGGCCGAGGGCGACCCGCCGTCGTGGACGACGTACTTCGCCACCGACGATGCCGCGGCGACGGCAGAACGGATCCGCGGGGCCGGTGGCACCGTGGTCGTCGAGCCGATGGAGGTCGGCCCGATGGGCACGATGGTCATCGCGATCGACCCGCAGGGGACCGCGTTCGGGCTCTGGCAGTCCGGCACGCACACCGGCGTCCAGCGGTTCGGCGAGCCGGGCTCGCTGGTCTGGAACGAGGCCGCCGTCCGGGACGCTGCGGGCGCGCAGGAGTTCTACACCGCGGTCTTCGGCTTCCGGTGGGATCCGATGGAGGGCATGGACTACGCGACCTTCCGCACCGGGGACCGCCCGCTGGGCGGGCTGGGGCCGGTGCAACCGGGGCTGCCCACGGGCTGGACGGTGTGCTTCTCGGTCGCCTCGGCCGACGAGGCGGTGGCCGCCGTCGAGGCCGGTGGCGGCGCGGTGCTGCACCCGGTTGAGGACAGCTCCTTCGGCCGGTTCGCCGTGCTCGAGGACCGCTGGGGGGCCGCGTTCTCGGTCATGGAGGGCGCCACCGAGGAGTGAGCGGCTACCCGGACTCGCCGCGGACGTCGCCGTGCGGCAGCGCCTCTCGAGGCCCCTAGGAGGCAGGGACGGAGCCCAGCCGACCTTTCCGGAGGTCCTCGAACGCGTCGAGGACCTCCGGCCGGGAGTTCATGACGAAGGGGCCGACCATGGCGATCGGCTCGCGGATGGGTGCGCCCCCGAGGACGACGACGTCCGGCGACGGAGAGCACGTAGGCCAGCACGTTGAAGCCGATGACGCGGAGCAGTGCCCCCGCGTCCGGGCTGGCGAGCAGGACGGACTCCCGTGCCCGCAGGTCCTGGTACCGCGGCTCCACCCACTTCTGCGCGCGGGGCAGGATCACCCACAGCTGCAGGCCGTGGAACAGGCCGCCGCTCAGGACGAGCTGCTCCGGCGGGCTCGATGTGCAGGACGCCGCCGCCCTCGGTCATCCACTGGGTGTCCCCGTCGGTGATCGTGCCTCCGCCGCCGCGGGAACCGGCGTGCTCGAACGTGCCGTCGATGATGTAGGTGACGGTCTCGAACTCGCGGTGGGGGTGCCAGGAGGTGCCCTTCGGCTCCCCGGGGGCGTACTCGACCGCGCCCATCTGGTCCATGTGGATGAACGGGTCCAG
>JBBSKB010000111.1:0-9823 GCA_038256725.1 Mycobacteriales bacterium | reverse complement strand
GGGCACCCCGCGCACTCCGCGCCGGGTGCCCGTTCTGCTTTTCCGCGGAAAAGCGTTCTGCTTTTCCGCGGAAAAGCGGAGGTGGGGGCGGTGTCGTGGCGAGCCGCGCACGGGTGGTGACGACCGGCCGGAGGGCCTCGCCGCGCCGGGCCGTCGCTCCCCGGGACGCGCCAGGCGCGGCACCTACGTTCTTCTCGGGGTCATGGGTCATGACCCCGGGGGACGAGCGCACGAGAGGCGGCCGCACGCATGACGACCATCACCCGAACGGCTCCGGTGGAGAACTCCTTCCGGGGCGGGATCGATGTCCGGGTGAGCCTGCGGGGGGGCGCCGGTGACGGCAGCTCCGCGTTCGACGGCGCGTGGTTCCCGCGCAGTCACGACCTCGAGGTCGAGCTGCCCGAGCTGCTCGCCGAGCTCGATCGCCGCGGCGTGCGGATCGAGCGCTTCACCTACTCGCTGGACGCCTGGGACCGGCCGACCGCCCGCAAGCTCGTCGTCCGCGACCGCGTGGTGCGTACCGGGGGCTTCCGCAGCATGGACCCGCTCGTGGTCTGCCTGACCTGGGACGGCGGGAGCCGTCGTGCGGACCTGCTCGTGGTCCCGCCGGAGACCGACGTGCTCACCGGCGCACGAGCGCTGCGCCTCTGCACCCGCCGCGGGCTGCCGCGCTCGCCGCAGATGGTGCTGGCCGCCGCCCGGTCCACACCGCTGCCGCAGGTCCCGCAGGCGTACCGCCGCGCCGTCTGAGAGCGCGTCGAGCGGTCAGTCGCGGGGGGCGCTGGGCCGGCCCGCGGGAACCGCCTCGGTGGCCGGCTCCGCCACGTCCTCGACCACGTTCGGTCCGGCAGCCGCGGCCAGGGCCTCGGCCTCCGCGGCGAGGGCGTCGGCGGACTCGATCGCGGCGTCCTTGCGGTACTGGCGGAACGAGTGCGTGACCGCCAGCGCCCAGACCACGTAGAGGACGGCGTAGACGGCGTAGCGGGTCATGTCGTCGGCACCGATCCAGTCGCTCTTGAGCAGGGTTCGGGTGTTGGTCAGCACGATCACGCCACCGACCAGCGAGCCCAGCATCCGCGGGGGGATGTGCCGGACGAGCCACGCAGCCAGGGGAGCGGCGATCAGCCCACCGCCGAGCAGCACGGCCACCCAGGCGAAGTTGATGCCCTGCGAGCCCAGCGCGACGAGGAACCCGAGGCTCGCGGCCAGGGCGACGAGGAACTCGGAGGTGTCGATCGAGCCGATGACCTTGCGCGGCTCCATCCGGCCGCTGGCGAGCAGCGCCGGCGTCCCGACCGGACCCCAGCCGCCGCCGCCGGTGGCGTCGACGAAACCGGCCACCAGGCCGAGCGGGCCGAGGAAGCGCTTGCGGACCGGCTTGCCGAGGTTGCGCCGGTCGATGCCGCGGAGGGTGAACCGGACCAGCAGGTAGACGCCGAGCGACACCAGGATCAGGGACATGACCGGGGCGGCGAGCTCGGTGGACAGGTTGGACAGGAACGTCGCCCCGGCGAACGCTCCGACCGCACCGGGGACGCCGACCTTCGCGACGACCTTCCAGTCGACGTTGCCGAACTTCCAGTGCGCGAGCCCCGACGCCAGGGTCGTCCCGATCTCGGCGAGGTGGATGGTGGCCGACGCGATGGCCGGGTTGGTGCCGATGGCCAGCAGCAGCGTCGTCGAGGTCACGCCGTAGGCCATGCCGAGGCTGCCGTCGACGAGTTGGGCGCCCAGGCCGACGAGGGCGAGCAGAACGAGAGTCTTCACAGGGAACCTGCTCCGGGTCTCAGGAGGGGCGCGGGCGCACGAGGGCCCGCGGTGGGAGGGGGTGGGACGAGGGGGCGCCGCGGACGGCGCGGGGAGATCAGCAGCCCGGACAGGCGGCGGTGCAGACGCGCAGCAGGTCGACGTGCAGGCGGCTCACCAGGAGCAGCGTCGGCGGTCGCGTCACGGCGCTATGTCTACCAGATCGATGCGCTTATGCGGTCCGCGTGGCCGATCAGTGGGATCCGGTGCGGAGGAGGTCGTTCCGGATGGTCGCCCAGGCCACCACGCCGCCCACCGCGAACAGGCCCGCGCAGAGCGCCATGGCCGCGCGGAACCCGCCGGTCAGCGCGTCCGGGTCGACGTAGTCCGAGCCGGAGAGCCCCACCGCCACGGGCAGGGCGGCGACCGTGAGCAGCTGGGCGGCGCGGGCGACGGCATTGTTGACGCCACTGGCCACGCCGGCCAGCGTGTCGGGCGCAGCACCCAGCACGCTGGCGGTCAGCGGCGCGACGGTCAGGGCCATCCCCAGACCCTGCAGCACGCTGCCGGGCAGCACCTCCACCCAGTACGGAGCGCCGCCGTCGACGCCGATCAGCAGCAGGGTGCCGGCGGCGACGGTCAGCGGGCCGGCGGTCATCGGCAGCCGCGGCCCGATGCGTTGCGCCAGCGCACCGGCCCGGGGCGAGAGCAGGGTGATCAGCAGGATGGTCGGCAGCGTGGCCGCCCCCGCCGCGGTGGCGCCGTAGCCCAGCACCCCCTGCAGTTGCAGCACCAGGAACAGCGAGCTGCCCCCGAGTGCCCCGTAGACGGCCAGGGTGGCGAGGTTGGCGCCGGTGAACTGGCGGTCGGCGAACAGCCGCGGCGGGAGCATCGGGGCCGGCGTCCACCGCTCGCGGAGGACGAAGCCGATCCCGGTTCCGACGGCGACGAGCCCCGCGACGACGACCGCGGCACCGACCCGCTCCCCGGCGGTGATGAGGGCGTAGGTGAGCGACCCCAGGGCGACCGCGCCCAGCACCGCGCCCGCGCCGTCGAAGCGGCCGTGCGGCCCGGGATCCCGGCTCTCGGGCACGTGCCGCCCGGCGACGGCGACGACGAGCACGGCCAGCGGCACGTTGAGCAGGAAGACCAGCCGCCAGCTGACCAGGTCGATCAGGGCGCCGCCGAGGAACGGCCCGACCAGTCCCGCGACGCCGGACAGCGACGACCACACGCCGATGGCCGCCGGCCGGTCGGAGGGGCGGAACGAGGCCTGGATCAGCGCCAGGCTCCCCGGCGTCAGCAGCGCGCCGCCGATGCCCTGGAGCGCCCGGGCGGTCACGAGCTGCCCCGGCGTCTGCGCGGCCCCGCAGAGCAGCGACGCCGCCGCGAACCAGGTAACCCCGATCAGGAAGACCCGGCGACGGCCGTAGCGGTCACCCAGCGAGCCGCCGATCAGGATCAGCGCGGCCAGCGGGAGCGTGTAGCCGTTGATGATCCACTGCAGGTCCGACAGCGAGGCGCCGAGCTCGCGGCCCAGGGTCGGCAGCGCGACCTGCACGGCGCTGGCGTCGAGGAACGCCATGCCCGAAGCCAGCACCGTGGCGGTGAGCAGCCACCGCCCGCGCGCGGTGCCCAGCGCGACCGAGGACGGAGCGGGGCTCCCGTCGCCGGCCACGGAGGACCTAGCCGACCGCGAAGTCGGTGAGGAAGAAGGCCAGCGCGGCCACGGAGCCGGCCGCGGGGAGCGTCACGACCCAGGCGACGATGATGTTGCCGGCCACGCCCCAGCGCACGGCCGAGAGCCGCCGCGTGGAGCCCACACCCATGATCGAGGTGGTGGTGATGTGCGTCGTCGACACCGGGACGGCGAAGACGGTGGCGGTCGTGACCATCACGCTCGAGGCCACCGTCTGCGCGGCGAAGCCGCCGGCGGGGGTGAGCTGGATGATCCGCCGGCCGAGCGTCCGCATGATGCGGAAGCCGCCGGCGTAGGTGCCGGCGCTGATGGCCCCGGCGGCCGCGAGCACGACCCAGAAGGGCACCTCGAAGGTGTCGATCTCCCCGGCGGTGAACAGGGCCAGGGTGATGATGCCCATCGTCTTCTGGGCGTCCTGCATGCCGTGGCCCAGGGCCATGGTCGCGGAGCTGACGATCTGGGCGTAGCGGAAGTTGCGGTTGGCCTTGGAGACGTTGGCCCGCCGGAACGTCCACAGGAGCGCGAGCATGAACAGGTAGCCCAGCCCGAACCCGACCAGCGGCGAGACGATCATCGGGATGATGACCTTGTCGAAGATGCCCATCCACTGCACCGAGTGGGCGGCGGCCAGGGCCGCGCCGACCAGGCCGCCGATGAGGGCGTGCGACGACGACGAGGGCAGGCCGAACCACCAGGTGATCAGGTTCCAGACGATGGCGCCCACGAGCGCGGCGAAGACGATCTCCAACCCGTTGTTGCCCTCGGGTGGATCGATGATCCCCGCACCGACGGTCTTGGCGACCTCGGTCGAGATGAGCGCCCCGACCAGGTTCATGACCGCCGCGAGGGCCAGGGCGACCCGCGGGGTGAGGGCCTTGGTCGACACCGCGACCGCGATGGCGTTGGCGGCGTCGTGGAAGCCGTTGGTGTAGTCGAACGCCAGGGCGACCAGGACGATGACGACCAGACCGATGAAGGCGGGATCCATCAGCAGAGGTCCATCGGTGTCAGGACTCCTTGACGGCGATCGTCTCGACCACGTTGGCGAGGTGCTCGAACGCGTCGGCGGCCTCTTCCAGCTGGTCGGCGACCTCTTTGAGCTTGAGGATCTCCAGGGCGTCGAACTCGCCGCTGTAGAGCCGGGAGAGCAGCCGGCGGTAGAGCTTGTCGGCCTCGTTCTCGATCCGGTTGACCTCGATCCAGTAGTCGGAGAGGTCCTTGAGCGTGCGCAGCCGGGGCATCGCCTCGGCGGTGACCTGCGCGCAGCGCTGCAGGAGCGCGACCTGCTGGCTCATCTCGGCCGGGAGCGTGCCCAGGCCGGTGAGGATGACCAGGTCGGCGGCGGCCTCGACGTAGTCCATGACGTCGTCGAGGTTGCTGGCCAGCGCGTAGATGTCCTCGCGGTCGAACGGCGTCACGAAGCTGGTGTTCAGCTGCCGGAAGATGGCGTGCGTCGCCTGGTCGCCGACGTGCTCGAGGTCGCGCAGCACGATGGCCAGCTCGGCACGGCGCGCGTGGTCGTGGACGAACTCGCCGAGTACCTCGGTCGCCGCCACCAGGTTCTCCGCGGAGGCGGTGAACAGTGGATAGAAGGTCGAGTCCTTGGGCGTCAGGCTGAAGGGCACGCGGGGCTCCGTCTCGGTGTGGGCACCGGCCGGCGACGCACGGAGCGAACACACGACCGTCGGGCAGCATAGGTCGCCCGACGGTCACCTCCCCGACACCGGGGCATCACCTGTGGGCGACGTCGCCCTCGGCGTCGTCCACCCGGTCGAGCGAGGCCATCAGGTCGGCCCGTCCCCGCGCCACACGGGACCGGATCGTGCCGACGGCGCATCCGGCCACCTCGGCGGCCTCCGCGTAGGACAGGCCCAGGAGCTGGGTGAGCACGAAGGCCTCGCGGCGGTCGGGGTCCATCCGGGCCAGGAGGTCGGACACCCCGGCCTCCTCGCCGACCGGGTCGGTGCCCCCGGCGGCCGGCAGGGCCGCCAGGTCCACGTCCTCCCGGACGAGGGCCAGGCGCCGGCGCCGTCGGCTCCGGACGGCGTCGGCGCAGACGCGGCGGGCGATGGCGAGCAGCCAGGTGCGCACCGACGACCGGCCCTCGAACCGGTGCAGCGACCCGAAGGCGCGCAGATAGGTCTCCTGCGTCAGGTCGTCGGCCGAGCCGGGGTCGCCCAGGGCGGCGCAGAGCCGCCAGACGTCGGACTGGGTGCCCCGGACGAGGGCCGCGGCGGCGAGCGGGTCGCCGCCGGCGGCGTCGGCCGCGAGGGCGTCCAGCTCGTCCATGCCGCCATCCTCCCGCACCGCGGGACGTCGCCGGCACCGTGCACCCGTCGGGTGTGACGCGGGTCTCGGGAACCCCGGAGGGGGTTCGAGCGACCTAGAGGACATGCCGTGCCACCCCTACCGCGAGGCGATCTCCGCGCGCCTCGACGGCGAGCCCCTCGGGATGCCCGCCCGCGCGCTCGAGGACCACCTCGGCAGCTGCCCCGCCTGCACCGACTGGGCCGAGCGGGCGGCCCGTGCCACGCGCCGGGCCCGGCTGGCCCCGGCCCCGCCGGTCCCCGACCTGACCGGCGCCGTGCTCGCCGCCCTGCCCCGCGAGCTGCCCGGGGCGGCCGCGGCGGCCCGCACCCGGCTGGTCGACACCGCCCTGCGGTTCGTGCTGCTCGCCATCGGCGTCGCGCAGGCCGGGATCGCCTGGCCGGTGCTCGTCACCGGCGCCGGTGCCATGAGCGCACCGGAGCACATGGCCCACGAGACCGGCGCCTGGAACCTCGCCGTCGCCGCGGCCCTCCTCGCCGTCGCCGCCGCGCCGCGGCTCGCGGCCGGTGCCCTGACCGCGCTCGGCTCGCTGGCCGTCCTGCTGGTCCCGGTGACGCTGGCCGACCTGGGGGCCGGGCACGTGCACCTGGACCGCGCGGTGGCGCACCTGCTCCTGCTGGCCGGCGCGGTGCTGGTCGCCGCGGTGGCCTGGCGCGACTCGCGCCGGCGGCTGCCGATCGCCCGTGCACGGCCGGCGGGTGCCCGCGTGAGCGGCCGGACCACTGCGCCGCGGCGCCGCGCCGCCGCCCTGCTGGTGCTCCTCGT
The DNA here is from genome assembly GCA_038256725.1 of Mycobacteriales bacterium. Classification (GTDB taxonomy): domain Bacteria; phylum Actinomycetota; class Actinomycetes; order Mycobacteriales; family Geodermatophilaceae; genus Blastococcus. The sequence continues at coordinate 3,285 of JBBSKB010000111.1, read as the reverse complement.
GGGGTGGCTGCTGGCCGCGCTCGTCTCCGCGGGACCGGCGGCCGCGCACGCCACGCTGATCTCCACCGACCCCGCCGAGGGGGCCCGGCTGGACGCCGCCCCGGACGAGGTGACCCTCCAGTTCAGCGAGGGGGTCTCGCTCGGCGCCGGCTACGCGCGGGTGCTCACCGCGGCCGGCGACGAGGTGGACGGCGGAGAGCCGTCGGTCGAGGGGCGGGAGCTGCGCGTACCGCTGCCGGTCGATCTCGGCGACGGCGGCTACCTGGTCACCTACCGGGTCGTCTCCGCGGACTCGCACCCGATCTCCGGCGCCTTCTCCTTCGTCGTGGGGGAGGGGGAGCTCCTCCCCGCCGGGACCGCCGCGGCGGCGGACGACGCGGATCCGGTGGTGGCCGCCCTGCTGCCCGTCCTCCGCGCGATCGGCTTCGCCGGGATCGCGCTCGCCGTCGGCGTGCCCGTGCTGGCGCTGCTGTGCTGGCCCGCAGCCTGGGGTTCGCCGCGGCTGCGTCGGCTCGCGGTCGGCGGGGCGCTGGCCGTCGTCGTCACCGCCGTCCTGACCTTCCTGCTGCAGGGCCCCTACGCGGCCGGCTCCGGGGTGGGCACGGCGTTCGAGGGCTCCCTGCTCTCGGCCACCGCGTCCTCGCGCACCGGCTGGGCGCTGCTGGCCCGTGTCGCGCTGGCGTCGGCGCTGGCCGCCGCCCTGGCGCCCGCCTGGCGGTCGGGGTCCGCCCCGGAGCGGCCCGCGCTGGCCGGGGCCGCGGTGTTCGCGACCGGGCTCGTCGTCGCCACTGCCGCGACCGGGCACCCCGTCGCCGGCTCCTGGCCGCTGCTCGCCGTCGCGGTGGCCGCCGTGCACGTGGCGGCGATGGCGGTCTGGCTGGGCGGCCTGGCCGGCCTGCTGGTCGGCCTGGTCCGGCCCGGGCCGGACGCCGCCGACGTCGCCGAGGCGATGCCGCGCTTCTCCCGCATCGCCTTCGGCGCCGTCGCCGCGCTGGTGGTCAGCGGCATCGTGCAGGCCGTGCGCGAGGTGGGCTCGCCCACCGCGCTGCTGGACACCACCTACGGAGGGGTGCTGCTGGCCAAGGTGGCCCTCGTCCTCGTCGTGCTCGGCGCGGCCGGCGTCTCGCGGGTCTGGGTGCAGCAGCGGCTGGGCGTGCGCCCGACCCGGGCGGCCAGCGGGCACCGGGTGACCGCCCACGCGTTCACCGCCCCGGGAGGCGGCGGGCCCGACGGCGGGCTCGACGACGAGGACGGCAGCGGCGCCACCCGCGGCCGCGTGCAGCAGGAGAACGCCGTCGACCACCTGCCCTCGCTGCGCCGGTCGATGCTGGTCGAGGTCTCGGTGGCCGTCGTCGTGCTGGTGCTCTCCGGGGTGCTGGTCGGCACGCCGCCGGCGCGCTCGGCGGTCGCCGACCCCGTCGACGTCACGCTCCCGTTGCAGGGCACCGGCGGGGAGGCGGGCAGCGTGCAGGTGTCGGTCGACCCCGCCCAGCCCGGCGCCAACGTGCTGCACGTCTATCTCCTCGACGCGGACGGCCGCGCCACCCAGCCCGCCGGCATCGAGGTCTCGCTGACCGAGGAGGACCAGGGCATCGGCCCCCTCGACGTCGAGATCGCGGGCGCCGGGCCCGGGCACTACACCGCCGACTCGCTGACCATCCCGGGCGCGGGCACCTGGACGCTCACCGTCACCCTCCGGCTCGACGAGTTCACCGCCACCCGCGCCAGCACCGAGTTCCCGGTGCGCTGATCGTGCTCCATCCCTTCCCGAACAGGAGAAACGCATCCATGTCCCGTCCCCTCTCCCGGCTGGCCGTCGTCCTCGCGGCCGCCCTGGTGGCGCTCGCCGCCTCCGTCACGGGCGCCTCGCTCGCGTCGGCGCACGTCACGGTCGCCTCCGCGGACGCGGCGCCGGGCGGCTACGGGAAGCTGGTCTTCCGCGTGCCCAACGAGAGCGACACCGCCGGCACCGTCGGCCTGCGCATCCAGGTCCCGGCCGAGGCCGCGCTGGCCTCTCTCCGGGTGCAGCCGGCGCCCGGCTGGACGGCGACGGTGACCAACTCCGAGCTCGCGGAGCCGCTGGAGGTGCACGGGCAGGAGATCACCAGCTACGTCTCCGTGGTGGAGTTCCGGGCGACCGGCGCCGGCATCGCGCCCGGCGAGTTCCAGGAGTTCGCGCTCTCCGGTGGCCCGTTCCCCGAGGTCGACAAGCTGACCTACCCCGTCGTGCAGTCCTACAGCGACGGCACCGAGGCGGCCTGGATCGAGCCCTCGGTGGGTGGCGAGGAGCCGGAGCGGCCGGCGCCCACGCTGTCGCTGAGCGCGGACAGCGGCTCCGACGACGGCGGTGCAGCGGTCTCCGACGACGCCGCAGAGGCCGGCGACGACGACTCCTCGTCCGTCGTGCCGCTGGTGCTGTCCGTCGTGGCGCTGCTCACCGCGGTCGCCGCCGTCGTCCTCGGCGTGCGCGCCGGGCGTCGTACCGTGGCTCCGTGAGCCCTACCGTCCTGCCTCGTGCCCGTCCCCGTCGGCAGCGGGCGGTGCCGGCACTGGTCCTGGCCGCCGGGCTGGCGCTCAGCGGCTGCGGCGGCGCGTCGTCGGCCGACGACGCCTCGCCGAGCTCCGGGAGCGGGCACGACCACTCCGGGACCGCGCCCGCGCAGGTCGAGGGGCCGGACGAGAAGTTCGCCGGCTTCGACCTCGCCGAGCCCTACCGTCGGCCGTCGTTCACCCTGACCGACTCCACCGGGGCGCCGTACGACTTCATGGCGCAGACCGCCGGCCGGCCGACGCTGCTGTTCTTCGGCTACACCGATTGCCCGGACATCTGCCCCACGACGATGGCCGACGTCTCGGTGGCGCTGCGCTCGGTCGATCCCGCGATCGCCGAGCAGGTGCAGGTCGTGTTCGTGACCACGGACCCGGCGACCGACACCCCCGAGGTGCTCGGGAAGTACCTGGCCCAGTTCGACGCCGACCTGCCGGTCCGGTACGTCGGGCTGACCGGTGACCAGGAGGCGATCGAGCAGGCGCAGCTCTCCGCCGGCGTCCCGCTCGCCGAGGACGACGGTCGGGCGCACTCGGCGTTGCTGCTGCTGTACGGGACCGATGACGCGGCGCACGTGGCCTTCGACAGCGAGAACACCTCCCGCGACATCGCCACCGACCTCGCGGTGGTCGTGGGCTGACCGCTGCCGGTCGGGGCGGCCGACGATCGTCGGCCGCCCCGACCGGCAGCGGTCAGCCCACGACCACCGCGAGGTCGGTGGCGATGTCGCGGGAGGT
>JBBSKB010000110.1:0-10280 GCA_038256725.1 Mycobacteriales bacterium | reverse complement strand
GACGACGGTGATCCCGCCGAGCACGCCGCCGGGGATCGCGTTGATCAGCGCGCCGAACTTCGGCACCAGCCCCAGGCCGATCGCCACGATCGCGGCGACGTAGTACGCGGCCGTCGAGTAGACGCGGGTCGCGGCCATGACGCCGATGTTCTCCGCGTACGTGGTGGTGGGGGAGCCGCCGACCGACGTCGCCAGCACGGTGGTGAGGCCGTCGGCGGCGACCGCGCGCCCGATCAGCGGGTCGAGGTCACGCCGGGTCATCTCGGCCACGGCCTTGACGTGGCCGGCGTTCTCCGCGACCAGCGCGATCACCGCCGGCAGCACCAGCAGCGAGAAGTTCAGCGAGAACGACGGCGCGGTGAAGTCCGGCAGGCCGAACCAGTGGGCGTCGCCGACCTTGCTGAAGTCGACCCGGTCCTCACCGGTCGAACCCACCGGGCCCGCAGCCCAGTCGAGGAAGATCGACAGCAGGTAGCCGAACACCAGCCCGAGCAGGATCGAGATGCGGGCCAGGAAGCCGCGCAGCAGCAGTGACGCGACGATGACGAATCCCATCGTCGCCAGCGCCACCCACTGGTCCTGCGGCCAGTAGGTCGACGTCGCCACCGGGGCGAGGTTGAACCCGATCAGCAGCACGACCGCGCCGGTCACCGCCGGGGGCAGGACCTTGTTGATCATCCGCACGCCGGCCAGGTGGATGAGCAGGCCGACCAGCGCGAGGACGACGCCGGAGACCAGCAGCGCGCCGAGCACGTCGGCGTCCGAGCCGCCGGCGGCCCGCACCGCGACGACGCCGCCGACGAAGGAGGCCGAGCTGCCGAGGTAGCTGGGCACCTTCCCCTGCACGACCAGCAGGAAGATGATCGTCGCGACCCCGCTCATCATGATCGCGAGGTTCGGGTCCAGGCCCATGAGCAGCGGGAACACGAAGGTCGCGCCGAACATGGCGACGACGTGCTGCGCGCCGATGCCGATCGTCCGTGGCCAGGTCAGCCGCTCGTCGGGGGCCACCGCCTCGCCCAGCGGCAGGGTCTTGCCGTCCCCGTAGAGCTTCCACCCGAACGCCATCGGTGCCTCCTCGACCAGCCCGCACGCCCGCGACCGGCGGCGGGCGACGCGCATCGTCGCACCACCGCCGACCCGGTGGTCCGGGTGGTCCTCAGGCGGTGCCGGCGCGCCCGGCGACGCCGCGCACCAGGGCGCTCTTCCGCTCGATCTGCGGCACGGCCGACCAGATCAGCGGGGCGGTGGCGCCGTCGGAGGAGGTCATCGCAGGACCGTCGCACAGCGGCGGCGTCCCGACCAGCGCGGGTCGATCAGTCGAGTGCGCAGCTCAGCAGCCCGCCGACGGCGCCGGCGAACTCCTCGCTGCGGGTCAGCGGCTCGGGGAAGGCGACCCGCACGTCGTAGCCGCCGCGCAGCGACTCCACCCGGAAGCGGACGCCGAAGCGGTCCAGGCCGAGCAGGCCGACGTCGTCCCGCGGTCCGGCCCAGGCCTGCACCCGCACGCGCAACCTGGCCAGGGCGTCCGACTGCGCGGTCAGCAGGTCGGTCTCGGCCGCGGTGACCGGGTCGGGCGCGGCGGCCACGAAGTCCTCGGGCTCGACGTGGTCGACCGCGTGTGACTCGTGCAGGACGACGTCGGCGACGTCGAGCTCCAGCAGCGTCGCGGTGAGCCCCACCTCGAACAGCACGTCGCACGGGCAGCCGTCGGCGAACGCGAGGACGGCGGCCGGCACGTCGGCGGCGGGCACCGGCGTGAGCCAGCCGGCGATCTCGACCAGCCCACGGATCGGCTGCCGCAGCACCGACGGCGCCCGGTCGGTCACGGTCAGCCGGGCGGGCAGGTCGCCGACGGGGGAGTCGGCCAGCGCCTGGACCAGCGGCCCCGACGTGGGGACGACGACCAGCGTGCGCCCGTTGGCCGTCGTCGTCGCGGCCAGCGCGGGCGTCGTCCCCGTCCCGAGCACGTGCAGTGCGGCCGCGGGCCGGGCGGCGACCGTGCGGGCGCGCTCGGCCGGCGACGGCTGACCGCCCGCCGCCGATGGCGCGGTGACCGGAGCCGGGGTGCCGGCGCGGAACTGGCTCGGCCTGCGTCCAGCCGTCATGGGGACCACCTCGGTGCTCTCGGAACGTGAGTAAGGTGAGCCTAACCAAAGACGGAGGTTCCTGTGAACACACCCCGGCCCAAGATCCGGATCAGCCGCGCGCTGGGCATCGCCCTCACCCCCAAGGCGGTCGCCTACTTCGAGCGACGTCCCTATCCGCCGGGCGAGCACGGCCGCAAGCGCCGCAAGGACAGCGACTACTCCACCCGGCTCAAGGAGAAGCAGCGGCTGCGGGCCCAGTACGACATCAGCGAGTCCCAGCTGCGCGCGGCGTTCGACCGGGCCAGGCGGACCGGGGGCAAGACCGGCGAGGCGCTGATCCAGGACCTCGAGTCGCGACTGGACGCCACCGTCCTGCGCGCCGGCTTCTCCCGCACGATCTACCAGGCGCGGCAGTTCGTCAGCCACCAGCACGTACTGGTCAACGGCAAACGCGTCGACCGCCCCTCCTACCGGCTCCGGCCCGGCGACTTCATCCAGGTCGCGGAGAAGTCGCGCCGCATGGAGCCATTCCTGGTCGCCGCCTCCGGCGCGCACGCGGAGCCGCCGAAGTACCTCGAGGTGCGATTGGCCGACCTCGTCGCCCGCTACGAGCGGACGCCGAGCCGCGAGGAGGTGCCGGTGATCTGCGAGGAGCAGCTGGTCGTGGAGTACTACTCCCGCTGACGTTCAGCCGGCGAGCAGGCCCTCGACGGCGGCCAGCAGCGTGCTGCGGGCCGCCTCGGGGTCGCCGAGGTAGCCGGCGACCATCGCGCCGTCCCGCAGCATGACGAACCGCCGGGCCGCCTCGGCCGGGTCGGGCCGCCCGGCCGCGGCGAACGCGCGGGTGAGCAGGTCGGCGAGCCAGGAGCGGTGCTCGACGACGGCGCGGTGCACGGGGCTGGCCGGGTCGGGGAACTCGGCGGCGGCGTTGATGAACGGGCAGCCGCGGAAGCCCCGGGAGCAGAGCTCGTCCCCGATCCCGCCCGCGATCGCCCGCACCAGACCGGCGGCGGCCTCCGGGTCGCCCGCGGGCACCTCGCCGACCCGCGCCCGCACGGCGGCGTCGACGGCCCGGAGGTAGGTGACGACGAGCTCGTCCTTGCCGGGGAAGTGGCGGTAGAACGTCGCCCGGGTGACGCCGGCCTCGGTGACGATCCGGTCGACGCCGACCCCGCGGATCCCCTCGCGGTAGAAGGTCGCCGACGCGGTGGCCAGCAGGCGGTCGCGCGCGGCGGAGGTCCGGACGGGGGTCGTCACCCGTGTCACGGTAGCAGAACGAACGTTCTGTATTGCGGTGCTCGTGCATCCGTGGTCTGGTGGAGCCGAGGCAGAACGACCGTTCTGTCACGTCGACTTCCTGGAGGACCTCGTGCCCGCCATCTACACCGCCACAGCCACCGCCACCGGCGAGGGCCGCAACGGCCACACCCGCTCCGCCGACGGCCTGGTCGACCTCGACCTCGCCGTCCCGAAGGAGATGGGCGGCCCGGGCGGGGCGACGAACCCCGAGCAGCTCTTCGCCGCCGGCTACGCGGCCTGCTTCCACTCCGCCCTCAAGGCGGTCGGCCGCGAGAAAAAGGTGACCTTCACCGACTCGGCGGTCACCGCCGACGTCGGCATCGGCACGAACGACGCCGGTGGCTTCGGGCTGGAGATCACGCTCTCGGTGGAGCTGGGTGGGCTGGACCAGGCCGCGGCCGAGCAGCTCGTCGAGGCTGCCCACGAGGTGTGCCCGTACTCGAACGCCACCCGCGGCAACGTCCCGGTGACGCTGGAGACCACCGTCGCCTGATGTAGGACCACCGCGGACCGAACGCCAGGGGCCCAGAACCGATCCGGTTCTGGGCCCCTGGCGTTCAGCGCTTCTCCGAGTCGATCTGGGAACTCCAGATTCTTTTGGGACAGGAGTCAATACGCCCCGAGCTCTTGCCGAAAGCTGCCCTGTCAAGGATGACGGCACAGCCCTCGCCACACCGGGTGAGAAGCCTCCGGCGGGATCTGGGCCACTGAGAGAACGGAAGCTCCCCCATGCGCATGTCGCGCGTTCTGCTCGCCGGTGCCGCGGTCGCCGCCGCCGGCATCGCCACCTCCGCCTTCACGGCCGGCAACACCGTCCAGGACTCCGTCGCGGGTTACGGCGACTCGACGGTCACCGGGGCCACCACCGAGCACATCGACTACGTGCTGAACGCGGACAAGTCGCAGGTCGACGAGATCCGGTTCGAGCTCGTCGAGGACTTCACCGACGCCGTCGCCAACGAGGGCCTGGTGGCCTGGCTCACCGTGACGCAGGCCGGCACGGACGTCTTCGCCCCGGTGCAGTGCGACTTCGAGGCCTTCTCCACCACTCACCCCGTCTCGTGCGACATCCCGGGCACCGAGATCGACAGCTTCAACGGCATCGCCCTGACGGTCTCCGAGTAACCACCTTCCTACCGGGGGCGCCCCAGGGGGCACCTCTCCGCACGAGCCGGAAGCGACCGTGACCGCCGCAACCAGAGCCGCCAGCATCAGCGCCGTAGCCGCGCTGGTGCTGGCGGCTGCCTGGTTGTTCTGGCCCACGCAGCTCGGCGGCGCCACGACGTACGTCACCACGCACGGCATCAGCATGGAGCCGGGCTTCTCCACCGGTGACCTCGCCGTGCTGCGGCCGGCCGATTCGTACGAGGTCGGTGACGTCGCGGCCTACTTCTCCCCCAGCCTGAACACCGTCGTCATGCACCGGATCGTCGCCGTCGAGGGGGACCGGTTCGTCTTCCAGGGCGACAACAACGACTGGTTGGACAAGGACCGGCCCACCGCCGACGAGGTGATCGGCGCACTGTTCCGCCAGGTGCCCCAGGGCGGAAAGCTCCTGGCCGTGATCGCCTCGCCGTGGTCGCTGGTGGTCCTCTTCGCCGTCGCCTTCGGGCTGTTCGGGAACGGCCGCCGCAAGGCCGGGGGCCGGAAGACTCCCCGACACCGCGCCGCCCCGGCCCGGACGTCGCCGTCCCTCACCCTGCCCACGTTCTCCATGCCGACCCGCGCGCAGGCCCGCCAGGTCTCGGTCGCCTCGGGGGCGGTCGCCCTCCTCGCCGCAGCTACCGGCGCCGTCCTGCTCGCGCTGCCGTCGACGGAGACCGAGGCCGGCACGCAGCCGGTCACCCAGGAGGGCCGGTTCACCTACGCCGGCGCAGCCGAGGCCGGAACCACCTACCCGACCGGCTCCCTCGCCACCGGCGACCCGATCTACACGAAACTCGTCGACGCGTTGACCGTCTCCTTCGAGCACACCGTCGAGGCCCCTGGGCTCGACGCCGCCGACGGAACCGTGCGGCTGGACCTCTCCGTGGCCACCGCCGACGGCTGGAGCGCCACCCTCGGCAGCAGCCCCGCGGTCGCGGTCCGGGATGGTGCGGCCACCGTCTCGACGGACATCGACCCGACCCTCGCGGCCTCCCTCGTCGGCCGGCACAACGCGGAGATCGGGGGCAGCGCCGGCTCGGCGAGCATCCTCGTCACCCCGGTCGTCGACGTGACGGGATCGGTGCAGGGGCAGGCGTTCACCGCCGCCGACCTGGACCCCTTGATCTTCTCCATGGACACCGTGGCGCTGCGTCCCCCGTCGGCCGAGGCGGCGTTCGCCCCGACCGGCGCCGTCTCGGTCTCCGTCGACGCGGAGGTGTCCCGGACGTTCACCGTGCTCGGCGTCGACCTGCCCATCGGCGCCGCCCGGCTGATCGCCGGGGTCGTCCTGGTCCTCGCCGGGCTCGTCACCGCGGTGTCCGGCTGGATCGGCCGGTCGCGTACCGGGGACGCCGCCGACGAGTTCGCCGTCCGCAACGCCGCGCGCATCCTGCCGGTGGCCGGGCTCGTCCCCGGCCGGAGCGTCGTCGACGTCTCCGACCCCGCCGCCCTGCGCCGCGTCGCCGAGCGGGTCGACGGGCTCGTGCTGCACCACGCCGGCCCCGACGGGCAGACCTTCGCGGTGCAGGACAACGAGACGACCTACCGCTTCGTCTTCCCCGACACCGCGATCACCCGGACGCCGCCGCCTCCGCCGCCCCCGGCGGTCCGCCTGGCGCCGCCGCCGCTCACCGTGCCGCTGCCCCGCATCGCCTGAGCGAGGGTTCAGCGGCGCCAGAAGTCGAACCGGTCGCGGCCGGGGCGGAAGCCCGCCGCCTCCACGACGTCGACGGCGAGGTCGAACTTCTGCCCCACCGCGGCCGGTGTGTGCGCGTCGCTGCCGAAGCTGACCGCCTCCCCGCCCTCCTCGTGGAACCAGCGCATCTGGTCGGCCGAGGCCAGCGGGCTGCTGGTGTTGATCTCCAACGCCCGTCCCGACCGGGCCAGCGCGCGGAAGACGGCCCGGTACTCCTCCTCGTAGTCCTTCTCCACGTACCGGTGCGTGCCGCCGGGCCAGTAGCGGCGCGGGAAGTCGGCGTGCGCGAGGACCTGGAAGACCGCGCTGCTCTCGATCATGTCCACCAGCTCGCCGAGGTAGCGCCGCATGGTGCCGTCGTCGTCCTGCCAGAGCAGGTGGCCGACGCCGTAGAGCCGGCCTTCGTGGGAGAGGGAGTGCAGCGAGCCGAGGATCCGGTCGACCGGCGCCTGCCGCAGGTAGGAGGCCACGCTGCTGCCGAACAGGTGCGGCTCGCCGGTCTCGACGCCGGACAGGATGCGCAGCTCCGGGAACCTGCCGCGCACCTCCTCGAGCTCGGCGAAGTACCCGTCGACGTCGATCTCGGCGTGCCGGGAGGCGTGCCGCTCGACGAGGCCCTCGTCGGTGGCGCGGTCGTCGGGGTCCCAGACGGTGAAGTCGAGGTGCTCGGTGAACGCGATCGCCGGCAGCCCCAGCTGCACGGCCCGCTCGCAGGCCTTGCGCATCGTCGACGAGTCCGCGGTGTCCCAGGACCAGTGCGTGTGCACGTGGTTGTCCGGCGGTCGCTGCCCGTGGTGTGCCATCGCCTGTGGATTCTCCACCGTCGTCCACAGGACGCGCGCGCTGGTCGGTCCTGTCACCGGCGGTGCCTACTGTCGGGGCATGACCACCGTCGCGCCGTCGTCCGAGATCGCAGACGAGGCGCTGGCCGTGCTGCGCGAGCTCACCGGCAGGCCCGACGCCGTCTTCCGGGAGGGGCAGGACGCCGCCGTGTCGGCGCTGGTCGAGCGCTCACAGCGGGCGCTGGTCGTGCAGCGCACCGGCTGGGGCAAGTCGGCGGTCTACTTCGTCTCCACCGCACTCCTCCGGCGCCGTGGCAAGGGCCCGACCTTGCTCGTGAGCCCGCTGCTCGCGCTGATGCGCGACCAGGTGGCCGCGGCCGCCCGCGCCGGCATCCGGGCGGTCGAGATCTCCAGCGCCAACATGACGGAGTGGGACGACATCGCCGCCCGCCTGGCCTCCGACGACGTCGACGTCCTGCTGGTCTCGCCCGAGCGCCTCACCAACCCCCGCTTCCGCGAGGAGCAGCTGCCCGGTCTCGTCGCCCGCTGCGGCCTGGTCGTGGTCGACGAGGCGCACTGCGTCTCCGACTGGGGGCACGACTTCCGCCCCGACTACCGACGCATCCGCGACCTGCTGGGCACGCTCCCGGCCGGGACGCCGGTGCTGGCGACGACGGCGACGGCCAACGAGCGGGTGGTCGAGGACGTCGCCGAGCAGCTGGGCGCCGGCGGCGTCGAGGTGACGACGGTGCGGGGCCCGCTCTCCCGCGACTCGTTGCGCCTGGGCGTCCTGCGGCTGCCCTCGGACCGCGCCCGCCTCGCCTGGCTGGCCGCCCGGATCGGCGACCTGCCGGGCAGCGGCATCGTCTACACGCTCACCGTCGCCGCGGCGGAGGAGACCGCCGCCCTCCTCCGCGACGCAGGCCACGAGGTGCGCTCCTACACCGGCCGGCTGGACGACGCGGACCGCAAGGACGCCGAGGAGGCCCTGCGGGAGAACCGCGTGAAGGCCCTGGTCGCGACCTCCGCCCTCGGCATGGGCTTCGACAAGCCGGACCTCGGCTTCGTCGTCCACCTGGGCGCGCCGTCGTCGCCGGTCAGCTACTACCAGCAGGTTGGCCGTGCGGGCCGCGCCGTCGAGCACGCCGACGTGCTGCTCCTCCCCGGGCCCGAGGACATCGCGATCTGGCAGTGGTTCGCCACCTCCTCCATGCCGCGCGAGGACCACGCCGCCGCGGTGCTGACCGCGATGGCCGACGGCAAGGCCTGGTCGGTCGCCCGGCTGGAGACGGTCGCCGACGTGCGCCGCTCCCGGCTGGAGCTGCTGCTCAAGGTGCTGGCCGTCGACGGCGCGGTCGAGCGGGTCCAGGGAGGGTGGCGTTCCACCGGCCAACCGTGGGTCTACGACGCCGACCGCTACGCCCGGGTGACCCGGACCCGCGAGTCCGAGCAGCGCGCGATGCTCGCCTACGCCAAGCCGGTCGACGAGGCGGAGTGCCGGATGGCCTTCCTCCAGTCCGCGCTCGACGACCCGACGGCCGCGCCCTGCGGACGGTGCGACGTGTGCGCCGGCCCCTGGTATTCCACGGACGTCCCGGAGGCCGCTGCCGAAGCGGCGTCCGCGGCGCTCGACCGTCCGGGCGTGCAACTCGCCCCCCGGGCCCAGTGGCCCACCGGCGCCGACCGGCTCGGCGTGGATGTGAAGGGCAAGATCGCCGCCGGCGACCAGCTGGAGCCCGGCCGGGCCGTCGCCCGGCTCACCGACCTGGGCTGGGGCCAGCGGCTGCGCACCCTCCTCGGTGACGACGGCGTCGGCGGGACCGTCGTCCTGGACCTCGAGGCGCCCGGCATCGAGGAGGACCCGGACGCCGCCTTCGACGTCCCGGTGCAGCGCTCGATCTCCGACGTCCCCCCGGACGACGAACTCCTCCGCGCGTGCGCGCGAGTGCTGGCCGCCTGGGACTGGTCGCAGCGGCCGGTGGCCGTGGTGGCGGTGCCGTCGCGCCGCCGTCCCCGGCTCATCACCGGTGTCGCGCAGGGACTGGCCCGGATGGGGCGGCTGGAGTACCTGGGCGAGCTCTCTCTCGCGCACGGCGGCCCGACCGGGCAGCCCGGTGGGAACAGCGCCTTCCGGCTCGCCGCGGTGTGGGACCGGATCGTGATCGGGCCCGAGCTCCGGGAGCGGCTCGCATCCCTCACCGGGCCGGTGCTCCTCGTCGACGACCTGGCCGACTCGCGCTGGACGATGACCGTCGCCGGGCGCGAGCTGCGGCGGGCCGGGGCCTCGGCCGTGCTGCCCTTCGCACTCGCGCTCACTGCCTGACCGAGCACCTGTCCACAGCTTTTCGCACACCTGTGCGAAAACTCGGAGTAGCGTCCCGACCATGACGCTCGCCCATCAGCCGTCCATGTGGGACGTGGCCGAGGAGGCCACCCTGACCCCCCTGGCCGGTCGCGCGCAGCGCCACGAGCTGAGCGCCGGCGCCTGGGTGGATCACCTGCCCGGCTGGGTGTCCGGCTCCGACGAGGTGCTCGACGTGCTGCTCGGGGACATCGGCTGGCGCGAGGACCGGCGCCAGATGTACGAGCGCGAGGTCGCGGTCCCTCGGCTGCTCCGCTGGTACGGCGCCGGCGAGACGCTGCCCCACCCGCTGATCACCGACGCGCGGACCGCGCTGGACAAGCACTACGGGCCGGAGCTCGGCGAGCCGTTCATCAGTGCGGGGATGTGCCTGTACCGCGACGGCCGGGACAGCGTCGCCTGGCACGGCGACCGCCTGGGTCGCGGCCGCTCGGGCAGCACGATGGTCGCGATCGCCTCCTTCGGCTCCCCCCGGCCGCTGCTGCTCCGGCCGGTCACGGGCGGGCCGAGCCTTCGCTTTCCCTTGGGGCACGGGGACCTGGTCGTCATGGGCGGCACCTGTCAGCGCACCTGGGAGCACTGCATCCCCAAGACGACCAGGCCCGTCGGACCGCGGGTCAGCGTCCAGTTCCGGCCACGCGGCGTCGCCTGAGCCCGGCGGACCGCCGCATAGGCCCGTCGTTCCGGGGAACCCGGGGGTGAGGCGACCTCTGGCAGAGGCCCCCGGGACCCCCCCCTGCAGAGGGCCCTCAGGACCGTGTAATGTTCTCCATGCGCCGCGCGGACCTGAGGGTCCGCCGGACCGGGACCTGCTTCTGGCGGTTCACGGAAACCGGCGTAGTGTTGGACATCCAGCTGCAGACGGAGCCCGGAAGGGTCGAGTTTGTGCGCGTCCGCTCTTTGAG
>JBBSKB010000109.1:0-10286 GCA_038256725.1 Mycobacteriales bacterium | reverse complement strand
GGGGGGCCACCAGATGGTGGCCGACCTGCACCGCCGCACGCCCTGGCTGCGGCTGGGCGGCACCGGGCGGACCTGGGACGCCCTCGTGCCCGCCGTCCTGGAGCAGAAGGTGACCGGCGCCGAGGCGTTCCGGGTCTGGCGTGAGCTGCTGCGGCTGGCGGGGGAGCCCGCTCCGGGGCCCGCGCCCGACGGCATGCGCGTCCCGCCGTCGGCGCAGCGCGTCCTGGAGATCACCGACTGGCATTGGCACGCCTGCGGGCTCGACGGCGCCCGGCGCCGGGCCCTGCGCGCGGTCGCCACGGTCGCCGACCGGCTGGAGCCGCACGAGGCGTGCGACTCACCGACGCTGCAGCGGCGGCTGTGCTCGGTGCCGGGGATCGGCGCCTGGACGGCGGCGGAGGTCGTGCAGCGCACGCTGGGCTGCCCGGACACGGTCAGCGTGGGCGACTACCACCTGGCGAGCCAGATCGGGTTCGCCCTGACCGGCGCCCGGATCACCAGCGACGAGGACATGCTCGCGCTGCTGGAGCCGTGGCGGGGGCACCGCCAGCGGGTCGTGCGCCTGCTGCTGGCCGGCGGACCACGGCGCCCGCGGCGGGGTCCGCGCTTCGCGCCCACCGACTACCGCCGGCTGTGATCCCGGGGCAGAAATGGCCATTTCTGCCCCGGGGAGGGGGTCAGCGGTCGGCGAGCAGGCCCAGCAGGTAGTCGCCGTACCCGCTCTTGCCCAGCGGGCCGGCGGCGGCGACCAGGCCGTCGTCGTCCAGCCAGCCGTTGCGCCAGGCGACCTCCTCGATGCAGCCGATCTTGAGGCCCTGCCGCTCCTCGACCACGGAGACGAACTCGGTGGCCTGGCGCAGCGAGGCGAAGGTGCCGGTGTCCAGCCAGGCGGTGCCCCGGTCGAGTGCGGTGACCGTCAGCCGGCCCTCGCGCAGGTAGTGCTCGTTGACCGCGGTGATCTCCAGCTCGCCCCGCGCGCTGGGGGTGATGCCGCGGGCCACTTCGACGACGTCGCCGGCGTAGAAGTACAACCCCGGCACCGCGTAGGAGCTGCGCGGCTTCTCGGGCTTCTCCTCGATGGACAGCACGCGGCCGTCGGGGTCGAACTCCACGACGCCGTACTCCTGGGGGTTGGCGACGTGGTAGGCGAAGACGTGCCCGCCGGCGGGCTCGGGCAGCCGCGCCAGGGCGGTGCCGAGGCCGGCGCCGTAGAAGATGTTGTCGCCCAGGACCAGCGCCGCCGCCTCGCCACCGAGGAACTCCGCGCCGATGAGGAAGGCCTGGGCCAGCCCCTCCGGGTGCGGCTGCACGGCGTACTCGATCCGCATGCCCAGCCGGCTGCCGTCGCCGAGCAGGTGGCGGAAGGCCTCCTGGTCGCCCGGGGTGGTGATGATCAGCACCTCGCGGACGCCGGCCATCATCAGCGTCGAGAGCGGGTAGTAGATCATCGGCTTGTCGTAGACCGGCATGAGCTGCTTGCTCACGGCCTGGGTGATGGGGAAGAGCCGACTACCGGTCCCACCGGCCAGGATGATCCCGCGCATGGGCCGGAACGCTAGCCGACCACGGGTGCTCAGGCGGGCTGCGAGCCGACCCACAGCCTCCCGACGAGTGAGGTGCCACCCGCCGTGGTCGCCGGCTCCCAGCGGGTCGCCCAGCCCTCCGCGTGCAGCTGCACGATGGCCGCGCCCAGCAGCGCGCCGAGGTTGACCGCCGTGGTGGTGGTGACCGCGTCGGTCAGGTGCACGTCGATGACGCCGTCGCCCTCGCCGCCGTAGCGCAGCACCACCGGGAACTCGGGCAGCGCGGCGCTCGCGGTGCGGAAGGCGGCCGCCACGGCGTCCAGCTCGCCCGCCCGCGGCACGAGCCCGGCGACGGGGGAGCGGGAACCCACCACGTCCCGGGAGCCGTAGGGGAAGAGGTCGTCGCCGGGCAGCCGCACCAGCGGGCGGGTGCCCTCGTCCACGTCGGGCCGGTCGACCGGGAGCCCCCGGACCACCGCGACCGGCACACCGTCGAGCTTGCCCTTGACCAGGTCCGCGGCCGAGGCGAGCTCGTCGACGACGGCGATGCGGGTGGTCTCCAGCCGGTTGCCGTGGGCGTCGACGGCGCCCCGGTGGTCCACCAGCGCCGTGATCCCGGCCGAGCCGACGGCGACGTCGGTCAGCCCCTCCCGCCAGGTGCGGCCGAAGGTGTCGCTCACGACCACGGCGACGTCGACGCCGAGCAGCTCCGCGAGCCGGGCCCGCAGCCCGCGGGCCGAGGCGTCGGAGTCCTCGGGGAGCAGGACGAGCGAACCCTGGTCGACGTTGGAGGCATCGATCCCCGCGGCGGCCACGACCCAGCCGTGCGGGGTCTGCACGATCTTGAGCGGTCCGCGGCGGGCGACGACGCGCACCGTCTGCCCGTCGATGGCGGCCTGCCGGGCCGCCTCGCGGTCGGCGCCCGCCGGTACGTGCACCAGCGCGCCCTCGACCTTGGACACGACCTTCGAGGTGACGACGACGACGTCGCCGTCGGCCAGCCACGGCGCGCGCCCGGCGATCGCCGCCGCCAGGTCGTCGCCCGGGGCGAACTCCGGCAGGCCGGCGACCGGCAGCACCGAGACGCCGGGCGGCTGCTCAGACACCCGCGGCGTCCAGGGCGGCGCGGGCCAGCGCGGTCGTCGCGTCGGGGTCGGACATGAGCAGCGGCACCTGGCGGACGTCCACGCCGGCGACGTCGGCCGGGTCCCCGGGTGCGACGAGCCAGGCGTCGAGCAGGCCGCCGTCGGAGCGGGCGCCGTAGTGCCGGCCCACGCCCTCGGCGCTCACCTCGATGTCCAGCACGGGCAGGCAGCGGTCGGCCATGCCGCGCACGACCGCGCCACCGACGATCGGCGAGACGCCGGCGATCCGCG
The DNA here is from genome assembly GCA_038256725.1 of Mycobacteriales bacterium. Taxonomy (GTDB): domain Bacteria; phylum Actinomycetota; class Actinomycetes; order Mycobacteriales; family Geodermatophilaceae; genus Blastococcus. The sequence continues at coordinate 7,387 of JBBSKB010000109.1, read as the reverse complement.
CGGGCGTGGCGAGCAGCGCCTCGCGCAGGCCCGGGACGCCGAGGATCGTGCCGATGGAGACCACCGGGTTCGACGGCGCGAGGAGCACCGCGTCGGCCGAGGCGAACGCCTCCACGACGCCGGGTGCGGGGCGGGCGGTGTCGACGCCGACCTGGACGAACGCCGAGGCGTCCAGGGCGGCCCGGTGCCGCACCCACCACTCCTGGAAGTGGATGGCGCGCGGGCGGCCGGTCTCGGGGTCGTCCACGACGACGTGGGTCTCGACCCGCTGGTCGCTCATCGGGAGCACGGTGACGCCGGGCTGCCAGCGGTCTGCCAGCGCGGCGGTCACCGCCGAGAGGGGGTACCCGGCGTCGAGCATCCGGGTGCGGATGAGGTGGGTGGCCAGATCGCGGTCGCCGAGGCCGAACCAGTCGGGGTCGGCGCCGTAGGCCGCGAGCTCGTCGGAGACCGTCCAGCTCTCGCCGGCCCGGCCCCAGCCGCGCTCCTCGTCGATCCCCCCGCCGAGGGTGTAGACGACGGTGTCGAGGTCCGGGCAGATGCGCAGCCCGTGCATCGTCACGTCGTCCCCGGTGTTGACCACCGCGGTGATCTCCGCCCCGGGTTCAGCAGCCCGCACCCCCCTCAGGAATCGAGCCCCTCCGGTCCCACCAGCCAGCACCACGATCTGCACGAAACACATCGTGCCCGATAGGCAGTTGTGCACTGTTCCACGGGCGTGTCGAGGTAGCAGACGAGATGTGACGAACGGGGTGTGACCCCTGGGGCGGGTGTGGCGTGTCGCTTACACCGAGCAAAGTTGACGGCTGGGCAACGACACGCGTGTAATTCCGACGATGTCATCGAGTGCTGAGCGGATCGGGAGCCTCCCGGAAGCCGCGCACCGAGACGAGAGCGAGAGGGGACGCATCGTCATGGCCGAGGTGTCGTGGTTGAGCGATTACGTCAACGGGAGCGACCGGGCGGCCGACCGATTCGGGTCGGGCGCCGGCCAGAACATCGGTGCGCCCGCCGGCTCGGGGATCTCCGGACTGCTGGGCATCGGCCTGGAGGCCGAGGGGCAGTCCTGGCAGGAGCGCGCCCTGTGCGCCGAGACCGACCCGGAGGCGTTCTTCCCCGAGAAGGGCGGCTCCACCCGCGAGGCGAAGAAGATCTGCACCGGGTGCGAGGTCAAGGCCGAGTGCCTCGAGTACGCGCTGTCCAACGACGAGCGCTTCGGCATCTGGGGCGGGCTCTCCGAGCGCGAGCGTCGTCGCCTGCGCCGCCGCGCCGTCTGACCTCCGTCCTCCGGCCCCGCGACGGGGCCGCGCCACAGCCGCCGACGACCCCCGTCGGCGGCTGTGGTGCTGTTGGGGGCTCCTAGCGGAGCGGGACCGGCCGGCCCTCCCAGGTCAGCTCGGCGTCTGCCCCCCGGTCGTCGAGCCGGATCGCGAGGTCGTAGCTCCGCCCGGTCGGTTCCGCGGCGCGACCCGGCGGGTGCAGCTCGGTGGCGAACCGGCCGGAGACGGTGAGCTCCTCACCGTCGCGGACCACGGTGAGGTCGGGGGTGGCGAGCTCCGCGTACTCGGTCCGGGCCTCCCGGCAGGCGGGACCGCCGGGCGCCGGGGGAGCGGCGGCGGCCAGGCAGTTGGCCGCCGGCAGCCGCGGCCGCGCGCCGGTGCGTCCGTCGTCGGAGGTCAGCTCCAGCTCGGGATAGGCGACGGTGACGCCCACCGCGTGCTCCTCGAGGACGACGCCGCCGAAGACGAGCCGGGCGGTGACCTCCTCGTCGTCCTCGTCCTCGTCCTCGTCGTCCTCGTCGTCGCCGATGGCGGACGGGGCGTCGGGCGGAGCGGGCGCCGGCTCGGGGGAGCGGGCCGCGGCGGCCAGCGCGGCCGCGACGCCGACGAGGAGGAGGGCGACGACCGCGAGCGACGCCAGGGCCGTACCCGGGCGGGTGCCGGGGGTGGCGGGCGCGGTCTCCTCCCGCGCGGGCGCGGCCGGGGCGAGCACCGCCCATCCCTCGTCCGGCGCCTCGGACGCGCCGGGGGTGCCGGGGGGACGGGTCAGGAAGTCGGCCAGGTCGTCCCGGGGCTGCCCGGCCGGCGGTGCGGCGTCCGGGGTGCCGGGCGGGACGTGGGTGCGGAACCGCAGCGCGACCGCGCCGGCCGTGAGCAGCAGCAGCATCCCGAGGACGGCGCCCAGCGCGATCCAGGGCCCGGCGGCCACCGCGGGAACGTCCATCCCGCCCAGCATCGCAGGGCCCTCGGGGCGGGCCGATCAGCCGGTGGGGTCGATCTCCTCCGGATCGCGGCCGAGCAGGACGGCCACCTGGTCGACGACGACGTCGCGCACCAGGTCGGCGAGGTCGTCCCGGTCGCCGGCTCGGAGCTCCAGCGGGCGGCGGTAGACGATGATCCGGGGCGCCACCTCGCGGCCGTCCTCCCGGTGCGCGGGGAGGATGCGGGCCAGCGGCACGCTGGCGTCGTCGAGCACGTCGGCGTCCAGCACCACGTCGTCGGGGCTGGTGTGGTCCACCCACGGCACGTCCTCGACGGCGAACTCGACACCGGCGAGCTCGCGCTCCCAGCGGCGCTCGAGGTCCTCGACCGCGTCGAGGACGAGGTCGTCGAACTGCTCGGCGCGGCTGCGGGCCAGCGGCACCTCGGCGGGCACCAGGCGGCCGCGCAGGCCGCGGCCGTGGCGGTCGCGGCGGGAGCGGGCGGGGCGGCGCGAGGGACCGGTCATGACGGCGGAGAGCCTACGGCGGCCGGGGCGCTCACCGGGGCAGCCGGCGCCAGACGGCCCGGGGGAGCAGCCGCATGAGGAAGAAGACCGGCCGCAGCACGCCCGGCACCCAGACCTCGCCGCGGCGGCCGGCCAGCCCGGCGACGACGGCGTCGGCCACCTGGTCGGGCGTGCTCGAGAGCGGCGCGGGTGACATTCCGTCGGTCATCCGGCCGACGACGAACCCGGGGCGGACCAGCAGCAGCCGCACGCCCGAGCCGGTCAGGGCGTCGGCGAGGCCGCTGGCGAACCCGTCGAGGCCGGCCTTGGCCGAGCCGTAGACGTAGTTGGCGCGGCGCACCCGCACCCCGGCGACCGACGAGAAGACGACCAGCGTGCCGCGCCCGGCCGCCCGCAGCCGGTCGGCGAGCAGGGTGAGCACGTGCACCTGCGCGGTGTAGTCGGTGTGGACGACGGACACGGCGGCGGCCGGGTCGCGCTCGGCGAGGGCCTGGTCGCCGAGCACGCCGAAGGCCACGACGACCGTCGTCGGCAGGCCGAAGCGCCGTTCCACCTCGTCGAGGGCGGTGGCGTGTCCGGCGAGGTCGTCGGCGTCGAACTCCACCCGGCCCACCGTGGTGGCGCCGGCCGCGCGCAGGCCGGACTCCTGCTCGTCGAGGTCGCCCGCCCGCCGCGCGGCCAGCACGACCGTGCCGCAGCCGCGCGCGGCGAGCCGGACGGCGACGGCCGTGCCGATCTCGCTGCGGCCGCCCAGGACGAGGACCGGACCTGTGTCGATGCCCACGGGGTCATCGTGCAGGATGGGGCGCCCGAACCGAATTCCCGGTGCGCCTGCTGCGGCCGACCCGGAGGCGGGTTTACGGTGCATGCGTGAGGAACCGGTGGTGAGGCAGTCACGTCGCTGCTCGCGCAGCGGCTGCGCGCAACCGGCAGCGGCGACCCTGACCTACGTGTACGCGGAGTCCACGGCCGTTGTCGGGCCGTTGGCGACCTTCTCGGAGCCGCACAGCTACGACCTCTGCGAGTTCCACGCCGAGCGGCTGACCGTGCCCCGCGGCTGGGAGGTCGTCCGGCACGAGATCGACCTGGACGACGTCGGGCCGACCGGTGACGACCTGCTCGCCCTGGCCGACGCGGTCCGCGAGGCGGCCCGTCCCGAGCCCCCGCGCGATCCGCTGGACGACGGCCGCGGCACACGGCGCGGGCACCTGCGCGTCCTCCCCGACCTCCCCTGACGGGTGGCCGTACGAGCGGCCGTCCGTGCGCGCCGATAGGGTCTCGGCGTGGCTGACCTCTCATCGATCATCAAGGCGTATGACGTGCGGGGTGTCGTCCCCGACCAGTGGGACGAGGACGTCGCCCGGTCGATCGGCGCCGCGTTCGCCGAGTTCGTGCACGCAGACAGCGGCGCCACCTCGGTGGTCACCGCCCACGACATGCGCGACTCCTCGGTCCCGCTGTCGCGCGCCTTCGCCGAGGGCGTGATCAGCCGCGGGCTGGACGTCGTCGAGGCCGGCCTGGGCTCGACCGACATGCTCTACTTCGCGGCCGGTTCGCTGGGCATCCCGGGCGCGATGTTCACCGCCAGCCACAACCCCGCGCAGTACAACGGCATCAAGATGTGCCGGGCCGGCGCGGCGCCGATCGGCCAGGACTCCGGACTGGCCGAGATCCGTGCCTCTGCCGAGGCCGGCAGCTACGACCGCGACCCGGGCCGGGTCGGCTCGGTGTCCCAGCGGGACGTCATCCACGAGTACGCCGCCCACCTGCGCGGCCTGGTCGACCTCTCCGGCATCCGCCCGCTCAAGGTCGTCGTCGACGCCGGCAACGGCATGGGCGGGCACACGGTGCCGGTCGTGCTGGCCGACCTACCGCTGGACGTCGTCCCGATGTACTTCGAGCTGGACGGCTCCTTCCCGAACCACGAGGCCAACCCGCTGGACCCGGCCAACCTGGTCGACCTGCAGGCCGGGGTGCGCGAGCACGGCGCCGACATCGGCCTGGCCTTCGACGGCGACGCCGACCGCGTCTTCGTCATTGACGAGCGGGGCGAGCCGGTCAGCCCCTCCGCGGTCACCGCCCTGGTCGCGGTCCGCGAGCTGGCCAAAGGCCACGGGACGACGATCATCCACAACCTGATCACCTCGAAGGCCGTGCCCGAGATCGTGCGCGAGCACGGCGGCGAGCCGGTGCGCACCCGGGTGGGCCACTCCTTCATCAAGGCGGAGATGGCCCGCACCGACGCCGTGTTCGGCGGCGAGCACTCGGCGCACTACTACTTCCGCGACTTCTGGCGGGCCGATACCGGGATGCTCGCGGCCATGCACGTGCTCGCCGCCCTCGGCGAGCAGGGCGGGACGCTGTCGGAGCTGACCGCCGCCTACTCTCGCTACGCCGCCTCGGGGGAGATCAACTCCACCGTGGACGACGCCGCGGCGCGGACCGCCGACGTGCTGGCCGCGTTCGCGGACCAGCCCGGTGCGCAGGTGGACGAGCTCGACGGGCTGACCATCGAGCTGGCCGACGGCGCGTGGTTCAACCTGCGTGCCAGCAACACCGAGCCGCTGCTGCGGCTGAACGTGGAAGCGCCGGACGAGGCGCGGATGACCGAACTGCGGGATCAGGTATTGGGGATGGTGCGGGCATGACGACGGACGCGACGACCGGTGGACCGCTGGGGCTGGACCCCGAGCTGCTGTCCATCCTGGCCTGCCCGGACACCCACCACAGCCCGCTGACCGTCGACGAGGCGGCCGGCGAGCTGCTGTGCACGACGTGCGACCGGGCCTTCCCGGTGCGCGACGGCATCCCCGTGCTGCTCCTGGACGAGGCGCGCCGCCGGGGTGGCGGGGCGGGCGAGGGTGGTGGGGCGCGCCGAGAACACAGCCCCGCATGATCCCGCCCGAGTTCGCCGAGGAGGTCCTCGACGACCTCGGGGTCTTGCGCGCACGGGATCCCCGGGGGCTGCTGCCGGCCGTGGCCGGCGCCGGTGCCCAGGTCCGGGAGACCGCACGGCTGACCGCGGAGACCGGTCTCGAGCGGGTCGCCGGCGGAGGCCGGCCTCGGGGGCTGGTGATCGTCGGCCGCCGCGAGGGTGCGGTGGCCGCCTCGGTGCTGCGGGCACTGCTGGGCGCGTCGAGCCCGGTGACCGTCGACGTCGTGCCGGGCCCGGCGCTGCCCGTGTGGACCGGCCCCAGCGACGTCGTCGTGGTCGCGACCCGCACCGGGGCCGGCAGCTACGCCGTCGCCCCCGCGTACGAAGCGGCCCGCCGCGGGGTGTCGCTGCTGGGCATCGGGGCGGAGGACGCCCCCCTGCACGCGGCCTGCGCGACCGGCCGCGCCCCGTACGTCGCCCTCCCGGCGAGCCGGGTGCGGCACATGACGCTGTGGTCGCTGCTCACCCCGATGCTGCTGCTGGCCTCCGAACTCGGCCTGCTCCCGAGCGAGGTCGCAGATCCGGAGTCGTTCGCCGCCGCGCTCGACGCGACCGCGGAGGAGTGCGGCCCGGCGAGGGAGACGTTCGTCAACCCGGCCAAGACGCTGGCCCTGGAGCTGCTCGACGCGCTGCCGGTCATCGCCGCCGAGGGCCCGTTGGCCGGCGTCGCCGCGACCCGGATCACCGACCAGCTGGCTACGCTCGCCGGCCTGCCCGCGGCCGGCTTCCGGCTGCCCGACCAGCGCGTCGCGGCCTGCGCCGTGCTGGGTGGGCCGCTGGCCCCGCACGAGGGCGACGACTTCTTCCGCGACCGCGCCGACGACTCCGGCCGACGGCTCCGGCTGCTCACCATCCGGGACCCCGCGGTCGGAGAGCACGACGGCGCCGGGGAGCGCGAGCCACGTTCGGCGCGCGAGTCCATGGACGAGGTGCTGCGCACCGCCGCGGCGCGCGACGTCCCGGTGAGCGGCCTGGCCGAGCACGGCGAGGCGGCGTCGGCCGGCCGGCTGCCGCGCCTGGCCCGCCAGCTCGCCGTCGCCGACTTCGCCGCCGTCTACCTCGCCCTGGCTCTGGACGCGGAGCGGGGTACGCGTCCGTGAGACGTTCCGCGGCGGCCCGATCACGGGTACGGCGCACGTGCTGACCGACGGAAAGGACCTCCCGTGGCGGGTGGACTCGTAGCCCTGCTGGACGACGTGGCGGTGCTGGCCAAGGCCGCCGCCGCCTCGCTGGACGACATCGGGGCCGCGGCCGGCCGGGCGAGCGTGAAGGCGGCCGGCGTGGTCGTGGACGACACCGCGGTCACGCCGCAGTACGTGCACGGCCTCAACGCCGACCGCGAGCTGCCGATCATCCGGAAGATCGCGCTCGGCTCGCTGCGCAACAAGCTGCTGATCATCCTGCCGGCGATCCTGCTGCTCAGCGAGTTCCTGGACGTCCTGCTCACGCCGATCCTCATGGTCGGTGGCGCCTACCTCTGCTACGAGGGCGCGGAGAAGATCTGGCACCGGATCAGCGGCTCCGCCGAGGAGCACGCGACTGTGGAGGAGGCGCTCCCGGACGAGAAGACGATCGTCTCCGGGGCCGTGCGCACCGACTTCATCCTGTCCGCGGAGATCATGGTCATCTCGCTCAACGAGGTGGCGAGCGAGGGCTTCCTCTCCCGGGCGGCCATCCTCGCCGTCGTCGCGGTCGGCATCACCGTGCTCGTCTACGGCGTCGTGG
>JBBSKB010000108.1:0-10337 GCA_038256725.1 Mycobacteriales bacterium | reverse complement strand
CGACCGCGGACGGCTCACCGAGGGCGCGAGCCGCCGTCAGCGCCTCGAGGGTCGTCTTGCGGACACCTCCGCCTGCCGGGTTGAGCTCGGCCAGGACCAGGACCTCTGCCATGAGTAGCTTCTCCTCTTCCTTCGATCCGGGCCGGGCTCAGACGATCTTCTGGCCGGCGAGGAAGTCGACGAACTTCTGTGCACCGTCGCCCTCGTCGGTGACCTTGACGCCCTCGCCCTTGGGGGGGCGACCGGCGAAGTCGAGCACCTGCGTGGTGGCGCCGGCCGGGCCGACGGTCGAGGCGTCGACGCCGAGGTCGGCCAGCGACTTGGTCTCGACCGGCTTCTTCTTGGCGGCCATGATCCCCTTGAACGAGGGGTAGCGCGGCTCGTTGATCGTGTCCCACGTGGAGACGATCGCCGGCAGCGGAGCCTCGATGGCCCAGTAGCCGCCGTCGGTCTGCCGCTCGATCTTCGCGACGCCGCCGTCGACGGTGAGCTTGCGGGCACCGGACAGCTGCGGGAGACCCAGGCGCTCGGCCAGCAGCGCGGGCATGACGCTCATCTGGCTGTCGGTCGCCTCGGCGCCGCAGATGATGAGGTCGTACTCGAGCTGACCGAGGGCAGCAGCCAGGACGGCGCTGATCTGCACGGCGTCCGAGCCCTTGATGGCCTCGTCCGAGACGTGCACCGCCTTGTCGGCACCCATGGAGAGCGCCTTCCGGATGGCGTCGGTGGCGCTGTCGGGGCCGACGGTCAGCACGGTGACCTCGCCGCCCTGGGCCTCCTTGACCACGAGCGCCTCTTCGATGGCGTACTCGTCGATCTCGTTCACGACGTTGTCGGCAGCGGCGCGGGCGACGGTGTTGTCCGCCGGATCCATCTTGCGCTCGCTCCCGGAATCCGGGACCTGCTTGACCAGAACGACGATGTTCACGCCAGACCTACCTCCGCGACGGGGTCATGGGGCGCGGGCAGATAGCCCGCCAGCTCCGACCTCGGAGGTTACTTGCCCGTTCAGGCTGTGCGGGACGAGGGCCGGGTGAGCCACGTCACGCTCCGTGGCGCCACGCCCCGCTCGCCGCGAATCGCTGCAGCGTGGCGGTGTGCGGCGCCAGGTCCAGGCCCTGCCCGGCGACCCACCCGTCCGAGTAGTAGGTGTGCGCGTACCGCTCGCCGCCGTCGCACAGCAGGGTGACGACGCTGCCGGTGCGGCCGGTGGCGAGCATCTCGGCGACCAGGGTGAAGGCGCCCCACAGGTTGGTGCCGGTGGAGCCGCCGGCCCGTCGCCCGGTGATCTCCGCCAGGTGACGCATGGCGGCCAGCGACGCCGCGTCGGGCACCCGGATCATCCGGTCGACGATCGTCGGCACGAACGACGGCTCCACGCGCGGCCGGCCGATGCCCTCGATCCGGGACGGCGTCCCCGTGGTGGCCTCGGGGTCGCCGTCGGCGTAACCCGGGAAGAAGGCGGAGTTCTCCGGATCGACGACGGCGAGGCGCGTCGGGTGCCGCCGATAGCGCAGGTACCGGCCGATCGTGGCGCTCGTGCCACCGGTGCCGGCGCCGACCACCACCCACTCGGGCACCGGGTGCCGCTCGGCGGAGAGCTGGTCGAAGATCGACTCGGCGATGTTGTTGTTGCCGCGCCAGTCGGTCGCCCGCTCGGCGAAGGTGAACTGGTCGAGGTAGTGACCGCCGCACTCGGCGGCCAGCCGGCGGGCCTCGCCGTACATGTCCGCGGCGCGGTCGACGAAGTGGCACGTGCCGCCGTGGAACTCGATCAGCGCGATCTTCTCGGGGCTGGTCGAGCGCGGCATCACGGCCACGAACGGCAGGCCGAGCATCCGCGCGAAGTAGGCCTCGCTCACCGCCGTCGACCCGCTGGAGGCCTCCACCACGGTGCTGCCCTCGGTGATCTGGCCCGAGCAGAGCCCGTACAGGAACAGCGACCGGGCCAGCCGGTGCTTGAGGCTGCCGGTGGGGTGGGTCGACTCGTCCTTGAGGTAGAGGTCGACGCCCCACTCCAGGGGCAGCGGGTAGATCAGCAGGTGGGTGTCGGCGCTGCGTCGGGCGTCGGCCTCGACCAGGGCGACCGCCCGGTCCACCCAGGCGCGGCCGCCGGGGTCGGACCGGTCGACGACGGCGGGATCCCGGGGAGCGCTCATCCCCGGATGATCCCGCACCGCGTCGGTCAGGTCGTGGGGCAGGCGCATCCACGCGGCAGCTCGCCGGCCTGGGTGGCGCGGCAGAACCGCAGCGAGATCGCGTCGTGGGCACTGAGCGGGTGCGGGCAGTTCGCGCAGGCGTCGGCGGGCGCGTGCTCGACGGTGGGCGTGACGGACGGTGCGGAGGTCATGAGGAACCTGACTGGGCCGGACGACCGGCCCGCGGTGTGCTCCTGGACCTGGCAGCGGCGGCGGACAGCCGGTGCGCGAGGAGACCCAGGACCTTCACCAACCTACTCCTGCGGAACCACCAGAACCGGCCGCTCGGCGGGCACCACCGACACCGCCGCCCCCGGCGTGAGGTGCTGGCTGTCGGCGCTGGCGAGGTCCGCCCGCACCTCGACACCGCCGGGCAGCGCGACCAGCAGCCGGGTGCTCGCACCGGAGAACGTGCGCGTCACGACCCGCCCCGGGCCGCCGGCGGTGACCAGCAGCGCCTCGGGCCGGACCAGCGCCTCGACCGGCCCGGCCGGGGCGGCACCGGCGACCGGCCGGCGGACGCCCAGCAGCTCGACCGAGCCGTCGGACAGGCTCGCGGGCAGCCTGTTCATGGTGCCGACGAACTCGGCGACGAATGCCGTCGCCGGGCGCTCGTAGAGCTCGTCGGGGCTGGCGACCTGCTCCAGCCGGCCGGCCCGCAGCACCCCGACCCGATCGGCCACCGAGAGCGCCTCGGCCTGGTCGTGGGTGACGAAGACGGTCGTGATGCCGAGCTCCAGCTGGATGCGGCGGATCTCCTCGCGCAGCTGCACGCGCACCTGGGCGTCCAGCGCCGACAACGGCTCGTCCAGCAGCAGCACCTTCGGGGCCACCGCCAACGCCCGCGCCAGCGCCACCCGCTGCTGCTGGCCACCGGAGAGCTGGTGGGGGTAGCGGTCGCCGCGGTCGGCCAGGCCGACCAGCTCGAGCAGCTCCGCGGCGCGGTTGCGCTGCTCGGCGCCGCTCCGACGGCGCACCCGCAGGCCGAAGGCGACGTTCTCGGCGACGGTCAGGTTCGGGAACAGGGAGTAGGCCTGGAACACCATGCCGGTGCCCCGCTTGTTCGCCGGAGTCCCGGTGACGTCGCGGCCGTCGAGGAGCACCCGGCCGGCGTCGGGCCGGTCGAACCCGGCGATGGCCCGCAGCGCCGTCGTCTTGCCGCAGCCCGAGGGGCCCAGCAGCGCGAGGAACTCACCGCCGACGATGTCCAGGTCCAGGCCGTCGAGGGCGACGACGGAGCCGTACCGGCGGGTCAGCCCCTCCAGCCGGATGGGCACGCCGGGACGGGCGTCCGGGGCCGCGTCCGCGGTCCGCGGCGAGGCGGCGGTCATGCGCTCTCCTTCGTGCCGCGCCGGCGGTCCAGCGCGGAGATCATCAGCAGCAGCACCCAGGTGACCACCAGCGACAGCACCGAGACGGCCACCGACAGCTGCGGTGCCGAGCCCGAGATCCGCAGGATCCAGGTCGGGAAGGTCTCGAACCCGAGGATGTTGGCGAACGTGAACTCGCCCAGCACGAGGGCGAGGGTGAGGAACGCGGCGTTGAGCACCGAGGTGCGCAGCACCGGCAGGACCACCGAGACCAGCACCCGCGGCCAGGAGGCCCCCAGGTTGCGGGCGGCCTCGGTCAGCGTGCGCAGGTCCGCCCCGCGGACGCCGGAGTCCAGCGCGCGGTAGACGAACGGCAGCGCCAGGACGACGTAGGCGAAGACCAGGATCCAGGGCAGGTCGGGTTCCTGGATCGCGAAGAACGCCTCGGCCAGCGGGGTGCCGAGGAAGTAGTCCGGTGCCCAGGACAGCACGCTGCGCACGCCCACCACGAGGGCGATCGGCGGCACGACCAGCGGCATCAGGGTCAGCAGCTCCACCGTCGTCCGCAGGCGGGGCAGCCGCAGGTCCACCAGGACGACGGTCGGCACCATCAGCGCCAGCGCGATGAGCACCGTCAGCCCGGCCAGGACGAGCGAGCGGGTGAAGGACTCGGCGAAGCCGTCGGCGCCGGGGATACCGGTGTAGTGCTCGGCGGTGAACTCCCCGGTCCCGCGGTTGCGCACGGTGAACCACACCGACGCCGCGATCGGCACCAGGAAGTACAGCCCGAGCAGGCCGAGGACGGCGAACCGCCAGCCACCGCCACGGCGCCGCTCGGACCGGACCGGGGTCTCCGGCGCCACTCCCCCGGCCCCGGCGACGCCCTCCGCGAGGGCGGTCATGCCAGCCACCGCTGGGTGCGCCGCTGGACCCAGGCGTAGAACGCCATCACCAGGCCGACGACGACGACCATGCCCAGAGCGAGGGCCTTGCCCAGGTTCTCCGCGCCGACGACGACGTTGCTCGAGAGCGCGTCGGCGATCTGCAGGGTGACCAGCGGGACGCTGCTGCCGACGAGCGCCTTGGCGGTCGCGTAGGCGGCGAACGCGGAGGCGAACAGCAGCATCGTGGCGCCGAGCACGGGCGGGAGGAGCACCGGCCCGCCGACGTACCGCCAGTACTGCCAGCCGCTGGCGCCGAGGTTGTCCGCGGCCTCGCGCCACTGCGGCCGCAGCGCCTCCAGCGCGGGGATGATCGTCAGGACCATCAGCGGGACCAGGAAGTACAGGTAGACCAGCGCCAGGCCGGTCATCGAGTACAGCGAGAAGCCGCCCAGCCCGATGCCGAGGGTGTCCTGGAGCATGGCGGTGACCACGCCCTGGCTGCCGATGGTGGCGATGAAGGCGAAGGCCAGCGGGATGCCGCCGAAGTTGGCGAGCACCCCGGAGGCGGTGAGGACCAGTCGGCGCAGCAGCAGCCCGCGGCGGGCCTGCAGGATCGCCAGGGCGAGCGCCAGGCCGAGCACCGCCGACAGCACCGCGGTGATCAGCGAGAGCTGCAGGCTGCCCAGGTAGGCGCGGCGGTAGACCCCACCGGTGATGGTGGTGATCGAGTCGGTGGACCAGGTCTCCTCGAAGGTGACCGGGTCGGTGGCGCGGAACGCCTCGACCGCGAGCACTCCGATGGGGAGCAGCAGGAACACCGCGACGTACAGGAAGAACGGCGCCGTCCCCAGCGCCGTCAGGACGCGTCCGCGCCGGTCCCCGCGACGGGGGGCCGGCGCGGACGCAACCGCTGCTGACGTGCTCAGCCGGACATCTCCTCGTTCCAGCGCGACGTGACGACCTCCTTGGCGGCGGCCTCCTGGTCCTCGCTCGGGAAGTCGGCCTCGCCCGCGACCTCGGGCAGCGCACTGCGCGCCGCCTCGTCGGCGGTGCCGGCCTCCTCCATCAGCGGGAGCCGGACGGGGCGCGCGCCGCCCTTCAGCCAGATGTTCTGACCGTCGTCGCTGTAGAGGAACTCCTGCCACAGCCGGGCCGCGGCCGGGTGCGGGGCGAACCTGCTGATGGCCTGGCTGTAGTAGCCACCCATCAGACCGTCGGAGGGGACGTGGACCTCCCACGTGGACCCGGCAGCCTCCAGCTCGTCGGTCTGCGCGGCGTTCACGTAGTCCCAGTCGAGCGAGATGGGGGTCTCGCCGGCGAGCACGGTCGCCGGCGTCGACTCGACGGGGTTGAAGTTGCCACTCGCCTTGAGGTCGACGAAGAAGTCGATGCCCGGGCCGATGTCGTCGAGGTCGCCGCCGTTGGCCAGCGCCGCGGCCCAGACGCCGGCGAAGGCCGCCTGCGCCTGCGTCGGGTTCCCGTTGAGGGCGACCTGACCGGCGTAGCGCGGGTCGGCCAGCTCGGCCATCGTCGTCGGGCACACCTGCACGATCGTGGCGTTGCAGCCGATCGACAGGTAGCCGCCGTAGTCGTTGTACCAGTGGCCGTCCGGGTCCTTCTGGTCCTCGGGGATGTCGTCCCAGGTCTCCACCTGGTACGGGGCGGTGAGGTCCTGCGCCTTGGCCTGGCGGGCGAAGGAGAGCCCGAGGTCGAGCACGTCGGGGGCCCGGTCCTGGCCGCGCTGGCTGGTGACGGCGTTGAGCTCGTCCTGGCTGGAGCCGTCAGGGCTGGCGCTGTTGATCTCGATGTCGTACTTCTCGCTGAAGGCGTCGAGCATCTCGCCGTAGTTCGCCCAGTCCGGCGGGAGCGCGATGACGTTGAGCTCGCCCTCGGCCTGCGCGGCCTCCACGAGGGCGTCCATCCCGCCGCCGTCCTCGATGGAGGTCGCGGTGGCCCAGTCCGAGCCGCTGCCGCCGCCGGCGTCACCGTCGTCCGAGCCGCAGGCGGTCAGGACGAGTCCCGACGTCACGACCGCGACCGCGGTCCGCAGGGTGGTGCTTCGTCGCACGATTCCTCCTGGTGTGGAGCCGCCCCGCACGAGACGGTCTCGCGCATTGTGGCCGACCGGACGGCCCGGCGGCGCCGAACGGTGCGTGAACGCTCAGCGTCCGGTGAACTCCGCCTTGCCCGGGCCGCTCTCCAGGAACGAGCGCATGCCGGTCGCCTGGTCCTCGGTGTCGAACAGCTCGGCGAACAGCCGGCTCTCCAGCGCCAGACCCTCGTCGATGGGCAGCTCGAGCCCCTCGTCGATGGCGCGCTTGGCCGCGGCCAGCGCCAGCGGCGGGCCGGCGGCGAACTTGCGCGCCATGGCGAGCGCGGTCTCGTAGACCTCGGCGTCGGGGACGACGGCGTCGGCCAGGCCGATCTCCAGGGCCTCCTCCGCGCCGACGTGCCGGCCGGTGAACACGAGGTCCTTGGCCCTGGCCGGGCCGACCAGGCGGGCCAGCCGCTGGGTGCCCCCGGCGCCGGGGATGACGCCGAGCTGGATCTCCGGCTGGCCGATCTTCGCCCGGGTGCCGAGCACCCGGAAGTCGGCGCACAGCGCCAGCTCGTACCCGCCGCCGAGCGCGTAGCCGGTGACCGCGGCGATGACCGGCTTGGGCAGCCGGGCGACCGTCCGGAAGGAGTCCTGCAGCTCCCGGCCCCACGCCTGCATGCCCGCGCCGTCGAGCTGCGACATGGCCTTGATGTCGGCGCCGGCGGCGAACACCCGCTCCCCGCCGTAGAGGACGACGGCGCGCACGTCGGCGCGCTCCGCCGCCTCGATCGCCGCGGCGCGCACCTCGAGGTGCAGCTGCTCGTCGATGGCGTTCATCTTCGGCCGGTCGAGGCGGATCGTGCCCACCCCGTCCTCCACCTGCAGGGTCACGAACTCCGGGGTCTGCGCCATGCGGGCACCCTAGCGAGCGCTGCGGGCGGCGAACCGGCCCTCGGTGCGGGTCAGCTCCAGCCGGAGCCCGAAGGTGTCCGAGAGGGTGCCGGCAGTCAGCACGTCGTCGACCGCGCCGGAGGCGACGATCTCCCCGCGGCGCAGCAGCAGGGCGTGGGTGTAGCCGGGCGGGATCTCCTCGACGTGATGGGTGACCAGCACCTGCGCCGGCGCGTACGCGTAGCGGGCGAGGTCCGACAGCCGGGAGACCAGGTCCTCGCGGCCGCCCAGGTCCAGGCCGGCGCCCGGCTCGTCGAGCAGCAGCAGCTCGGGGTCGGGCATGAGCGCGCGGGCGATCTGGGCCCGCTTGCGCTCGCCCTCGCTCAGCGTCCCGAACGCGCGGTGGGCGAACTGGGCCACGCCCCACTGCTCCATGAGCATGCCCGCGCGGGTCAGGTCGTGGACGTCGTAGCGCTCCCGCCCGCGCCCGACGACGGCGTACCCCGCCGAGACGACGACGTCGCCGGTCCTCTCCGACGGCGCGATCCGCTGGGTGAGCGCCGCGCTCGTCAGACCGATGCGCGGACGCAGCTCGAAGACGTCGACGGCGCCGAGCGTCTCGCCGAGCAGCCGCACCTCGCCGCGGGTGGGGTGCAGGAGCGCCCCGGCGAGCTGCAGCAGCGTCGTCTTCCCCGCCCCGTTGGGCCCCAGCAGCACCCAGCGCTCGTCGGCCTCCACCCGCCAGTCGACGCCGCGCAGCAGGTGGGTCTCCCCGCGCACGACGTCGACCCCGGTCATCCGTACGACGGCCCCCTCGAGGGCGTCTGAGCTCGACACGGGCCCCATCCAACCAACCTCGCGCGCGCCACCTGCACCCCCACACCCGCGGAGTTGGCACCATCTCCGCGTGACCGCATCCCCGGCCGTCGAGGTCCTCCCCGGCTCCCCCGCTCCGCTCGGCGCGCACTGGGACGGCACGGGCACCAACTTCGCCCTGTGGTCGGCCGGCGCGCACGCCGTCGACCTGTGCCTGTTCGACGCCGACGGCACCGAGCACCGGCACCGGCTGACGGAGAGCACCCACCAGATCTGGCACGGCCGGGTCGGCGGCATCGGGCCCGGTCAGCGCTACGGGTACCGGGTGCACGGGCCCTACGAGCCCGCAGGCGGGCAGCGGTACAACCCGGCCAAGCTGCTGCTGGATCCCTACGCCCGCGCCGTCGACGGCGAGCTGCAGCTGCACCCCGCGCTGTTCGGGCACCCGGGCGATGCTGTCGACAGCCCGGTCCCCGACGACCAGGATTCCGCGCCCCACGTGCCGCGCGGCGTCGTCGTCCACGACACCTTCCCGTGGGACGGCGACCGCGCGCTGCGCACGTCGTGGTCGGACACGGTCATCTACGAGGTGCACGTCAAGGGCGCGACCATGCGGCATCCGGGCGTACCCGCCCATCTGCGGGGCACCTACGCCGGGCTGGCGCACCCGGCGTTCGTCGAGCACCTGCGGTCCCTGGGCGTGACCGCGGTGGAACTGCTGCCGGTGCACTCCTTCGTCAGCGAGCCGCACCTGCTGCGCCGCGGGCTGACCAACTACTGGGGTTACAACACCCTGGGCTTCTTCGCCCCGCACGCCGCCTACAGCGCGTCGGGCAGCGGCGGCGGGCAGGTCACCGAGTTCAAGACGATGGTCAAGGCGCTGCACGCCGCGGGTATCGAGGTGATCCTCGACGTCGTCTACAACCACACCGCCGAGGGCGACCAGACCGGCCCGACGCTGGCGTTCAAGGGCATCGACAACGCCGGCTACTACCGCGTCGACGGCGCGAACCCGGCGCGGTACACCGACTTCACCGGCTGCGGCAACACCCTCGACGTCCGCCGGTCGCCGGTGCTGGCGCTGCTCATGGACTCGCTGCGCTACTGGGTCACCGAGATGCACGTCGACGGTTTCCGGTTCGACCTGGCCCCGGCACTGGCCCGCTCGACGGAGGACTTCGACCGCTTCTCGGGGTTCTTCGACGTCGTGCACCAGGACCCGGTGGTCAGCCAGGTGAAGCTGATCGCCGAGCCCTGGGACGTCGGGCCCGGCGGGTACCAGGTGGGCAACTTCCCCCCGCCCTGGACGGAGTGGAACGCCGCCTACCGGGACACGGTGCGCGATGTGTGGTCCGGCGCGCACGTGGGCGTCCGCGACCTCGCCTACCGGCTCACCGGCTCCTCGGACCTGTACCGCTCCGACGGCCGCCGGCCCTTCGCCAGCATCAACTTCGTCACCGCCCACGACGGCTTTCCCCTGCGCGACCTGGTCACCTACCAGGACAAGCGCAACGAGGCCAACGGCGAGGAGAACCGGGACGGCGAGAGCCACAACCGCGGCTGGAACTGCGGCGTGGAGGGCGAGACCGACGACGTCGAGATCAGCGCGCTGCGTCGTCGGCAGGTGCGCAACCTGCTCGGCACGCTGCTGCTCTCCACCGGGGTGCCGATGCTCACCGCCGGCGACGAGCTCGGCCGCACCCAGCGCGGCAACAACAACGCCTACTGCCAGGACACCGAGCTGTCCTGGCTGGACTGGACGCAGGTCGACGAGGACCTGCGCGCCTTCACGGCCCACGTGCTGCAACTGCGCCGCTCGGCCCCCGTGCTGCGGCAGGAGGCGTTCTTCGAGGGCCACGAGCTGCCCGGGACCGGCGGCACCCGCGACCTGGCGTGGTTCGCCCCCGACGGCAAGCAGCTCACCACGACCGACTGGTTCGACACCGGCCTGCAGACGATCGGCATGTATCTCGACGGCCGCGGCATCCGGGCCCGCGACCCGCTCGGCCGGCCGGTGGTCGACGACTCCTACCTGATCTGGCTGCACGCCGGCGCCGCGCCGGTGACCCTCGAGCTGCCCGCCGCCCCGTGGGGCGACGGCTACGAGCTCGTCGTCTCCACCGAGTACGCCACCGGCGCCCCGCCCGCGACGGCGATCGTCGCCCCGGGCCCGGTGGAGCTGCCCGGCCGGTGCGTGTGG